>NZ_CALPDF010000010.1 GCF_943193175.1 Neobacillus muris
TTGGTAAGCCGTATGCCTTAGTAGGGCACGTACGGTTTGATAAGGGGGAAGCCTTGAGAAAGGTTTCCCTACTTTATTTTATTGGTGGTGTCCAAACACCATTGTTTCTCTAACATTAATGGTAAAAACCAATAATAGGGAAATCCTGACATCCTGCGGCTATGATGCCTAAGGTAAAAAGATAATCAAATCATAACAGTCACTATAGCTTTTCACTAATCTAAATTATAAAAAGGCTGCGAGAACGCAACCTCATTGATTGTTTTAATATAGGGAAATAAATTTACTAGACAACAAGAGTTTGCCAAAATCAAAACACTAAAGGGGAATGACTAAAAATGATATTCCCCTACCGTTTCATTTTGATCATAAATTTGTACCGGTCGGCACGATACGAGGATTTTACATATTCAACAGGGGTGCCATCCTTTAAAAAGGTTTGTTGTTGAATAAGCATGATAGGGGAACCTTTTTTTACTTTTAAAAACTTTGCATCCACTTCATTGGCAATGGACGATTCAATTACTTGTGAAGCCTCATCAATTTGCAGGTGTAATTCGTTTTCAATATAGGAATAAACGGACTCTTTCACAATCTGTTCGGTCAGGCCTTTAATCAGGTTTGCGGATATATAACTTGATTCCAGTGCCATTGGAACATCGTCGGCCAACCGAATTCGTTTGATTTCATAAACAGGTCCATATTCTTGAATGTCCAACTGAGAAGCAATTTGGCTTGTGGCAGGAATAATTTCAAATGAAATTAAGTGACTGCCTGGTTTAAGTCCTCTGGTCTCCATATCTTCCGTAAAGCTTCGCAAGCGGTATAAGGGCTGCTCAATTTTCCGTTCCGCAACAAACGTTCCTTTTCCCTGAATCCGGTGTAAATAACCCTCATTGACGAGCTGGGTTAAAGCTTGTCTCACCGTCATTCGGCTGATTTGGAATTTTTCTGCATATTCCCTTTCGGTTGGAATGGAATCACCAGGTTTTAATTCACCTTTTTCAATCAAATCCTTTAAAAGTTCTTGAAGCTGATAATAAATGGGGATGGGGGAATCCTTTTTAATCATTCTAGTCTTAACTGCACCTTTCTAGTTAAACTTAATCCGATTCCAAATAAAAACAGCTATATTTAAAAGGAGACAGTGAGGAAGAACCTCAGCTGTTCACCTTTAAATCAGCGATTGCAGCCTTATCTGCAATAATTGTAACATATGGATGTCTCTTGAGCACAGATGCCGGGAAATTTTCATCCACGTTGCCAGACAATAGACGATTCAAAGCTTCTGTCTTTTTCTCACCAGAAATGAGCAATAGGATTTCCTTGCTTCGCATAATCGAGGCAATGCCCATTGTGATGGCTTTCGTCGGCACCTCTTCCAGGCTGTTGAAATATCTGGCATTGGCCTGTCTTGTAGAAGCAGTTAATTGAACAACATGGGTTTCAGTATCAAAGGATGTGCCGGGTTCGTTAAATCCGATATGGCCATTGCTGCCAATGCCAAGTATCTGTAAATCAATGCCGCCGTGATTTTTAATCAATTTTTCATAATCGATACATTCTTTTTCAATATCATCTGCATTTCCGCGCGGAACAAATGTGTTCTGTTTTTGAACATCAATATGATCAAATAGGTTATGGTTCATATAATAGCGGTAACTATTCGGATCAGTACCGGAAAGCCCGATATATTCATCTAAATTAAAAGTGGTAACCCCTTGATAAGAAGTCCCATTCTTTTGGTGGTCAGCAATTAAATTGGCATAGATCCCCAGAGGAGTACCGCCTGTTGCAAGTCCCAGTTTAATTTTTGGAGAGTGACTTACCTTACGAATAATATAATCGGCGGCAAGCTTACTCATATCTTGATAATCTTTGGCTTCGATGACTTTCACTTTGCTTCTCCTCCTTTAAAATAGGCAACTTTTCCGCGGCATAACGTCATATATACATCTAAGTTTTCGTCAAGAATCACGATGTCAGCATCTTTTCCTTCCGAAATGCTGCCTTTGCGGTCAAAAACATTAAGTTGTTTGGCTGGGTTTACAGCTGCCATTTGCACGGCATCTTCCAGTTCGCAGTCTGCAAAGGTTAGGATATTTTTTACTCCTTGGCCAAGTCTTAAAATGCTGCCTGCCAGGGTTCCGTCACTGAGGACTGCTTTTCCATCCTGAACGATTACATCCTGGCCTCCTAAATCGTAATGTCCGTTCTTTAGGCATTTTGCCCGCATGGCATCAGTAATCAGGATGATTCCTTTGTTGCCTTTTTGCCTATAGGCAAGTTTGACCATTTCGGGATGAACATGAACACCGTCTACGATTAATTCTGCTTTTAACTCATCCTTTAAAAAGGCTGCACCCACCACTCCTGGTTCTCGGTGATGCAAACCTCTTTGTTGATTGTAAAGATGTGTTACGTGATTCACTCCGGCATCAATTGCTTCGAGCACTTCTTCATAGGTGGCATCAGTATGCCCAATCGACGCAATCATCCCATTTTCAGCCAAGTAATTAACCAGTTGAAGGCCGCCCGGCAGTTCGGGTGCCAATGTGACTAGCTTGATACTATGTTCAGAGAGAGCTTCCCATTTTTTAAATAAATCAAGGTTTGGATCAATAATATGTTGAATAGGCTGAGCTCCCGCTCTTTTTTTATTTACAAATGGACCTTCAAGGTGGATCCCTAGGATTTCAGCCATTCCGGGGGACTGCTTCCCATGGATATAGGCGCCTGCATTCAGTAGGGCTTTTTCAATTTGTTGTTCTTCCTGGGTAATCGTTGTCGCTAAAAAGCTCGTGGTCCCTTCACGAGGAAGTGCTTCTGCCATTGTTTCCAATGCTTCCTTGGTCGCATCCATCGTATCTGCACCGTTTGCTCCATGGATATGGACATCGATAAAACCAGGTACAGCTTTATAATTGGATGGAATCTCGATAACTTCAAACTCTTCTTGTGAGGAAAGTTGTTCTGTAGACCCTATTTCCACCATTTTTTCATCTTTTATTTTTATAAATCCATTTTCAATCCATCGATCATCTGAATAAATTTGAATACCTTTGATCAGTTTCGAGTTTGTTGACATATTTATGACTTCCTTTCTAATTAATGCAATTTTACCATTTAAAAATATAGTTGTCTATACCAATATTCTAAAAGATAATGATGATAAAATCCACATTTATTACTTATATTTGAGGTGTTATCTATTCTATGTAGGTTAAATTGGTATAGATATATTAATAAGTATAATAAAACAAATCAAGATGGAAATTGAGATGTCCAAAAATGAAAGTCCGAAAAATGCCTCTGGTGGATTTATCTCCCAGCTTCTATATAAACTTCAGGTAACGAACACAATGCGAGCAGCCAGGAAATGCCCAAGTGAAGTGACCTTAACTTGGGTGATATTTTGTTTGTAAACTTATCATGGCATTCTTAAAGTGACCTATAATATTAAACGTATTCACCAAAGAGGATCCACCACTTTATCATCTGTCCCTATCAAAATTATCAATAATAAGTTTTTAGGTACTAAAATAGGTCTGCATTCAAATGTGAATGCAGACCCTTTACTATAGATAATTCCCATTCATTAATCATTACGAAATTTCGCTCCGTGCAAGGGGTGTTCCTAAACAGAAATGAGGGCCATTTCCGAATGTCAGATGTTTTTTATTATTAGAACGATGAATATCTAATGAAAAAGGATCATAAAGCAATGAATAGAGAGTATTAGCAATCGCATGACTTGTTGTTTCGACCCCTGCACCTAAAAGCAGCATGGTAATTTGTACTATTTGCTCATCGGTAAATTTTTCGCCATCTCCGTCTAAACCTAATACCTCGTCGATTAGGTTTTGGTCATAGATACCGATCGCACAAGCACCAGCATTGATTGATTCACTTGCTAAATAAAGGTTCTGAGAAACATGGCCAATATCTATGAGGATTTTTTTATGGGCTGAAAGATCATATTTCCATTCGGAACGGTATGGAATAGTACTCCATGCAAACACTGCCGCAGCCCTTTTAGCGAAATTAGGGACAAAAGGTTGATCTAGTGTTATGGCAGTTACTCATTTGTTCACAAATACTAGACAAATAGAGTCAAGATCTAAAAAATGATATGGTGTACAAAAAAAGCTGAAAGGATGCAATTATCAGCAGTAGATTATTATCGAGGAATATATGTTTTCTAACATTTGTTTATAGTACAATAATTAGGAGATTTTAATGGGATGTAGCGAGCAAAGATGCGGATTAGGCGGGGATGATATGGATATTACTCAATTTTTAATGGCTCTTAATTTAGAAAAGTACATAGACGTTTTTGAAGAAGAAGAGGTAAGGTTAGAAGATCTCCTTTCATTTAGTGAGGAAGATTTGGCTGATTTAGGGATTAAGCTTGGCCCTAGAAAAAGGATTATGAAGGCTCTAGAGAGTCGAGAATTTCAACATGTTAAAGCAGAAGTTCTAGATGAAACAGAATCTGATTTCAATGAAGGCAATAGAAACCATCTGTTTCGATTGTTATGTGAAAATGAACAGCTGTGGTTTAAACCAGCGTTTCAAAACAGCACTTCTGTTATTGCCCATGAATATGCCAGTTTATACAAATTGCTTCTGAAGGAACAATCCTATGGTGCCGTGCTGCAGATAAAGGATCTCTTGGAGGTTTTGCTTAAATTCCCGATCCTTATCAGTGTCAGTCATATTTATTCGCTCAGAGAAAGGTCCGATGCTGAAATTAAGGTATTGGTCGCACTGTTAGAAAAACCTTTATCACTAGGTGATTGGGAGAAAATTGCAGGTGTGATATCAAAACTGCCATCCACTCATCCAACTCTTAAGCAGGTTTTAATACGAACCTTAAAATTATACAGAGACGAGCAGATCGTAAAGTGGCGCAATGATCAATTGGGCCATGGCGCCTTATCATTTGATGCTGATGATGACCTTCGTAAGGATATTATAAAAAAACTTGAAGCAATTAAACGGTATTTTGAAGATACGTTTGAATTGGACCAGCAAATCAATCTTTACCTTAAACAAGGCGGGAATGAATATCGGCTGTCTGGAGAAGAGGCCATGGACCATATTGAGAGAGACACCTCGGATATTTCAGTAAGATTAAATGATAGTCTGACGGTTCCTTTATTCCCGTTTATTCTGACCAGCGAAAACAGCATCTATTTTTTTGATACTTATTTTTCACATAAAGACAAAACCATGGTGCTTGATTATACAAAAGGCAAAAAGAAAATCGATCAAAAGGTAAATGAGTTGATAAAAGGAACACGCCGGGAATTAGATATTATGATTCCAAAAAGATCAACGGTGGATGATCGAACATATTCCATGATTGAGGCAGAAATTCTAAATAAGATTGGGGAAGTAAAAGATTTTCAAAGCCCAGGTTATCTAATTCATGACCTTTCATCGGCAATGAATAAACATCCAAAGGGTTTATTTTTAATACAAATGGAGCGGGGTACAGGTAAAACAACGTTTGCCCGGGCATTGGATGAGATGTCCTTAAATAAATATCATAAGCTGCTAAATGGCTCCGTTCGAGCCTATTACATCAATGATTCGTTCAGTTATAAAATGAATTATTTTTCGCAGAGAGTTCATGATATATTGCGTCAAGATAAGGACGGCAGAAACACGATTGTTGGAATAGAGGGAGTTCCTTCGAAAAGTAAGGATAAAAAGGTCCATTTTGCCCGGATGATGAATGAGTTTTCGGAGGAACATAGAACACACTTTGGCCATGATAAATTACTCCTTGTCATTGATGGCGTGGATGAGATTCCAGGACAAGAGGGAGAGTCGATTTTTGATTTTATACCCGATGAAACCATGCTGAATGATGGTGTATACATTCTTTTAACCAGCAGAAAGAAAGATGAACTCACATCTTTTACTCAAGATAATTTGGACAGATTAAAATTTACGGAGCAATTCAGTTACAATCGGCATCATGAACATAATCGGGATGTCTTAATCTCTTACTTAAAGAAAGAGTTATTGGCTAATGGCAAAATGACGATTGAACATGAACGAATGTTTGATGAATTAATTATTAAGGCAGAGAATCGGTTTTTGTATTTAAAGGCGATCAAAGAGCTGCTTGTTACCTATAAAGGGAAGATTGATGTAAAGGATCTCCCGAGTGGATCTGAGTTATTTAACTTTTATTTAGACAAGCTGCATGCCATGTATGGGAATAAATTTTATGAGAACCTTTTACGGATTCTTTTAATTGTTTCAAGAGCTTATGAAGGCTTGACCTTTAGAGAAATTTCTTATTTATCAGGAGAAGATAAGCCCACTTTTACTTTTTTGGCCTATTTATTAGATTTGCGTATTTTCTTAAAAGTGGATCGCTCCTATCGAGGGAATCTCATTACCATTTCGCATGATGAGTGGAAGAAATTAATTTTTGATAAATATGGCACGGAATTGGAACAAATGACTAGCGGCTGGTTAGAAGAGATCCTATCATTAAAAGAAAACCCTCAGCAAATGAAATGGGAAAGTGTTGAAAGCGATGGAGAGGTTTATCTTATTGCCAATGCCTTAAACTATTTAGAATTAATTAAAGATCAAAATGTCGCGAATCAGTTCTACCATCCATCGTTCGTTGAGTTTATCCATTATTTGGCAAACTACTTAAGGAAACATTCCATTGTAAAATATCAGAGAGAACGCCGCATACAGTTACTGAATCAACAAATTAAGATTCTTGATGCCACTGGAGGCAAGGACGAGGAGATCTCTTATAAGTATATGCTGCGTGGAGAGGCATACTTTTTATTAATGAGATATAAAGAAGCTTTTCAGGATTATAATGAAGCGATTAAGAGGCAGGAATCCTTGTTTGAACTGCAAAAGGTAACGGACCCTGATTCTTTGCCTTTAAGTTATGCTAAAAGAGGGGCAAATTATCGGCGTACGGGATACTATATCGAAGCAGTTGAGGATCTCACTAAGTCAATTAATCTAAGAAACGAACTACGGAATCTAGGAAAACCGGTCGATTTGATCAGCCAGGCGGAAACCTTGAAAGAGAGAGGGTTTACCTACCGATCCCAAGGGAAGCTGCGGGAGGCTGCAAAGGATATTCATGCTGCTGTTAAGCTTTTACAATCCCTTGAGGAGGAAAATCAAATCGATACCTCTAGCTTGTTATCTAAAACCATTGCGAATAGAGGATCCATTTCGTTGGATCTGGGCGACTATGAATCTGGAATAAAAGATTTTGAAGCTATAGCAGCTATGGATAAAAAGATGTATGAGGAAAATAAATTAACAGATATTAGTATATTGGCCAGTTCTTTAATGAATTTAGGACGAGCTTATAATTTAGATAAGCAATTTGATAAAGGGTTAAAATATTGTTCTGAAGCGGTAGATCTTTGCAGAAAGTTGGATCAGAATGGCCAGCTGCTAAATAGGGATTATTTTTCATCAGCCTTGCAGTACCGTGGCGTGGGCCGCTGTGCATCAGGCGATACGAGTGGGGGACTGGCTGATTTAGAAGAAGCCGTTCATAAAAGAAGGCTGCTGTATAAAGAGGGGATTTTACCAAAATTCCATACATTGATTGAGACATTAAATGAAAGGATGAAGGTACACAAAAGTCTCGGGAATAAATTGGAAGCAGCACAAGACGGAGAAGAAATATTGCATTACTTTGATCAATTAAGGAAGTCAGGAAAATGGATAGATGAAAAACTTGAAAATGATATTAAGAGAGAAATGGACATGTTAAGCATAAGTGAATAAATGCTCACCACTCTCTAAAATTTTGTGGAAATAGTATCGTCGTTACTTTAAGGCTGCCCAAACTGCTGGGCAGTTTTTTTAGATGAGTGTACAACGTCAAATACTTTTTTCATGATTAACAGGAACTCCAACACACTTACTGTAATAAGGAACCATTAACCAAATCCAATTGGATTTAAACTCTATCCTCATGCAGGTGCAGAATGGCTATTCATAAATGATCAAAATACAAATAAACATCAATATCAGGAAAAAAACAATTGGCAGAATGGTTTAAATGATTTAATTTTGAACTATAGCACAGGAGCGATTGCTAACAAGATAACCATTAATCACATGATTTTTATAAACCACTTTTTTAGAGAGTAGTGATCGGATGACATTGTTAACTAAACATTCCAATGAAACAGATAATCAGCTTCAAAATCAGGGGATATTTGTCCAGTATGAAAAAAAGGGAATTGATGGAGATGGAAAACTGCACTTTCACATGGGGTATGAAATCTACCTGTTTCATAAAGGAAACGCTAAGATCATTATTGGCGATCAAGTTTACCCGCTTCAAAGGGGCGACATGCTCTTGATCCCTGGCCAAATTCCTCATATAGCTAAACCGGAGACTGATTCCCCTTATATTAGAAGTATCATTCATTTTTTGGATACTCCTCTAAGAATGTTTCCAGACAAAATTCTTCAACCGATTTTTCACATGTTTCCAAATAATGGGTTTTTGCTTCATTGCGATGTAAATGACCAGCATGAGATTGACAAGTTAGTTTCGAAAATGAATGCCGAGATTAATAAAGACGAGTTTGGAAACGAAACAATGGCGGCGGCATTTTTATTCGAGTTGTTAGTAATGGTTTATAGGATGGTTCAATCTATGAATAAACAGTCGCAATATCTGCATTTAACTCAACAAGAAATATATGTGGAGCAAATATTAACAATCATTAATAGTAAGTATAAAGAAGAGATAGATTTAGATTTTATAGCCAATTCTATTAATATTAATAAACATTACATGTGCCATTGCTTTAAAAATGTAACCGGTTACACTATTTCCACTTATATTCAGCACAAACGAATGGAAGAAGCCAAAAAATTATTGCAGTTTTCTCCTGAATCTATGACATCCATAGGACAACGTGTTGGCATCCGAAACGTGTCTCACTTCAGCAGACTATTTAAGGAATACTCTGGCATTACTCCTTCCGGTTTTCGGAAAAAGCACAATACCATGTTAAAAAAGCAATTTACGATAAAAAAGGAGCAACAATAGAAAATCCCAAATAGAAAATTTCAAGTATGATGTTAAAAGGAGGGATGTACCAGTGAATACCGATGTAAAAAGACAGCTAGAATTAAAGGGGCAGCTGCGAATAAAAATCCCCGAAGTACGAACTTCGCCGGTTGATCATGCCATCAGGATATTGGTCAGAGATGTTGAAACAGTGTTGGGTGAGGTCCCCAAGCTGGTAATCGGACCTGAAGATGTGGCAGACCTTTGTATCCGATATGCTGAGCACAAGGACAATTGTCCACAACATCCAGAGGCGCATGGATTTCGCTTTCATTCGGACGGAAGAAATTCTTGGATGGATATTGTGGGCTATGATGAGTTGGGCATTGTTTACGGAATACTGGAGTTTAGCAAAAGATTTTTGGAAATACATCCGTTCTGGTTTTGGTCCGATCAGTTAATCGTTACCCGTCCCAAAATTGATATACCAATGATGGACTATGACGCACCTCTGCCTAAGGTCCGTTACCGTGGCTGGTTTGTCAACGACGAAGTGTGCTTGATTGGATGGAAGGAACCATATCCCCCTTCAAGAGAGGTGTGGGAACCGGTGTTTGAAGCTCTGCTTCGTTGTGGAGGCAACATGGTGATTCCTGGAACAGACTTGCCGAGAAACGGTGTTCATTATCAAGTTGCCTCTGAAATGGGTCTATGGGTGACGCATCATCATGCTGAGCCACTAGGTGCTGAAATGTTCTTGCGCGCATTCCCAGGCAAAAAAGCAAGCTACAAGGAGGAGCCGGAACTGTTTGAGAGCCTGTGGCGGGAGGCCATCGAAAAGCAAAAGGATAAAAAGGTTCTTTGGGTATTATCCTTCCGCGGTCAAGGAGACAAGCCTTTCTGGGAAGACGACCCGGCCTTTGATACTCCTGAAAAACGGGGGGCGATGATTAGCAAAGTCATTCGGAAACAGTATGACATGATTGGAAGCACTGTACAAAATCCTGTGTATTGTGCAGCTCTGTATGGCGAAATCGCAGAATTATATAAAGATGGCTATGTTGAGCTGCCTGATGATGTCATCAAGATTTGGGCGGATAATGGTTATGGGAAAATGGTTTCCCGCAGAAATAGCAATAAAAATTTACGGGTACCATCCCTTCCAGAACCTGGTGATAAGGGGAAACATGGTTTATATTACCATGTGACCTTCCATGATTTGCAGGCTTCAAATCATCTGACTATGTATCCAGGACCGGCTTCGTTTATAAAGCAGGAGCTTGAGTCAGCCTTTGATCATGGAGCTGATGATTATTTGCTCCTCAACTGTGGCAACATTCGTCCCCATGTCTATGCGCTTGATGTGATTCGCGAGTTGTGGAGTACTGGTACAATCGACGTGAGTGCTCACTTGAGTCAATTCATTAATAGATATTATTCTACTAATCAAGATGAGTTGAAGGAACTGTACCAAAGCTATTTTGAGGCGGCGATACAATACGGACCGAATTCTGATGATTTAGCCGGAGACGAGTACTATCACCACCCGGCAAGGCAAATCATTGGTCACTGGCTGCAAGGAAAGAGGTATCAACCGGATTCGAGATTAATATGGGCTGTAGGAGAGTTACCTTTCGATGAGCAAGTAAAAGCGTTCGAGAGGCAGTTGGAGCATGGCATAAGAAAATGGGGAGCATGGCTTAAGCGGTGTGACGATTGTTTTGCAAAACTCGGTTTAGATGATAAGCGTAGGGCAATAGACCAGCTGCGGTTCCATGGTGCACTTCATTTATCTGGATGCCAAGGTTTTTATTGGCTGTGCCGGTCTTACGAGGAGTATCGTCATCAGCGTTATCCGCTAGCATTTGTCTATGCATCCGAATCTAAATGGTGTTACGAAAAAGGGCTGGAAGTTTTGCGCGGCTCCGAGCATGGGAAATGGGAACGTTTTTACCAGGCAGACTGGCTCACGAATATTAAGAGTACGGTTGAGAATGTAGACACACTTAGGCGGTTTTTGCGCATACACGGTGATAGCCCTGATTTTTTCGCATGGTATAAGGAATACCTGATGCCAGAAACTGAGAAACATATTTATTTGGAAAACACTCATCGCAATCCACTTTCAGATGATGAACTTGCTAAAAGGCTGAAAGAATACTTCCAGTCAAAGGAGGCAATTTCATAGTTTAATCGTTGTTTAGGCTAGCTTAAGTCAATAGTTTTACTTTTTTAGCAATAAATGTAAACACTTACATTTTTAAAAGGGGGACTCTATAAATGAAAAAGTTTATAATGGCTTTGCTTTCGCTTTTTCTAATTTTTTCCTTAGCGGCGTGCAGCGGTGGTACAACAAGTAAGAATCAGTCAGAATCAAAAAATGATGAGGAAGCCAGCAAGGATGAAAAGGTTACTCTTCGTTTAGCCTGGTGGGGAAATCAACCAAGACATGATTACACGCTAAAAATGATTGAACTATATGAGAAAGAGCATCCCAATGTAAAAATTGAACCTGAATATGCCAGCTGGGATGATTATTGGAAGAAGATGGCCCCTCAAGCGGCGGCAAACCAGCTTCCGGACATTATCCAAATGGATCTTTCTTATATTACGGAATACTCAACGAATAACCAATTAGCAGATTTAACACCATTCTTTGGTAAGGAAATAGACACCACAAATCTCAGCCAAAATTTTCTTGACGGTGGTAAAATTGACGGTAAATATTATGGGCTGACAGCCAGTATGGTTGCCCTCAGTTACCAATATGATCCCGCACTTTTAAAAAAAATCGGCATAGACAAAATCCCTGCGGACTGGACTTGGGATGATTATCAAGAATTTGGGAAAAAGGCAAGCGCCTCTGGCCTGTACATTGATAATGGACCTGGCACGGCTCCGGATGTACTTTTCAACTATTACTTAAGAACCAATGGGCAAAGACTGTACAGTAAAGATGGCAAAGCATTAGGGTATAAGGATGACAAATATTTTGTTGACTATTTTAAGATGTATTCCGATATGGTAAAAAATAAAGCGGTTCCATCACCTGACGTGATTGCTCAAGTTAAAGGGCTTGAAGATGATCCTGTTGTAAAGCAGCAATCCGTTGGCATTTTCCAATGGGCAAGCCAGTTATCAGGTATCCAACAAGTGGCAAATCGGCCATTGGAAATATCAGGATTGCCAGGGCCGGATGCTGATAAAGGATTGTTCATAAAACCCGGTATGTTCTGGTCAATTGCCAATAGTTCCAAACAAAAAGCAGAGGCTGCCAAATTTATTGACTTCCTGACCAACGATATTGAGGCAAATAAAATAATGCTTGGCGAACGCGGCATTCCTGGATCGTCAAAAGTCCAAGAAGCGTTAAAGCCTTTATTGTCTACGGTACAAAAACAAATATTCGATTATGTAGCCTGGGCTGAAAACAACAGTTCAGCATTCAATGGCCCTGATCCTGCAGGTGCAGGCGAAATCATCAATCTTTTAAAGACCTTTGCTGACCAAATAGCCTATGGAGAAATGAAGCCAGAAGATGCTGCAAAGCAATTTAGACAACAAGCTGAAGCTATTTTGGCTCAAAAATAGAATAATTCCATCATCAAGTCTCATTGACTATGTCCTCCTTGATCGGGAGGGTGATTGAGTTAAACTTGGGTAAGTACTTCAATCGTATCATAGTCAATGGGACATTTTTGTTTCTAAATACATTATTTTATTACACCAAAAAGTATAAAAGTTTTAGAATTTGAGAATTGCCTAGCGCTTTTCTAATAACCTCCTATATTTGTACATCCTTGTCCGAAAATAAAGCGATTTCAAAAATGCATTGACCTTTCTGAAAAAGTTCCTTTATAGTAATGATATAAAAAGAGGGATAGATCAGAAAAAATTAAACATTCATAGGAGATAGATGAAAATGACTGACAACAGCAGTTTAATAATCAATGACGATAAAAGTGCTGGTCCAAAGGCGCCAAAAGATCCGGTCGCAAAACGAAACAGCTTTTTTGTTATGTTTGAGAAGGTGATTGAGGCAACTCCCCGTAATGAAGGCAAGCCCTCACAAGAAGTCTATTTGGATGCAGGACGATTAAAAAGTATTGCTAGACTTGTAGGCGGCGTGAAAGATGAGGAAATCTTGGGTCTTCTCGAAAATTGTAAGGGATTTCATAAACTGGTTCACAGTATAGGTGTAACAATAAAAACAGGAAATGAAAATCCTGGAAGCATCCATTTTGTGTTACATAATTATGGAAAACAAAAGAAATATGAAACGGGAACTTTGCTTAGAATGCCATGCCCAACAGATGGAGCTGAGATAATTTTTGAACTTGGTGATTTCCAATGGTCCCAAGATGATGATGTTCCAGGCAAATTTGCCTTTGAATTTGACCATCCTGGTGAACTAGCAGCTGCAAGTGTCAAATTCTATCTCTATGATTCCTATAAGGTACCAGAGATCGCGATGGAACCTCCGGTTGCATTCGGCTCCAATGGCTACCAGGCCATGATTAAAAAATCTCTTTTAAACAAAGGAAACAATCAAAGATTAAAAACGGCAATCGAAAAAGCAGAAAGAGGCGGCGATGTTACCATTGCCTATATAGGGGGCTCCATTACTCAGGGCGCTGGAGCCAAGCCGATCCATACTCATTGTTATGCCTGCCAATCGTACTTGAAATTCAGAGCAATGTTTGGGAAAGAAGATGGAAAGAATGTTCATTTTGTGAAAGCAGGTGTAGGGGGCACACCATCTGAGCTCGGCATGCTTCGCTATGAACGAGATATTTTAAGGAATGGAAAAGTAAAGCCGGATATCGTGATTGTGGAGTTCGCAGTAAATGATGCAGGAGACGAAACAGAAGGAATTTGTTATGAAAGCCTTGTTTTAAAAATACTATCCTCGGAAAACAAACCAGCGGTTATTTTATTATTCAGCGTGTTTGAAAATGACTGGAATTTGCAGGATCGACTTTCTCCCATAGGAAAGCACTATAATCTTCCCATGGTAAGTGTAAAGGATGCGGTGGTCAACCAGTTTAGACTTACGAAAGAAGAGGGGAACATTATCACCAAACGGCAATTTTTTTACGATATTTATCATCCGACAAATGATGGTCATACGGTTATGGCGGATTGCCTTGCCTATTTGTTTTCGGAAACAAATAAATCGATTAGAGATCGAGTTGACGTTGAAATAGACCAATCTCCGGTTATCGGCAATTATTTTAAGGATGTTCAGTTACTGGATCGAAATGATAACCGAATTGGTGCATGGATCAATATGGGCGGCTTTTCAGAAACAGATGACGATTTGCAGATGGTCGAGATGGATGCTAATCCTTTTGGGACCCCGCAATTTTCAAATAACTGGATGCATTCTGCTGCATCGGAAAATGAAAGTTTCAAAATGACGATCAACAGCAGAAGCCTCATCCTTGTTTTTAAGGATTCCGGAAGCAGCGAGTTTGGAATGGCGGATATTTTTGTGGATGGCAGACATATAAAAACCGCCGACCCTCATGTAGAAAACTGGACTCATTGCAATGCTGTAATCTTGTATCAGGAGAATGTCTGCCGGGAACACCAAATTGAAATCAAGATGGCTCACAATAACGAAGAAAAATGTTTTACTATTTTGGGATTCGGATATACCTTGTAGCTTTTCAGGGTTCTACTAAGAATTAAAATGGAAAAACCGGATTTATTCTCACTGTATGATATAAGTTTAGAAAGGCTATCAATTGAAAATAATAAGATGAATATTTAAAAGAAAAGATGGCTCTGATAATAGAGGAGTCATCTTTTCTTTTTGATTATAAAAATATTTCAAGCCTTTAAATGGAATGTGTAAGAAGCTATTGACAATCGTACAATGTGAGTGTACGATAAATCGCATAAGATATATCGTGTGCGATTTATCGTATAAGATGTTTTGGGAGAGGAGAGTAACTATTGGAGGATCGGGCCGATTTTATCCGTGAATCAATTGATTTTTTACATCGATTTCTAATAAGAAGTATTCAAGAACATGCTGAGGAGCACGGTCTAACGGTTCCTCAGTTAAGGGTCATTGCACAAGTGTTGATGAATAAGCAGATTACCATTAAACAATTGACGAAAAATCTTAGAATGACCCAAAGTACCGTTTCAGATATTGTTGAGCGCTTGTCTGCAAAAGGTATTCTATTGAAGACTCCCAATCCAAAAGATAAACGGTCAGTGATTATTTCTGTGAGCGAGGAAGTTCTAAAAGGAATCAGAAATAACTCAAATGAACCAGTGAAACGGGCAGTCGGTGATGCATTAAATTATTTATCGCCAGATGAACAGAATACCGTTGAGCAGGGAATGCACTTGCTGCTGAAGGCAGTGAGAGAAAAAATGGAGAAAGATGGTATGGGACAATTGGAATCAGGACCCTTTCGTTAACATTCTGTTCTAGCTAATGACATGGAAATATATAACTTTATGCCCGAGGAGGGGTTCATGCATGCTGAAAATCTTCAAATATTTTCAGAAAAAAGACTGGCTGTTGATTGTATGCAGCCTGGTTTTCATAGTGACACAAGTATGGCTTGATTTAAAAATTCCCGATTACATGACGGAAATCACCAAGCTTGTGCAGACAGAAGGAAGCAAGATTAGTGACGTTCTCGTCCAAGGCAGTTACATGCTGTTTTGCGCTGTAGGCAGTATGCTGGCGTCCATGGCAACGGTTTTCCTGGCAGCAAGGGTAGCTGCAGGCTTCTCGGTCCGTTTGCGCGGCATGGTTTTTGATAAAACTTTGTCTTTCTCGATGGAGGAAATCAGCCGTTTTTCCACTGCCAGCCTGATTACCCGTTCCACAAATGACATCATGCAAGTCCAGATGTTGATCATAATGGGATTGCAGATTGTCATTCGTGCTCCGATAATGGCCGTATGGGCGATTTTAAAAATTACAGGCAAGGCATGGGAGTGGACTGCTGCGACAGGAATTGCGGTTGCCTTCCTGTGTGTGTTAATTGCCATTGTCGTCTTTGTAGCATTGCCAAAATTTAGAGCGGTTCAAAACCTGACGGACCAATTGAACCGTGTAACGAGAGAGAATTTGTCAGGTATCCGGGTTGTCCGTGCTTATAATGCCGAAGGGTATCAGGAAGAAAAATTTGAACAAGCAAATAATGAATTGACCAAAACGAATCTTTTCACAGGCAGGACGATGGCGATCTTGTTCCCGTCCATCGTGCTGATGATGTCTGGAATGAATCTTGCGATCTATTGGATTGGGGCCGTCATAATCAACAATGCTCCGCTGCAGGATCGGCTATCCCGATTTTCTGACATGGTGGTCTTCTCCTCTTATGCGATGCAAATTATCATGTCCTTCATGATGCTGTCGATGGTGTTTATCATGATGCCTCGTGCTGCCGTATCCGCAAAAAGGATCAATGAGGTTCTGGATACCGAGGTCAAAATCGGCGATGGGGAAGGACCCCAAGCTGAAAAAACCAATACCTCCGGCGAAGTGGAGTTCCGCAATGTAAGCTTTAAATACCCTGACGCAGAAGACTATGTTTTGAAAAATGTAAGTTTTCAAGCTCATAGGGGTGAAACAGTCGCCATCATCGGCTCTACAGGCAGCGGTAAAAGCACGCTGCTGAACCTGATTCCACGATTCATGGATGCATCGGAAGGTGCTGTGCTCATTGACGGGGTTGATGTGAAGGACTATTCCCTTGAAGTGTTAAGGAACAAGCTGGGATATGTGTCCCAAAAAGCGATTTTGTTCAGTGGCAGCGTTGCGTCCAATGTTGCGTTTGGTGAGGATACGAAGATGGCAGTCAGTGATGTTGAAAGAGCGGTTGAAATCGCTCAAGGCAGAGAGTTTGTGGAAAAGATGGAGGGGCAGTACAAGGCTGAAATTGCTCAGGGCGGAACAAATATTTCCGGCGGGCAAAAACAAAGATTGTCAATTGCACGTGCCATCTATAAAAATCCTGAATTTTATCTGTTCGATGATTCTTTTTCGGCGTTGGATTATAAGACCGACCGAGTTTTGCGTTCGCGCCTCAAACAAGAGATAAAAGATGCTACCTCCATTATTGTTGCCCAGCGTATCGGGACGATTATTGATGCGGACCGAATCATTGTACTTGATCAAGGTGAAGTGGTAGGCATCGGTACACATCAGGAGCTCATGAAAACATGCAACGTCTATCAAGAAATTGCCTATTCGCAGTTGTCAAAGGAGGAGCTTGAAGTTGGCTGAAAATGAATTTGCTAATAATGGTGATAAGAAGGCAGAACGTCCAAAAGGGCGCGGCCCGAAAGGACGCCAAAGGGGCTCCCAAAAGGGGCAAGGCGCTAACCTATCGAAAAGCTTCAAACAATTATTCACGTATTCCCGTGCGTATGTTCCGGCGATTATTGTAGCCCTGATCCTTTCCATGGCAGGGTCTATCTTTAATATTATAGGTCCTGACATACTTGGCGATATAACCGATACAATCACGGAAGGTCTGATGACAAGTATTGATATGGATGCCGTTGTCCACGTGGCAACCATTCTTGCAGTTCTTTATGTTTTAATGTTCGTGTTTCAATATATTCAAGGTTTTATCATGGCAACAGCGACGCAGCGGATCTCTAAAAGCTTGCGGAAAGATCTTTCAAAAAAGATGAACCGTCTGCCATTAAAATACTTTGACTCCACAAGCACCGGTGATGTTCTTAGCCGTGTTACAAATGATGTAGATATGGTGGGCCAGACGCTGAACCAGAGCTTAAGCGGGTTGACTTCAGCCATCACACTATTCCTGGGTTCGCTCGTGATGATGTTTTGGACCAATTGGATCATGGCGATTTCTGCCGTCCTGTCCACATTTATTGGATTTGCACTGATGTCATTCTTAATTGCTAAGTCACAAGTCTTTTTCGGACGGCAGCAAAAACAACTCGGCAAGCTTAATGGATATATTGAGGAGACCTACTCAGGACACAATGTGGTGAAAGCCTATAATGGAGAAAAGCTGGCGAAGGAAGCCTTCCGTGAGATTAACACCGGGTTATACGACAGTGCCTGGAAATCGCAATTCCTGTCTGGACTGATGATGCCATTTATGATGTTTGTCGGAAACCTAGGTTATGTCGTGGTCTGTATTGTCGGTGCGGCACTTGCCGTTAATGGCCACATATCGTTCGGTGTCATTGTATCCTTTATGTTATACATTCGCCTTTTCACTCAGCCTCTTACCCAGATTGCCCAGGGAGCCACACAGCTCCAATCAACAGCCGCGGCCAGTGGGCGTGTCTTCGAATTCTTGAATGAAAAAGAGCTGGCGGATGAAGGTGAGAAGAAGGATCGGCTTGAAACGGTAAATGGTGATGTAAGTTTTAGGAATGTACGCTTTGGTTATAATGAAAATCAGCCGGTTATTAAAAACTTCTCAGTTAACGTCAAGGCTGGCCAAAAAGTCGCGATTGTCGGCCCTACCGGAGCGGGCAAGACCACTCTGGTTAATTTGCTGATGCGTTTCTACGAAGTAAATGACGGTGAAATCCTGATTGATGGTGTGCCAACCAGCCGTTTAACACGGGAAAATCTACATGATTTGTTCTGTATGGTTCTCCAGGATACTTGGCTGTTTGAAGGCACGATCCGTGAGAATATCGTTTATTCCAGTAAGGGAGTCAGTGATGAGGAACTGGAGTCAGCCTGTAAAGCAGTAGGGCTGCACCACTTTATAAAAACCCTGCCTAATGGTTATGATACCATTCTTGATGATAAAGCGAGCCTGTCGGCTGGCCAGAAACAGCTGATTACCATTGCCCGAGCCATGGTGAAAACTGCGCCATTGCTTATTTTGGATGAGGCAACAAGTTCAGTTGATACACGGACAGAAATGCTGATCCAGGAGGCTATGGACAAATTGACCGTTGGAAAAACATCATTTGTGATCGCTCACAGGCTTTCTACCATCAAAAACGCTGACATGATTCTTGTAATGAAGGATGGCGACATCATTGAAACAGGAACACATAAAGAATTGCTGAAACAAAATGGCTTCTATGCGGAGCTATACAATAGCCAGTTTGAAGAAGCATCATAATCATTAAGGAATGCTATTTTCTTTTCATAAAAATTCCCTGATATCATCAATCCGAAATGGATGCTGATATCAGGGAATTTTTTTATAAAGATTAGCTGGATGAAAAATGTTTTCATAAGAATTCTGTTTTTCTGGAAATCTGCAGTGAACAAATCGTGTGAATGGAACCGGAGGTATATCGGAATTGATGAATATGGATGTTAATATGGGGTCATTTGTGCTGCTTTTTCTGTTGATTGGATAATATTTTTAATTGTCTTAAGTAATGATTTATTTTAAAATGGAGACTGTAGAAATTGAATTGAACGGTCTAAAAAGAGATCAAATATTTATTTAAGTCTAGTTAAAGATCACTGGGCTTTTTTCATGCAGCCTTAGTGAGTACTTTAAAAAATATATTTAAAAATGAAGGTGCAATGAAAAATGAAGTTTCCCAAAAATGTTATATTAGATTCTGTTGCAGAACGCAGAAATGATCCAAATTATGGGCTTGAGTTTGTTCAAGAGCTTGGGAACGATGATGCTGGATATTCTGAAATGGTTGTCATTATCTTTAAGCACAAAGATAAATATTATAGTGTTGACATTCAACATGTAAATGGAGAAAACAATTACGACCATTGGGATGATGAAGTGGAGTGTCCGGAAGTGGTTAGAAAAGAGGAAATACATTATTATTGGGAAGAAGTGAAATAAAAAAAGCTGCATTGTTGTTAAACAATATATCATTACTCTTAAATGTTTGGTTTTTACATGGTATCTACTTGAAATTGTGTAACTATCCATTAGAATTTGAATAACAAAGATTAACCTATTGATACAATTTACATTGTGAGAATGCGTCAGCTCTTTAAAGGAGTTGGCGTTTTTTTATTTCTGCAGCCATTGAGTTTTGGAACTATCATGGAGAGATTTTTTATTATTAATCAAGATGCCTCTATTGTTATATCCAGCCCTACTATTAGAAAGCCAATCATCACTATCAAGCACAGGAAGCTTTTTTATGCCAGAAAAAAACTCTTATATGAAAAAAACTTAACATTTGTAAGTTCCTTGTAACTGTCATTTTATATAGTAAGTTTAGTGGAATTACCACAAAAAATTTTAGGGAGGAATAAACATGGTTCAGCCTATTAGCGGATTACACCATGTGACATCTGGAGTGGGTCCGGCACAGGAAGATATCAGTTTTTTTGCGGAAGTAATTGGTCAGCGGATGGTTAAGCAAACTGTTTTGTTTGATGGGGATTTGCCAATCTATCATTTATATTATGCGAATCGGCATGCTGAATTAGGCACAGTAATGACAACGTTTCCATATAGGCAGGCAGGCATCAAAGCACGAAAAGGTTCTGGACAAGTAAAAGTGACTTCCTATACAGCACCAGAAGCTTCATTGGAATTCTGGTTCAATCGTTTTGAAAAGCTTGGTGTTGAACATGGGGATATTGAAGAAAGATTTGGCCAGAAAAGGGTTCCATTCATGCACCCATCAGGTCTTGAATTTGAAATTGTCGGGGATGATAATGATCCACGTGAAGGATGGGTAACCGAGGAAATTACAGAAGAAAACGCTGTTCGAGGTTTCCACAGTGTGACCATGTCTGTACGCGAGATATCTGAACAAGCAAGATTTTTGACAGAAGCACTTGGCTATAAAATGACCGGCCAAGAAGGAGATTACTATCGTTTTGAAATTAATGAAGGCGGTGCAGCGAAAACGATTTTCCTCATCCATGAGCCTAATGTGCCGTCGGGCAGCTGGACTTTTGGGGAAGGTACTGTCCACCATGTCGCTTTTGGGGTGGAAAATGATGAAGTTCTGGCCAAAGTAAAAGCCCATCTCGAGGGATTAGGTTATACAGACGCTTCTGATATTAAGGACCGGAATTACTTTCATTCTGTTTATGTACGCTCTCCTGGCGGTATCCTCTGTGAAATTGCCTCCAGTGATATCGGCTTTGCCATTGACGAGCCGATGGAAAGATTAGGTTCACAAAAATTACTTCCGCCATGGCTTGAGCCCCGCCGTGAAGAAATTCTTTCGCAGCTTGAACCGATTGTAAACCCTCAAATTCAAAAAGTGAAATAATGCATGGCAAAATTATGGTTCCGTCAAATGAATTTGATGGGACCTTTTTCAATTGCCTTCAAAAGTGTAAGAACGATGTAAGGTGAATGAAGTAAGCTGACATTATATTTTATTATCCTGCAAACTTTGGAGGCGATCCATATGAACGTACACATGCAAGAGGAAACGATAATTCAAGGTACAGTCTTTTCGGAGGCAAAGGCTTTTGTTCTTTCTCTGCATGGCAGAAATCAATCCCCAGGAACTATTCTTGAAATCGCGGATCGTATCGGGCAGGACGGAGTACATTACGCTGCCCCTCAGGCTTTTCAAAACAGCTGGTATCCAGAAGGATTTATGGCACCAATCGGAAAAAATGAACCCTTTTTAACCTACTCGTTGGATGTTTGCAAAAACATATTGCAACAATGGGCAGATCAAGGTGTCCCAACCGATAAAATGGTCTTGATGGGTTTTTCACAGGGTGCATGCCTAGCGGCGGAATTTGCTTTTAGGCATCCTAAACGATACGGCGGGATTTTGATTTTAACAGGAGGGCTGATTGGCCCTGAGGCAACAAACAGGCCAATAAAGGGAACCTTTTCTGGTACTCCTGTTTTTTTAGGTTCCAGTGATGTAGATGGCTGGGTTCCAATTGAACGGGTTCATGAATCAGAAGCCATGTTTATCAAGATGGGGGCCAAAACGGATAAACGAATTTACGAAGGAATGGACCATATCGTGAATGATGACGAAATAAATGCTGCCCGGTCGATGATTCAACAGGTTATAGGCGAAAAAAAGTAGAGTTCAAATTGAAACCGAAAAAATGTGGACACATCCATACAAACTGGCAATCTGAGCATCTACATATATTTTTTTTAGTGGGGGGATTTTACTAATGGAATTTCAGACAAGGATTGGCAGATCAACAGTAGATACCATTCAAGTACATGGGTATGATCTGGCTAAAGATTTGATTGGGAAAATCACACTGGCTGATATGGCATATCTTGGTGCAAAACATCGCATACCAACTGAAAAGGAATCCAAAATGTTAAATGCTATTCTGGTTGCAATTTGCGAGCATGGGTTTACGCCAAGTTCCCTGTCAGCACGATTAACGTATCTGGGGGCACCCGAAGCTGTACAGGCAGCTGTAGCAGCAGGATTGCTTGGAGCAGGAACTGTCTATTTAGGAGCGATGGAATATGTTGCGGAGATGCTGCAAAACGCTTTTGAAGAATATGGTAAGGAAAGAAAGATAGAGGAATTGGCTTCGATCGTCATAAAAGATCGAAAGGAAAAAGGGCTTCAAGTTCCCGGTTTCGGCCATCATATTCATAAATTTGGAGATCCGCGCACCGGAGTGTTATATGAAGTGGCAAAGGAGACAGGTTTTTTTGGCAGGCATTCACAGCTTTTAATAGAAATCCATAAACAATTTTGTGAAGAAAAAGGGAAACAAATTACATTGAATGCGGTTGGAGCAATTGGTTCGATTATGTCTGATATGGGGTTTGATTACCGGATCGTAAAGTCATTTGCAGTAGCGTCCCGTGCCGTAGGGCTGGTGGCCCATTTAGTAGAAGATATGGAAAGGGGCAGACAAAATAGCATTGCCCAGCAAGTATTTAAATATGTTGAAGATAATACTGATTATCAAGGCTAAATAAAATAAGGTCATTCTCCGCTTAATGGGGAATGACCTTATTTTATTCTGCTAAATTTGTATTTCTTTTATGTCCTCTGATACAATCAGGGGTGGCTCTGTTACTTTTTGAACGTCTTCCACAGTAAAACCAGGGGCAATTTCCTTTAACATTAATCCATCTCGTGTCACATCTATGACGGCCAGATCAGTATAAATGCGGTTTACACATCGCAATGCAGTTACTGGATAATCCAAGTTCTTGACGATTTTTATTTCTCCATTTTTGCTGGTATGGGTCATGGCGATAACAACCTTTTTGGCTCCAATAGCGATATCCATGGCACCACCGATGCTTCCGAGTTTTGCTCCTTTCACCTTCCAGTTTGCCAGATCACCTTTTTCGGAAACTTGCATGCCTCCCAAGATGGCAACATCAATATGTTTCCCCCTTGCCATTCCAAAAGAATCCGAGGAATGTGAATAGCTGCCGCCAGGAACAAGCGTAACAGGTTCTTTTGAGGCATTGACTAAATCCGGATCTTCCTCACCGGGTTTCGCCTTTTTTCCCATGCCCAAGACGCCTTGCTCGCTATGGTAAACGATTTCAGCGTCAGGAGCAACATAATTGCTGACTAAAACAGGGATTCCAATTCCGATGTTTACGACGTCTCCATCCTGAAGATCATGGGCAATCCGTTTGGCAATTTGCTCCCTTGTCAATAAACGTTTTTCCATTATAATCCGCTCCTTTTTACAACACGTTGAACAAAAATACCGGGGGTTACAATGGTCTCCGGATCCAGTTCCCCAACTTCCACAATCTCATCCACTTCTGCAATGGTGATTCTGCCGGCCATTGCCATGAGTGGATTAAAGTTGCGGCCCGATTTGTTATAGACAAGATTGCCCCAACGATCTGCTTTCTTTGCTTTAATGAAAGCATAATCACCTCGTATTGCTTTTTCCAGGATGCAAGGGACACCGTTAAACTCTCGTTCTTCCTTGCCAACAGCAACTTCCGTACCCGCTCCTGTTGGGGTAAAAAACGCCTCGATTCCAACCCCGCCGGCTCTAATCCGTTCAGCTAAGGTTCCCTGCGGCAGTAATTCCATATCGATCTTGCCCTGATTATATTTTTCTATAAAAACATAGCTTTGTTTGTTATTTGGAAAAGAACACACTAATTTTGACAGCCGGTCATGGAAAATCAGCTTCGCAATGCCTTCCTCATGATAGCCGGGGTTATTGCTGACACCAATGATCTTTTTTGCACCTTGACTGTACAGCGCTAGAATTAATTCATAGGCAACTCCTGCCCCGCCAAAACCACCAAATAATATGGTACTTCCATCCGTAATATCTGCCACTGCTTCATCCATAGAATGATAAATTTTATTAATCAATAAGATTTCCCTCCATTCATAGTCTTTGTAAAATATATTAATAAAGATTACTTACAAAGTTCTTACAAATATGCCTGATAAAGAATAGAGGGAAACGGTTCATAGTATCGTCAGTTAGGAAGACTGGTTATAGATTTGAAAAATTGTTTGAACCTTTTCATCTACTGGTATTCCCAATTCGTTCTCTATAAAGGTTTTATATTGCTCTGAAACCTTTTTAGCCTGCAAAAAGAAATTTCCGTTTAGAAGCTGTTTAATATAGTCGATGTAGATGGTTTCGTTATACGGTTCCTTTTTTAAAATCTTTTCATAATATTCGATTCCGAGCTTATAGTCCTTGTTCTCCCAGTAATAATCTGCTAATTCTTGAAGGGTGCTTATAAAAAGCAAACGCAACCTTTCTCTTTCTTCTTCCAAAAATTCATGATAGGGATATCCTTCAAAAAAATCTCCGCGGTACAATTGTTCCGCTTTCAATAATTGGTCCATCCGCTCTAGTTTGGTTGCACCACTTTTTTGTTCAATCATCCGAGTGAAGTCATCCACATCTAAATAAACGTAATCCAGGCATAATGAATAATGCTCCATATTCCGTTTAATAAAGGAGGAATCTTTTCTTGTTTTAAGACCGGGCTCTATCGATTTTCTTAGATCGGATAAAGAAACGTAGAATTGATTTTTGACAGAATCAAAGGAGCCATCCGGAAAAACCTGATCAATCAGACTCTCTTTATTAATTTTTTTGTTTCGGTTCGCAATAAAGTATTGTAAAAGCTGTAAACTTGATTTTCTTTTTAAAGAAATCGGTTTATCCTCATATTTAATTTCAAAATTTCCAAGGGTATAGAGGAATAATCTGTCACTTTTTCTCTTTTTTTCTTTAATCCTGATTGGATCAGGGATAGCAGTTTTGGCATCCTGCTGTAACCAGAAGAAGTTCATCTCCCGGATTGAATCATCTAGTTGTTTCTGTAAATCTGCAACAAGTGTGAGGTTTCCTAATTCTTTTAAAATCCGGATTTGCAGCATCACCACATGACATTTTAGATAATCTGAGTGCAGAAGGTAAGTGAGAGATTTAGATAGATTTAATTCGGCCTCTGTAAAATCTTTAGCTTCAAAATAGGTAAGGGCAAGCTGATAATAGATCCAGCCCAAATCATATTCGATATTGAACTCAAGTCCGAGTGATTCCGCCTTTTTAATCCAATCCAAAGCTTCTTTTAATTCGCCCTTTAATCGGTGATACTTTCCCATGGAGCAATAAGGATAAATAATGGAACAATCATAACGTTGTTCAGAAAGCTTAAGTGTTTCTGTTAACAAAGATTCACCTTTAGCCAACTCGTTTTGATCCAGATAGATTTCTGAAAGAACCCATGTAGCTATGTGGTGGGGATGAAAGGTTCCATTCTTATCTGGGTATGATATCGCCTGCTTTGCTAATTGAATTGCCTTTTCATTGTTGCCTTTGTACCAAAGGATTAATGCTTTTAATGAAAGATTAATAGAGATTAATTCTTGATCTTTATTTTTTATTGAGTGAGAGAGTGAATCATTGCAAAGCTGTTCGGCTTTATTAATATTACCTGTATAAAAATATAATCCTCCCAGCATATGCTGAAGATTTGACAGCAATAAAGAATTTGTATCTTTTGTATCATTAATTTTCTTTTCCAAAGGTGTAATTAAATCCTTATTAATTTCTAATGGCATGCATCTTATGAGATACAGGCTCATACTTGCTGCTGAAAAACCTTCAGGGGAACTCTCTTCTAATAGTCCGTCCATCAGAGTTAAAAACTGGGAAGAGTCATATTGTCTCCTCATATTGGACATCAGTTTTGCCCCAAGTAAAAAATCCTGTCCTGCAAGGGAATGGCCAAAAGCAAAAAAATGTTGTCGTCTTTGTTCATAGATCGAGGAAATTTGTCTATGCAAACTGTATATTTCTGACTTAGTAGAATATTCTGATAATTTTTTATATAAAAAGGACCTAAAAATAGTATGATATTTTATTGTGCCAAATTCATTCTTATAAATAAATAGATGATTTTCCAATAGGTGCTTAAGGATTTGTTCTGAATTGGTAAAAGCAAGAAATTGATTAATAATATCTGCATTTAGTTCGGAGAATAGGCAAGTCTTATAAAGAAAAGTTTTTATTTCCTCCGTTTCTGAAGCAAGAATTTCTGAGCCCAAATAATCGTAAATATCAGGTGTTCCTCGAAATTTAAGCCAGAAAAAAGGGCGGGCTGGAATTTCCATATCTTTAATTAATTCTTGAAGAAGCTGTAAACTGGCAGCCCAGCCTTCTGTCTTATGCAAAACCAGCTCAATTTCGTCTTTTTGCAGATGAATATGATGCAATTGAACAAAAAACTTTTCGAGTTCATCTTTTGTGAAAGCCAAATGGTGGGTTCTTAATTCAACTAATCGATTTTGGAGCTTTAAATGGACAAGTTCTAAATTGGGCCGGATGCGGCTTGTAATGATAAAGGTTACATTTGGGGATACATGCTTAATAATCGCTGTCAACATGGATTCAATTTCTTCACATTCATTAATAGACTGATAGTTATCCAGAACAATGACCAGCTTTTTTGGCCAAGTAGATAGAATCGTGATGATATTATTCAATTCGCTCTCTACTTTTTCTCTAGGTATATTATAAACCGAAAGTTCTCCTGAAATATGTCTAAAGATTGCCGTTTTAAAGTAGGAAAGAAAAGTTTGAGGATCACGATCCAAGTGTGACAACTGGTACCAAATCGCTGGGATATTATTTTCCTTGATAAAACTTGAGATTAATGTCGTTTTGCCATATCCGCCATCGCTGGTAACACATATTAATGAACGGTCTAAATTCTTTTCAATGACGGAAAATAGACGTTCTCTAACTAAATATGGTGTGTAATAAGGAATTCTAAGTTTAGATTCAAAAAATTCCACGTTATTCCTCCCTTTTAAAGAAATTAACCCACTTTGTGTAAGCGCATTCAAAGAAGAAGGAAAATGATCAGCGTTTGTCTATAATCTAATATGTAAAAAAATCTCACTTACATTTCAATATAAATACTATAAGTAAGTTGGCAAGTTGTCAATATAGTTATACTAGTTTACAGATGAACTTACAAATGCATCTTACAAAAAAATTCCCAATCGTTTGGGGATTAGTTTTTATTTTCAGTCTTAAAAGGGATAAACCAAAAGTATTTATGCGTATTTCTGGAAAAATGAAATTTTTAAAAATGTAAGTCTATTGTAATTAAACAGTTAGTTACGTGTTTTATAGTGCAATTAATGGATTGATCGTACAGGGGTATAATCCATTAAAAAAATGACTGGGAGGATAAATATGGAAAATCTAAGTAGTATTATTCAGGGTATTCATCACGTAACTGCTGGTGTTGAAGGTGCACAAGAAGATATTGATTTTTTTGCAACGATTGTGGGACAGCGCTTTTGTAAGCAAACGGTCTTAATGGATGGCGATCTTCCCATTTATCATATGTATTATGGGAACCAAAATGCTGAAATCGGTACAATTATGACATCGTTTCCATTTAAACAGGTTGGAGTTCGCGGACGCAGAGGATCAGGTCAGGTTAAGGTTACAGGTTACACGGTTCCAGAGGGTTCATTGGAATTTTGGGTAAATCGTTTTGAAAATAATCATGTAGAACATGGTCAAATCGAGAAAAGATTTGGACAAAGGCGTCTTTCGTTCTTCCATCCATGCGGATTAGAATTTGAGCTGGTTGAGGATAACAATGATACACGTGAAGGATATGTTTCAGATGAAATTTCAGCTGATTATGCTGTAAAAGGATTCCACAGTGTGACGATGTCCATTCGTGAGGTGGATGAACAAATGCGATTCTTCACACAAGCCTTAGGCTTTAAGATGACAGGACAAGAAGGACCATTTTATCAATTGGAACTGAATGAGGGTGGAGCTGCAAAAACAGTCATTTTTAAGCATGAGCCGGATGTCCCGCAAGGAAGCTGGATTAATGGAGCTGGAATTATTCATCACGTGGCTTTTGCTGTCGCTACGGATGAAGAAATGCATAAGGTTAGACATTTTATTGAGGGCCTTGGATTCACCGATATTTCAGAAATTAAAGACCGCTATTACTTCCATTCCTGCTATGTGAGATCACCTGGCGGCATTTTATGTGAATTTTCAACCTGCGATCTTGGGCTGACACTTGATGAATCACTTGAGGAGCTTGGATCTACTTTATTGCTGCCGCCTTGGAAGCTGGATGAAGCAGAAGAAATCTTGAATTTTCTTGAGCCGGTTGTGAATCCACAAATTCAAAAGGTTAAAAAGTAAGAAAATCTGCTCTAATTATCCAGCTATTGAGGGATTAGATCGTTTGAGCACCAGAATAATGAAACAATAACTGAGGAGGGAAACAAAGTGAAATTTGTATTTATGAATTTAATGCCATACCGTGATTTGCCTAAGAATTTTGAAAAAGATTATGAAAGCGTTTTTATCACTATTCCAAGGACCTTATATGATCCTGTAAAAGGCCACGAAATGTATAATGATTATCTCTCTCAATATGAGCTTGCAATTGATTTGGGCTTTGACGCAGTCGGAGTGAATGAACATCATAGTAATGGATATGGCATGATGCCATCACCTAATATCATGGCAGCGGCAGTGGCAAGAAAGGTGAAAGATTCCGAAAAGGCATGTCTGGTTGTGTTAGGGAACAGCTTGGCACTTTATAATCCGCCTATTCGTGTGGCAGAAGAACTTGCCATGTTGGATGTTATTACAGGAGGACGCTTAATTGCAGGTTTCCCTGTAGGTACTTCGATGGATACCAATTACGCATATGGCGTGTCACCTGCTGAGTTAAGACCGCGTTATTATGAGGCACATGATTTAATAAAAAAAGCTTGGACAACAGATGAAGTCTTCCATTTTAACGGAAAATTCAACCAGCTGCGTTACGTGAACGTTTGGCCCCGCACTTACCAAAAGCCGCATCCGCCAATTTGGATTCCAGGCGGCGGAGCAAGTCTAGAGACTTGGGATTGGGTTGCTGAAAATGATTATCAATACTCTTACCTTAGCTTCTACGGCCATAAGTTTGCTCAAGATAAATTTGATCAATTCTGGGAAAGACGTCAGCAAAAAGGTTATGATATGAACCCGTACAAGACTGCTTTTGTTCAATTAATCTGTATTTCCGAGACAGATGCGAAAGCTCAGGAAGAATATGAAGAGCATGTAAGATACTTCTTTGATAAATCTTTCCATGTTTCGCCAAGATATGCAGAAGCCCCAGGGTACAGATCAGCTCGGAGTGTAGCACACGGAATGCAAAGACAGTATGGCTCTGAAGGTGCCGGTGCCCAGTTAAGAAAAGGATTAAATTGGCAGCAGTTAATTGACCAAGGATTTATTGTTGCAGGTTCACCAGCAAGTGTCCGTGATCAATTAAAAGAAGCAGCTAAAAAATTGAATGTTGGAAACATCATTGCCTTGTTAAATCATGGTTCAATGCCGCATCATTTAACATGTAAAAATATTGAATTAATGGCGAAAGAAGTAATCCCTTATTTGAAAGATATGTGGGATGATCAATGGCCGGTAACAAACTGGCCGGAAGTTCAATTAAATAAACAAGTTGTGAAATAAAAATTCTGATTTTGAATCAAGGAGGAGAGAAACCATGGCTTCACCAAAAATAGAGACGATCTTTGTAAGAGAGAACATAACAGCTAAAGTCCTAGTTAAGGGAGAAGGAAAACCTCTTGTCTTCCTTCATGGAGCAGGAGGGAATAATTGGGATTCCTATTTGGAGGAACTATCCAAGCAATATAAAGTATATGCTCCATATATGCCTGGAACAGGAGGGTCTACCGGGAATGAAGAGCTTCAAGGATGGTGGGATTTAGTCCTTTATTATTATGAGCTGTTTGATGCTCTGGGGCTTGAGCAGGTCGATGTAATTGGACACTCATTCGGAGGTATGCTGGCTGCTGAGATCGCTTCAACCGATCCAAAGCGGGTAAAGAACCTGCTCCTTATTGCTGCTGTAGGTCTATGGATCGATCAGACGCCAGTTACAGATGTCTTTTCACTGGTCAACACACCGGATGAATTATTAGCTAAAATGTTTGTCGATGTAAATTCTGATGCCGCCAAAGCGTTTTCCACTCTGCCTGAGGATCCAAAAGAAAGAGTGGAAGCCATTGTAGAAAATTTAACGGCTCTAACGGAGGCGGGAAGATATATGTGGCCGATTCCGGATAAAGGTTTAAGCAGGAGAATTCATAGACTTACTGCCAACACTTGCATAGTTTGGGGAGAAAAAGACGCACTTGTTCCTGTTGAGTACGCCTATGAATATCAAAGAAAAATCCCAGGCGCAACCGTAAAAATCATTGAAAACACGTCTCATTATCCACAAGCGGAAAAATTAGAAGAGGTATTAAACGCAACGATTGATTTCCTTTCTTTGGCAACGGTTACGAAATAGATGGCATTTAACGGTTTTTTTAAGCAGCATAAAAGATTCAAAGCAGGAACGTTCAGAGACTGATGGTGCTGAGAAACGACAAAAAGGAGGCAAAGTGGCAGCACCTGGCCGTCTAATAAGGGCCGGGGGCTTTGCCGGTTTTTCCAAAAAAATTTGGCGGTTACTAACTAGGTATATTTTCATATGTTTTTTATCGGTATATTACAGGATGTTTGACAGGATTACTAAAATGAGGTGTATAAATGGAAAACAAAAAGTTTTGGACATATGAAAATAAATTATTAATCTTGCTATTTTTTGTTTGGGGTTTTGTTTTCGTTGATCGCTTGGCACTTAATTTCTTATTTCCTTTTATGACAAAAGAACTGGGGTTAACGAATACCCATATTGGGATCATTGTTTCAGCCTTTTCGTTAACATGGGCCTGTTCAGGGTGGTTTGGCGGTTTTCTTTCGGATAAATTAGGAAAAAAGAAAAATATATTAATGCTATCTGTTCTTTTGTTTTCGTTTTGTTCTCTTTTAACAGGGATGGCAAATGGATTTTTAATGCTAATCTTTTTCCGTATGATTATGGGCATTACAGAAGGGCCGGTATTTCCGGTTGCTCAATCCTTGCTGTCGATTGCATCCTCGCCGCACCGGCGCGGCTTTAATATGGGCTTGTTCCAAAGTTCCTCTACAGCGTTGTTGGCGAGCTTTTTAGGACCAATTGTGATTGTGGCATTAGCAAATGAATTTGGCTGGAGAACGACATTTTTGCTTACCATCATTCCTGGTCTCATTCTATTCCTATTTATTTGGAAGACTGTAAAAGAACCAGAGGAATTAACGATTGAAGATGAAAAGCAAGAGGAAAAAGTTCCATTGAAATTAGTCTTGAAAAATAAGAATGTACTCGTTTCTGTTTTTGTTGCGATCTTTGCTGTCACTTGGTATCTCAATATTAATACCTTTACACCTATGTATTTAGTGAGTAAAGGAATTTCTTCCACTAATATGAGTTATATCATGTCTGCTTTAGGATTAGGAGGGATTCTTTGGGGATTTGGTGTTCCTGCCATATCAGATAAAATTGGCCGGAAGCCGACCATGATCATCTTTTCGTTTATTACGGCAGCAGCACCCCTAGGTTTTATCTTATTAGGAGGCAGTCAAATCGTGTGGCTAATGATTGCCGCTTTTATAGGGAATGTTGGCGTAGGAACCATGGTTCTATCTATGTCAAATATGCCATCAGAATCAGTTCCGGCTAAATATGTAGCAACAGCAGTCGGTTTCATTATGGCTGTCGGTGAATTGGTTGGCGGAGTGGCATTTACAACACTTGCCGGTATGGCAGCTGACAAGTTCGGCCTGGCTGCTCCCATGGTGATTTCTATGGGCAGTACGATCCTGTGCGGAATCCTTGCTTTCCTTTACAATGAAACAGCACCATTAAAGTTATACAAACAATCATCTGTACAATCAGCAGGTGCAGGTACTGAACTATTATAATTCCGGAGAAGCCCCCATTCTGTATGCCCCTGTCTAAAACCATCCAGAATGGGGGCTTCCTGTAAAAAAAGAAGAAGGGGATTATTTTGGCAATGATTAAGGGAAAAGTGATAAGAGGAAATCAAATTGGCCGGACGATTGGATTTCCGACGGCTAATCTTTTAGTTACTCCAAAAGAACCATCTTTAACAACAGGTGTATATGGGGTTAAGGTGCTGTATAAGGGAAGCCGTTATAACGGAATCATGAATGTGGGAGTTCGGCCAACGATTAATAAAGAAGATTTACAAATCCATTATGAAGTTCATATTTTTAATTTTCATGAAACGATTTATGGTGAAGAAATAAAGGTGAACGATTGCTTTTTTGTTAGAGAGGAAAGGCCCTTTGATTCAATCAATCAATTAGTACTGCAAATCAAAAAAGATATTAAATTCGTCAGAAGCAGATTTCTGTTACAAAGTGAATGTTAAACAATTTTTTTGGTTGGGAGGCAATAAAATGACTTCAAAAACCGATGAAATGATACATTTAACAGATCTTTCATTTGTTCAATTTTGTCAACAAACATATGGAATCAATAGAGGAATCTATAATTGCATAGATTCTTGGTTTTATAGTAATGAGATCGAGAATATATTAGACCGTCGCAGTCATATTCTATTATTCCTTGAATTTATTAAAAACAATCAGGAAAGGAAACATCACCATCCAAAGTTTGGAAGTGGGGGTTTAACTATAAAACTGCAAGAATATTTTTCTACCTCGGTTTTATCTAACTAATAAATCCCTTAAATGATAGATATTTACATTAGTTCAATTAATATTTACGCTTGAGTGAAGTGAAAGGACGATATAATGATGGTGAATACTGGTATATTAATTATTCGTTTGGTCATTGGGCTTTTATTCATCGGTCATGGCGCACAAAAATTATTTGGATGGTTTGGAGGTAACGGGTTAAAAGCTACAGGAGGCTGGTTTGATGCTATTGGAATGAAGCCGGGGATACCGATGGCACTGATCGCAGGATTAGTAGAGCTTTTTGGAGGAATCTTTTTTACATTAGGACTCTTCACCCCGATAGCGGGAATAATGATTGCTGGAACGATGGTGATTTCAATCGTAAAGGTACATGGTAGAAATGGATTATGGGCAGTATCAAATGGATATGAATATAATCTGACTATGTTAGCAGTTGCTATTGGTATTGCTTTCATTGGTCCTGGTCAATATGCTTTAGATTCATTTTTATTTTAAAAAATTGATATTCTTATCAGTTTAAAAAAACACATTAGGTTTTATCATTTACATTCATGATAGTAGAAGGAGGAGGTTGGTTTGGAAAACTTTGAATATGACGTTCAGGCTAGCAGGGTCATATTTGGCACAGGTAAAAGAAAAAAAGTACTAGATGAGTTGCAGAATTTAGGTAAAAAAAGAGCTTTAGTGATATCCACACCAGGACGGGAGAAACTTGCATTAGAGGTTAAAAACTTGCTTGGTGATTGTTGTGCAGGAATCCATGCAAAAGCTATTCAACATGTTCCGATTGAAACAGTCAGGGAGTCACTGAAGCTTGTAGAGGATCAGGGAGTGGATAGTCTTATTGCAATTGGGGGTGGTTCATCCATTGGACTAGCCAAAGCGATTAGTTTACAAACATCACTGCCCATATTGGCCATTCCAACCACCTATGCAGGTTCAGAAATGACATCTGTTTGGGGAATAACAGAAAATGGGCAGAAAACGACAGGGAAAAATGTCATCGTGAAACCAAAGACGGTTATTTATGACCCTGAGCTTACTTTTACATTATCTCCCCATATAACTGTGACGAGCGGCATGAATGCCATTGCCCATTGTGTTGAGGGATTGTATGCAGAAAACGCTAACCCCATCATCTCTCTTATGGCAGAAGAAGGAATACGTTCACTTTTTAAAAGTCTTCCTATAATTTTGGCTGATCCTAATGACTCAGATGCCCGTTCCCAAGCTCTTTATGGATGTTGGTTAGGAAGCACCGTTCTGGGGGCAGTAGGGATGGCACTCCATCACAAGTTATGTCATGTATTGGGCGGCAGCTATAATTTGCCGCATGCTGAAACACATACAATTATCCTCCCTTACGCGATTTGGTACAATGCAAATCATGTTCCGGAAGCCATAAAAATTATGGCCCGTGCTTTTGGTTGTGATGAAAAAGATACGGCAGGAGCATTGTTTGAATTTACTACTTCTCTTGGTGTTCGAACTTCATTGGCGGAAATTGGGATGAAGGAGAAGGATCTTGATGATGCCGCGAGATTAGCTTCCAAAAATCCATACTATAATCCTCGCCCAGTTGACGAACAATCGATTCGACAATTACTGGAGCTTGCCTACAAAGGAACACGACCTCAACAAGAAGTGATGAACAGACAATAATTTCTTGATTAAATGAACGGAAACCTATTCAATAGCCAGCTATGCTCCATTTCTAGGAATGTATCGATAGCGAACAGTTCTGTGCGGTTATATTGCTTGAAATCTTGCAAAACAAAATTTGTTTGAAAAGGAGAGAATTAAGATGACAAAAATTTTAGAAAAAGCCAATGTTTTTAAGAAAATAATGGGTCTATATCCTACTGGAGTGACGATTGTGACGACGTCGGATGAAAAGGGAAACCCGGTTGGTTTAACTGTCAATTCCTTTGCGTCGGTATCCATCAGCCCGCTTATGGTTCTTTGGTGCATTGATAAAAACTCATCTTCCTTAGACGCATTTTTACAAGCTGACAAATATGCTGTGCATACTCTTTCAGAGCAACAGAAAGAGGCGTGCTGGGCGTTTGCAGGGAAAGAGAAAGACCGTTTTTCAAAAGTTCATTGGGAATCTTCTTCAAATGGTTTGCCGATCATTAAGGATTCCTTGGGAGTATTCGAGTGCAAAACCGTGAGTAAAAGCGAAGCAGGAGATCATATAATTCTTTTAGGCGAAGTAATCGATTTATCGATTACCGATCAATCTCCCCTTTTATATTATAACCGGAACGTCGGTCCGATTCCGGAAGGATGGCCAGAATCATAACATCTCTTTTTAGTTCGTTTAACAATTTTAGGAGGATATGAGAATGAAAATTTTAGGGGTGTCAGGGACGATTGTTGGGAGTAAAACAGCCATCGTCATTCGTAGAATTTTAGAACAAATCAAGCTTCATAATCCCGAATTTGAAATAGAATTTTTGAATCTTAAAAATTACCAAATTGAGTTTTGTGACGGACGGCCAGTATCTGAATACACAGGCAGTACCAAATTGGTAATTGATCAAATGATGGCAGCGGACGGATATGTATTCGGGACCCCGATTTTCCAAGGTTCCTTTACCGGTGCATTCAAAAATTTAATTGACTTAATCCCACCGGCAGCATTTAAACATAAGGTAATGGGTTTTGTTACAACAGGGGGAAATCATCAGCATTATCTAATTGCCGAAAATCAGTTAAAACCTCTGGCGGGGTACTTGAATGGTTACGTTATACCGACTACTATTTTTGCTCATAACAGCCATTTTAATGATAAAAATGAAATTGAAGATATTCAATTATTGGGAAATATCCGTGAATTTTCACAGCAATTTTGTTATATGTGTGAGCGGTTAATGAAAGAGGATGTCAGACAGTAGCGAGTTCATTATTTGTTATCCGGGCAACAAAACAGAAGGTCTGGCCCATTTTTTTATGCTGTTAAAATTTTTGTCATACTAGACTGTTAGGAGGTATTAAAATTGAGTGGGATTGCAGAATTTCGCATGCCGCAAGCGGTATTTTATGGACGCAATTCGCTGACAGTTCTTGGAGAGCAGGCCTCATTGCAAGGGAAGAAGGCACTGCTGGTCAGTGACAGGGTTATGGAGCAAATCGGGAATGTAAAGCGCTGCCAGGCCAGTTTGGATGCATCTGGAGTTACTTATGTCACTTACTTGGATGTCAACTCTGAACCGACAGATGTTCATGTAGCTGAAGCACTTGAAGTTCTGAAGAAAAATCAATGTGACCTGATTATTGCGATTGGTGGAGGAAGCTGTATTGATGCGGCAAAAGCAGTTGCGGTCATCGCAACTAATGGCGGCTATATTGGCGATTATATGGGAGGTAAGAAAGCGGTATCACTAGATCCGATTCCATTGATCGCGATTCCAACAACAGCAGGAACAGGCTCAGAGGTTACAAGTGTAACCGTCATCTCCAATACGAAAGATGATATCAAAATGATGATCCGCCATCCGCACTTTATTCCTAAAGTTGCCATTGTCGACCCAATTTTAACCCTTTCAACTCCGCCACACGTCACTGCCGCAACTGGAGTAGATGCCCTTTGCCACGCGATCGAAGCTTTTATATCACGGCGGGCTCAACCGCTTACGGATATTTTGGCTCTTTCAGCAATTGAGTTGATCACGCAAAATCTTCGAGCAGCTTTTAATGATGGAGATAATCTCGATGCAAGAGAAAAAATGGCGCTAGCATCTATGCAGGCAGGAGCAGCATTCCCGAATTCTTCCGTAACATTGGTTCATGGAATGTCCCGTCCAATAGGAGCTTTGTTTCATGTTCCACATGGTGTATCTAATGCGATGCTATTGCCTGCTGTGATTGAATTCACAAAGGATTCTGCCATAGACCGCCTCGCAGTTATTGGACGCCTCATTCGTTCTGATTTGAAGGAGTTAAGCAATGAAGAGTTGGCGGAACTCACTATTGTAGAAATCAAGCAGCTCTGCCAGGACTTAAATATTCCGAACATGAAAACATGGGGAATCGATAAAGAAAAATTTGACCGGGTGGTTTCGAAGATGGCGACGGATGCCTTAGACAGCGGAAGTCCGGGGAATAATCCGCGGGTTCCTACATATGAGGAAATTGTAAACCTTTATCATAATTGTTATGACTACGACTTTAAAGTGCAGGAATGGACAGCGAAGTCATGAGGTAATAGAGTTTAATTTTAATTAAAAAGGAGAAATAAAATGAGTTCAGTCGTTGAAACCATGAAATTGAAAAACTTCATTGGAGGAAGGTGGGTGTCTTCTACAGCAGAAAAATATGAGGTTGTTCCCAATCCTGCGACGGGAGAGGCTTTAGCCTACGTTCCTTTTTCAACTCGGGCGGATTTGGATCATGCCGTTAAAGTTGCAATCGAGGCATTCAAAATATGGAGTAAGATCCCTGTTCCGAAGCGAGCCCGTATTTTATTTCGATATCAGCAGCTATTGGTAGAACATTGGGATGAATTGGCCCGTTTGATTACTAAAGAAAATGGCAAAAACTTTGATGAAGCATACGGTGAAGTCCAACGCGGGATTGAATGTGTCGAATTTGCAGCAGGTGCTCCTACACTTATGATGGGTACCCAGCTTCCGGATATAGCAACCGATATTGAGTCCGGCATGTTTCGGTATCCGATTGGTGTCATCGGGGGAATTACTCCATTTAACTTCCCTATGATGGTTCCCTGCTGGATGTTCCCGCTTGCTATCGCGTGTGGTAATACGTTTGTTTTAAAGCCTTCCGAGCGAACACCTATCCTGGCCAATCGTCTGGCCGAATTATTTACGGAAGCTGGTCTTCCGGATGGGGTGTTTAATATTGTGCACGGTGCACATGACGTTGTAAATGGCATATTAGATAATCCCGATGTGAAGGCGGTGTCCTTCGTTGGATCGCAGCCTGTTGCGGAATATATTTACAAAACGGCCGCGGCGAATGGAAAAAGAGTTCAGGCATTAGCGGGTGCGAAAAACCATACAATTGTGATGCCTGATGCGGACCTTGACTTAGCTGTTTCAAACATCATCGGAGCGGCATTCGGTTCTGCAGGGGAACGTTGCATGGCTTGTTCGGTGGTGGTTGCGGTAGGCAAAATCGCTGATGAATTAGTGCAGCGTCTGGTAGATAAGGCAAATAACCTAACGATTGGCAATGGTCTGGAAAAGGGTAATTTCCTAGGCCCGGTCATTCGCAATTCGCAAAAGGAAAGAACAATTAAATATATTGATATCGGAGAACGTGAAGGCGCAATTCTTCTCCGTGATGGGCGTGAGGATCCTGCAGTGGATAAAGAAGGGTACTTTATCGGACCGACCATCTTTGATAAAGTGAAGCCTGGAATGAAAATTTGGCAGGATGAAATTTTTGCCCCTGTCCTTTCCATTGTCCGCGTCAATGACGTTACAGAGGCAATTGAAATAGCCAACCAGTCTGAATTCGCGAACGGAGCTTGCCTCTTCACAGATAGTGCCAAGGTCATTCGACAATTTCGAGATGAAATCGATGCGGGAATGCTCGGTGTCAACATGGGAGTTCCTGCCCCAATGGCTTTCTTCCCATTTTCCGGATATAAGAAGTCTTTTTATGGCGATCTTCATGCAAACGGCCGGGATGGCATTGAATTTTATACCCGCAAAAAAATGCTTACGGCTCGTTTGATTTAATTGGCATGCCTGGCGGGGGCCGCGCGAAAATATCAATTATAATTGTTTACTATAGCTCGCCTTATTTCATTAGGTGGGCTTTTTGATGTAAAAAAAACATATTACTCTTAATTATAGCTCAACAGGAAGCTTTAAAGTCCATAGAATTATCGTGTCATAATATTTTCAAGCTTTATCCAACACCTGGTCTTTTTTTGGTTTTTGGATCAATACGATTGTATCGGAAGAAATGACCCCGGAAGATAAGTATTTTTATCTCTATCTGCTTACAAACCCACATACAACACAAATCGGAATCTATAAAATTACGAAAAAGCAAATCGCCTTTGATATGGGCTATTCGATCGAGACTGTTCATTCATTAATGGACCGATTCATTACTCACCATAAGTTGATTCGATACAATCCTGAAACGGGAGAACTCGCGATTAAAAATTGGAGAAAATATAATCTGAACTAAGGTGGCAAACCGGTTATGGATTGTATTTATTCCGAACTACAAGATGTCGAGGATCACTCACTCATTCAATATGTTTTGGATGCCATACAAAGAGAAGAAATTCGCAGACTATATCAATCTATCTGTGATCAAGAAGCGAGGTTGCCTGGCAATGAAGTGAGCGGCCCAGATGAAAATGCTGCCTATATCGATTCAGAATTAGGAGAGATGGACGATTCGTTTACTCATCGTGGTACGATAGGTGGACAAAAAGAAAAACAAAAAGAAAATGAAAAAGAAAAATAACAACAAAAAGCGGTACAACCTAATATAGAGGACTCTGTCAAAGAGAATCCATTCCAGAATAATCAAAAAAAAGAAGAGAAAGAAATTATTGAGTTTCGGGACTCTAATGGATTCGATTTTACGAACGTGTATGCGAATTCGAGTGTTTTCCAGCTATTGCGGAGTATTTTAAGAAGGAGAGGTATATTCAGGTCACCTCGACCCTGAACACCTATATCAAGTATGCTTAGACAAGCTTATTAATCCCAATTCATACTTTACACATAGGAATTATAGGTATATAATACAAATAATCTAATAATTAAATCGATCAGATTCAATATATAGCTGTATCTAATGAAAGGTTTTGTAAAAACTGAAGGAGTGTTTATGATGAGACATGATAAGGAAAAAAAACGGCAAAAACTTATCAATAAACTAATTTTTTTAAACGTATATAACAAAGAAGATCAACAGCTTTATCAAATGCCACTATCAAAATTAGAATATGAGTATAGGAGATTTCAATTACAAAACCATCCGCATGGTGAGTTTGGCTCTATTCAATTGATTTAAAAATTTGTTGAAGGGGCTGTCCATTTGGACAGCCCCTTCTTTTTTTTGGCAAAAATAGCTTTTACTGTCTTAAAAGTATTAATTCGATGACTATGGAGTTTATCATCATTGGTAGCTTTAAAAAATAGCCTTATTTAAAAGGTCTGAAAACTCCTAAACCTTCTCCCAGTAATAAAAAAATAAAAGGAAGAATAAACATTTTATAAAAGACCTAATGGAGTGAAAGTATGGATCATTCATCCAATCTCCCCTATAAACAGTTGTTAGTTCCTCCTTTTAGAAAGGAAACTGGTGTTCCAAAAGAAGAACTCCCCGTATTTTCTGCTATGAATCCTATAGTACCCCCATTTCTTCCATATCGAGGCGTTAGAAAATATCCTAAATATCCATCTTTTCAACAACAACTTGATTTGCTAAAAAAAAGCGATAAGAAAAGTAGAGGGATGTGAAACCAATGGGATGGGATACCTCCAGAGTTGATATGAATATCTATTCTCAAGGTAAAATTGACCGCTTGGTGTATTCCACCTGTAATATCTGCTCCAATGGCTGCGGTTGTTTTATTGCGGTTAAAAATGACAAAATTGTCGGAATCATGGGTAATGAGGAATATCCAATAAATAGAGGACGACTCGGTCCAAAAGGGGAAAACCAATGGTGGGCCAACAATAGTGTTGATCGCCTTTCAGCCCCATTAATTCGTCATAATGGCAAGCTTTTGACTTCTACATGGGAAGATGCCTATTCCTTATTAGTAGAAAAAACAAAAGAAGTATTAAAACGAAAAGGTCCTGGTGGATTAGCATTCTATCATACAGGTCAAGCCTACCTTGAAGAATACTATACCATTTCGAAGATCACGCGTGCAGGTCTTAGAATGCACCATGTGGATGCCAATACACGATTATGTACGGCGACAGCAGAATGGTCGTTAATTGAATCTTTTGGCGCTGACGGGCCGCCGGCATGCCAAGAAGATATTGATATTGCAGATGTAGTGGTATTCATTGGACGCAATTCCAATGAAACAAACACCGTTTTTTGGGAGCGCGTTTTAGAAGCAAGAAGGAAAAGCGGATCAAAAATTATTGAAATTGACACAAGAAATGATCTTAGTGACAAAATGGCTGATCTTGCCCTGCAGCCGAGAAGTGGAACAAATGTTGCGGTACTGAATGGAATTATTCATTTATTAATAAAAAATAATTGGATTAACCGTGAATATATTCAAAAACATACGATTGGTTTTACTGAGTTAGAAAAGACCGTTTCACGATATAATCCTGAATTGGTCGAACAAATAACAAATATTCCCCAATCTAAACTTCTTCAATGTGCAGAGTGGATTGGAACATCCAATAAGACAGTGACAATTCTTTTACAGGGTGTTTACCAGAGTATGGACGCCACGGCCGCGGCTACTCTGGTCAATTCAATGCATCTGATTATGGGGAAGATTGGGAAGCCAGGATCAGGTCCTTTTCAGCATGCGGGGCAACCGAGTGCAATGTCGAATCGAGAGACTGGTGGAGCTGGCTTTTATCCGGGTTACCGTAACAACAGTAATCCAAAACATATTCAGGAAATTGCCAAGCTTTGGAATGTCGATCCAGAGAACCTCCCAGTTGGCCCCCAAACGTTTATAAATAATATTGTCCAGTTGATGGAGCAAGGAGAAATTGAATTATTTTGGGTAATGTTTACCAACCCAGCGGTCTCTTTGCCTAATAGGAATAAAATGGTTGATATTATGAAAAAAGTATTTATGGTTGTGCAAGATCCTTTTTTAAGTGAAACAGCGGACTTAGCGGATCTTGTTCTCCCAACTGCGCTGTGGGGTGAAAAGGAAGGGACAATGACGAATTTAGAAAGAAGAGTCAATGTACTTAGAAAGGCAGTGAATCCGCCCTATAACCTTCCTTCTGATTTTGAAATATTACTGGAATTTTCGAAACGAATGGACTTTAGGGACCGGGAAGGCAACCCCTTGATAAAGTATAGCACCCCAGAAGAAGCCTTCAACGAATGGAGAAGGGTGTCAAAAGGCAGGCCATGCGATATGTCTGGGATGACCTATGATAAAATGGAAAAGCTTGGCGGCATTCAATGGCCATGTAACGAACACTATCCGAATGGGAAAGAGCGTTTATACACTGACGGAAAATTTTATACTTTTGCTCATGAAGCAGAGTCATATGGAAGGGACTTACTTACAGGGAGAGCAAGAACAGAAGAAGAATTTAAGGCACTAAACGCAAACGGAAAAGCGATAATCTATGCTTTCGATTGGGCCCCGCCGTTAGAGGCTCCATCAGAAGAATTTCCTTATGAACTTAATACAGGAAGAATTGTTTATCAATGGCATACTCGAACAAAAACTGGAAGAGCTCCACTACTTCATTTGGCCTCTCCAGAAGGATATGTTGAAATTAACCCTCAAAACGCAATAGAACTTGAAATTGAAATGGGGGACATGGTTAGAGTAACGACAAAAAGAGGCTCGATTATGGTTCCAGCAAGAATTACGGATGCAGTTAGACCTGGAGCTATTTTTATCCCATTCCATTATGGAACGCTGACCGAAAACCAAGCAGCAAATGTATTGACACTTGAGACATGGGACCTTGTGTCCAAACAACCGCATTTTAAAAATGGCGCCTGCAGAATTGAAAAGATTATGGTGAGTGAAGGGCAGTGATGGGAAGTATGATTCACGAAATAAATGACATTCTTAAGACATCACAGCACATTATAATGGTTGTTGAAGATAAGTCAAAAGATGAGGTGAATCCACTCCTTATAAGGATTCAGTATGTCATTAAGGAATTACAAACCCATTTGACTGCTCTTGCTTCATCAGAGAACGATACCCATCAACAAAAATATCACTGGAGCGTGTTATTCAGAGTGGGGGATTCCTTAGATGAAATGGCGTCATTAATTAAAAACACAACCCCTGTATTTATCCAAACAGATGTTGATTATATCAAACAACGACTGGTGTTATTTACACCCCATGTAGTTCAAACCTTTGGAAAAAGACAGTCCCTATATATTATCACGCCAAAATATCAAGAGCTTGCAGGGCTTTGGTGATTTTAGTTCATCAAAGCTGTATTTTTTTCAAGGTCTAAATCGTTGAAACTGTTAACGCCAAACTTATTTGCCCTGATCGGTTTTTTACTCCAAACTCATAGAAATTTCTAAAAGTGACATCTTAGGAATGGGAGAAGCATACATAAAATTTTCTGTTATGCACACTATAAATAAGTAAAGCTAAAAAAATAGGAGGAATGCATAATGAAACTAGCAGCACATGAACTTAATGATTTAAACGAATTAACAATGAGTTGTGTTAACTCCATTACGAATATGGCTTATATGTTACAACATGTACAAGACCAGGAATTTAAAAGCATTTTGGAGAGACATTTCCCATTTCACGTCCGAGACTATAATATGAAAGTAGAATTTCTTAATCAAACTGAGGGAGCAAAAAAGGAATTATCGCTTTTTAAAGAAGAGGGGCAGCTTAACGATTATACTAAGTCTACCGTCAGCCAATATCCACCAATTCAACCACGTACCATGGTTAACAATATGAATGATCGTGAAATGGCTACGGCTTATTTATTGACATTAAAACGGGCAGGACGGGAATATGCCTATTCCGCAATGGAAGCAGCAAATCCCGAACTGCGATCATTTTTACAAACTTGTTTTATGATGAGTTGCGCCCATGCGTATGATATGTGGCAGTATATGGTCAAAAAAGGATATTATCCTTTAGAACCTGCGGATCAAAATATGACAACAAAAATCGGATCCATGTACCAGGTAGTTCCAGAAAATCAACAGCACATTCAAAATTTTATAAACCAATATCAAAGTCCAACTAGTGGTTCCAGTGAGCAGCTATATCAATAAAAACGGGGATTTATTAAAAATATTTCAGCAGTTTTCGTATGCAATGCTTCGGATGTTATCCTGTTATTCATGTGCAGCCATTCTCATATAGATTTTCCCAATTAATATTTTTCTGGAAAAACTCAATCGGTGACATAAAAAATCCGTTTTGGCTGTCAATATATTTGACAGCCACTTTTATTATCAATTTTTGCCTATGTTTAAAATGTTTGGGCAAAATAATCCATGCGTATACCAAAGTAAATATTTGGAGGAGTGATAAATGAAGAAATTAGGATGGGTTATTGGGAGTATTCTATTTTTTGCCGTTGCAGGTTTTATTGCGTTTCGAATGATGGATTATAATTATGGCTATACACCTCAGAGTGATAAATTAGTATCATATAATCCAAATAATCGTAGTAGTTATGACTTATGGGGTGAGCATATCACTGATAAGCAGGCGGCAGAACTCCTAAAAACAGAGGAGGGCCGAAAAAAGCTATCAGCAAAGAATGGGGCAGTAAAAATTGATAAGGAACTTCTTGAGCTTGGTCGAAAAACCTTTTACGAAGAAACATTTGGTAATGAAGTTTTCTTAACTGATATTATGGGAATTATTGATGGTCCATTTACAATAGGTAAAGTAACAAAGGCCATAGCTTCCCTTAAAGGCAAAGGGACCAGTAACTTGCAGGTGGAACTCGCTAATGACATAAAAATAGGAAATAAATCTTATAAAAAGGGAGAAAAAATCGATACAGGAATTGATGTAGTAAAAGGTACCTATGTTCCCATGGGAATGCCTGTCAGCGTAAGCGATGGGAGAGTGAGAGTAGGGATTAGTTGCGCTGCCTGTCATGCAACGGTTGATCCCATTTCAAAAAAAGTCGTGGAAGGTGCTCCAAATAATGATTTTAATTTGGGGCTTTTGCTGGCATTAGCAACTAACTCGTCTGCTTATTTTACTCACGCTAATACGCAAAATTTAAAACAATTTATTATGGATATGGATCGTACCATTACAAATTCGGAAGGGAAAGTTGAAAGATTACCACACCCTGAAAAACTTGAAAAAGCAGTGGATGATATTTTTGCAAAATGGCCAAGAGGAAATTTTGATTCTACAATTGATTTAGTCAGTAATCCTGCACAGATACCGGATTCCTTTACGTTAAAAGATCATCCTTATGGTTGGAGCGGATTTGCCGCCGCGGGACCATTCAAAGGTTTAGCCGCCTTTAGTAACAATGTTCATGCCCAAAATGCAGACTCTTTATCTCAATCAGAACTAAGTAAGGATCTTTTTGGAGTTGATAAAGAGGTTTATTTGGGAACAATTTTACAAAATGCGGCAAATCCTAAATTTCGTTATGAGCCAGCGCTTAAAGAAAAACCATCCGAATTTTTTCGTGATGTTGACCCGACGCCAGATGCAGTTGGGATCAATCAAATTGTGGAACCACCACAATTTCCTAAAATTTCCTTTGTTGCTCCGGATGGGGTCATTGTGAGTAGTCCTAAGCATAAGTTTAATGAACAGAATAATGGAGTTGCCGCATGGCAAAACACTATTCAGCCTCCGAAGCCAAATGGAGAATTTGATCAAAATACTGTTTCTGCTGGTAGAAAAGTTTTTGAAAGAGCCAATTGTATGTCTTGCCATGCTGGAGATGCACTGACCAATAATAAGGTTATTTCTGTAAACAAAATTGGCACAGAAGCTACCAGAGCTAAATCATTTAAGAAAACAGAAAAAATATTTGGAGAATCAGCTTTATATTCACCTGATACGCCGATACCTTTACCAAAAAATCCAACTATTTTAAAAGTGCCAACTGATAAACTGGATCCGGAGCAAATTATGCTTGCGTTTGCCCGTGGAAATTCACCGGGGGGATATAAAGTCCCAAGTTTAATCGGTTTATACTGGACAGCCCCTTATCTCCATGATGGAGGTGTTTCGGTTGGGCCAGATTTAGAAAAAGAAATTGGCGTTCCTGGAACTTTGTTAAGTGGAAAACTACCCAACCCAGCCAATAGTTTAAAAGCTCTTGTGGATGGTGAATTAAGGAAAAAAGTTGTAGAAACTAATAAAAGTTCTAAAGATTTACAGCAAGTTCATGTAACCGGGGAGGGACATGAATTCTGGGTAGATGAGACAACTGGTTTCACTGAGCAAGAGCAGAATGTGTTAATCAAATATTTGTTATCTTTATCCTCAATTAATGATAAAGGGGAATAATATCAAAATAGGTGTTCTAAATTTCAATTCAGAGCACCTTATTTAGAAAAAAAAATTATTACTTCTTACAAGATATTTTTGCAATATTAAAAAAATAACCTTTTGTCTTTGAATTACTATTTTTGCAAAAACAGTTTTAAGGAATAGATTTATCTGTGAATTTTGGAAAATACCTCCTTTGATGTGCCATAAATATCTTTTTTACATGGGTGCTCGCAGTCTTCCGGGCAAACTTAAATGCAGAGTCTCAAGGGCGCCTTCAAGTAGTTAGATTATATGAGTCCACAACTGACCCGGGCGTGAGAGATATGCTGTCATTCTTAATTGCTAGAGATACGATGCACCAAAATCAATGGATGGCAGCAATTGAAGATATTGAGAAAATGCAAAAACCAATTGTTCCAAGCACTTTCCCGCAAGACTTGGAAAAACAGGAGGGGGAGGGATTTTTCAATTAAAAAAAATGTTAAATACCTTATAGGGCTATTTATTGTGTCTATAAGGAACGTGTTAAAGAAAGAAAAAATTATTACTTATCAATTTTATTCTTCTTTTGTTTGATTTTTTTATTTAAACCTAGTGGTACCTTGTGTTGTTCCCTCACCTCCTGATGACTAATTGTTATACGATATGATAATAGAGAGTAAACAGTGGTTATTCCCAAGCTGTAACGCCCCAATTTTACGGCAGATAGAACAGCAATATCAAAAGAACCATCAGGTCTTGTTAAACATGGTATTCTCCAAAATTGTGTTCATATACATATTGATGAATGGGCATTTTTTCTTTGATAAGGGGGGATTTTGAACCAACATATAACACGTATTACACAGATTTTAACCTAACTCCTTCTCTGATAATCCATTTGATTGATAAATCTAACGTTACGTATAATTTTAATAAAATATTTCATTCCTTATTCCTCCGAATTAATCAAAAATAAATACATCAATCCCCATGAATATTTGAAATTGAAAGTCATATATATTTAATGACATTAACGTCAACGTTAAATATGATGGAGGTGTTTAATGTGTGGCAACTTTGGCTCACTGGTTTGATTGGGATCTGGCTAGTCATTTCGCCTTGGGTGTACAGTTTCTCCAGTAATACAGGGGCAATGTGGAATAGTGTCATTTTTGGAATCATCGTCTTAATTCTTGCTATTTGGGCAGGTGCGGCTCAGAAAAACAGTAAATCCTAGTGGAGTTTACCCGGCCAACAGCAGGGGGGATTGGAAATCCCCTGCTGTTGCCTGCAAGGAAGGTCTATAGAGGCTACATGGAAATGGCGCTGAAATAGAAATAAGTTGATTCATAGGTACAAGATTTCAATAGTTCAGAGGAGCGGAAGAGCTATGGACTTCACAATCCGTAAGATATGTACCAAGATATTTACCGGCCCACCATGTGATGTCGAGGAACAAGCTAATGATTTTTTGCGTCAACTTGACCTATTGAATTATGTGGATGTTAAAGTGGCAAATTCGGACAATGGAACAATTACTGTCGTAATCGTATACAAGGTAGTCCAAAAACTTAATCATAATCTGACTTAGTTCCAACTGGATGGCTAATGTTATTGGTATAGTACAAATTCTGTGATAAAGGGTTGCTGAGCAACTCTTTTTTTATTTTGGCACAATTATTATTTTATCGGATAACCCAAAGAAGTAAAAAGCTCCTGTGAAGTGGAAAAAGTACGTCAGTTAATCTCACAAGATTCAGAAAATTATAAAAAGGGTATGTTATATTTATAAACATATCAGACAGGTAAGACAAGTTCAATGGAATTGAAGGGTGATGGTATTGGGGAAAAAGGTTAGCACTGTAGTAACTGAATACATCATCAAAGAAATAAAAAATGGCCATTATCAATTAGGCTGTAAATTGCCATCAGAAAGAGAGTTGATGCAGATTATCAATGCTGGCAGATCCTCTGTAAGGGAAGCACTAAATACATTGGCGGATTTGGGCGTTCTAGAAAAAAGAATGGGAATAGGAGTTTTTGTAAAAAAAACAGATTTAACTACTTTAGTAGACTCCTTTGTCGTATCCGCCCTACTGGATACTAAAATTTCAAATGATTTACTGGAATTCAGGCTGATTTTAGAAGTGGAGGCAGCCGGAATAGCCGCTTTAAAAGCGACAGAAAAAGAATTGGCCTCAATGGAAGAAGCAATAGCTATTCATCTTGAAGCAATTGAACAGAATAAACCAACGCTTGAAGCAGATGAATTGTTTCATAAGGCCATTGTCTTAGCCACACAGAACAAAATAATCCAAAAGGTATATCACCAATTGTCAGATTTACTTTACTCCTTTAGAAACAATTTATTAAAAGTGGAAAGCAAACAAAAGAGTTTGCAATACCACAAGGATATATATAAAGCAATCAAAGAGGGGGATAAAGATGAGGCCAAGTCCATAATGAAAGAGCACATTCTAGAGGTAACTGAAAGGTATATGCATATAAACGACTTTCAAAAAACAACGGCTGAGAATACATAAGTGAGAGTGAATAGAAGTTTATCAGGGAGTAAAATTACATTCATTTTTGATAGAAAGGCAGGCCACTAAATTGAAGAATATAAAAATATTTTTATTGCTGCTTGTTTTTTCCGTTTTTACTGTCGCATGTTCATCAAAATCAGAGAGTGGAGCATCGTCTGAGGAAAAGGCGGGTTCTGAGTCTTCTGTTAAGAAAACTGATAACACATTGATCATTGGTCTAGATGACGATCCTCCACAATTGGATCCGCATCGTTCTTCAGCGGCAGTAGACCGGCAAGTTTTCCATAGTTTATTCAACACGTTGATTGATATTGATGAAAATCTGGAATTTGTACCAGAACTAGCGAAAGAATGGACTATTTCGGAGGATGAATTGACTTACACCTTAAAATTGCAAGAAGGAGTTCAGTTCCAGGATGGAACACCTTTTAACGCGGAAGCGGTAAAGTTCAATTTTGATCGTATGCTTGATCCCAATTTTAGCTCTCCAAGATTATCAGAAATCAATTTGGTATCAGCAGTCAATGTTATTGATGAGTATACGGTAGAAATTGTTTTATCTAAACCATATGCCCCCTTCCTGGCTAACTTAACTGATAGAGCAGGAATGATGGTTTCTCCAACGGCAGTGAAAAAGCTAGGCGATAATTTTGCCAATCAGCCCGTTGGGACAGGTCCCTATAAATTTGTTGAGCGTGTCCCACAAAGCCATATTAAACTGACCCGATTTGATGGATATTGGGGAGAGAAGCCTTCTGTAGAAAATGTTGAATTCAGGCCATTCTCTGATTCCACCGTTCGTATTACCAATCTGGTGTCAGGGGACTTAGATTTGGTAAACAAAGTAGCATTCAAAGATATTGATAAATTAAAGAAGGATCCCAACATTAAATTAATGGAAAAAGATGCATTAGGCTTCCAAGGCATTCATTTAAACACATCCGTTGAACCATTTAATAATAAAGCTGTTCGTCAAGCGGTAAATCTGGCGATTGATCGAGAAGCCATAGCAGAGGTAGTTTTTCACAATGGTGCAGTACCGTCTGTCAGTCCGTTTGCTCCTATGAGTTGGGCTGCCCCTGATTTCAAACAGCCTAAGGCAGATGTGAAAAAAGCAAAACAGATTTTAGCAGATGCTGGCTTGAAAAATATCAGCTTTACACTAAAGCTGAGCCCAAGTCCAGAAGAAGAACAAATGGCTCAAATGATTCAATCGATGCTAAAACAAGTAGGTATTGATATGAAAATTGAAATGGTTGAATTCGGGGCATTGCTTGACCAGTTAGATTCAGGAGATTTTCAAGCTGTCCGTAACGGCTGGAGCGGACGGATTGATCCGGACGGTAATACGTATCGATTCTTCTATTCCGGCGCATCGAATAACTATACTAGATATTCAAATCCTGAAGTGGACACGTTATTGGATAAGGCACGGACAATTGGTGACCAGAAACAACGCGCCGAAATGTATAAAGAGGTTTCTGATATTCTTTGGGACGATGCTCCATATATCTTCATTTACCATGAAATTGATTATAAAGCGATGAAAAGCTATGTGAAAGGGTTCAAACATATTCCAGATACGATGATACGTACAGACTCCATTTCTTTTGAGTAAGCATTCAGACGGAAGGGGCTGTCCAAAAAGCAAAGGGGTCAGACCCCATAATGGACAACCCCTTCTATATAAAATTTACACATCGGGGGTGTAGGCGGTGGTTTCCTTTATTCTTAAAAGGATGGGCCTAATGTTTATCATTCTTTTCTTGGTTAGTGTCATCATTTTTTCATTAGTGAACGTATTGCCGGGGGATCCTGCTTTGCTCATTTTAGGCCAAGAAGCTTCACCCGAGGCAGTAGAAACCTTGAGACAAGAAATGGGGTTGAACGATCCATTATACGTTCAATATTTTCGATGGGTTACAGATGTTCTACATGGAGATCTGGGAAATTCTTATGTGGATAATACAGCTGTAACGGAGATATTAATGCAAAAGATTCCAGTCACCTTGGAATTGACCGTTATTTCGTTTTTAATTGCTTTTTTCATTTCAATACCAGCAGGAATTATTAGCGCAAGCCGTAAAGGGACTTTATTGGATTACACGAGTACTTTGTTTGCTCTATCTGGAGTTTCCATTCCCCCATTCTTTCTGGGAATATTGCTTATCTTTATTTTTGCAATTGGGTTAGGGTGGTTCGCTCCTTCCGGATATGTGCCATTTGCACAAGATCCTGTACAAAGTTTACTCCTGATGATTTTGCCTGCGGTTACCGTAGGAATCCGATTATCAGCAGAATTAACCAGAATGCTTCGATCAAGTTTACTTGAGGTTCTTCAATCAGATTATATTCGGACTGGATATGCAAAAGGCTTACGTGAAAGAGGCGTTATTTTTGGCCACGCTTTAAGAAACGCTCTTATACCTGTAATAACAGTAAGCGGCTTACAAGTGGGCACATTCTTAGGCGGAGCTGTCATTACGGAAACGATATTTGCTGTCCCTGGATTAGGGCAGCTTGTCGTGAATTCGATTTTGACACGTGATTTTCCTGTAGTGCAGGGAGCCGTTATGTTTATGGCTTTTGCCGTCGTCTTTATCAATTTTGTCGTCGATTTGCTTTATTCTTTCTTAGATCCACGGATTAAATTAGCAGGGGGAACTAAATAATGGAGCTAATCAAAGTTGGAGGAATTCAAAAGGAAAAGGCCATTAGTCCTCGCAAAACAATGTTTAAAACAATGATGAAACGTTTTTTTCAAAACAAACTTGCTGTTGTGGCAGGAATCTTTATCGTAATTTTAATTTTTATGGCACTATTTGCTCCTGTTATTGCTCCTCATGATCCTAGTGAGCAGGATTATTCCAAAATACTGAAGGCACCCAGTGCGGAGCATTGGTTCGGAACAGATGAAATCGGCCGTGATATTTTCAGCCGGGTGATTTTTGGGGCAAGGGTTTCACTTCAGGCCGGCCTTATTTCCGTAGGAATTGCACTTTCCATTGGGATTCCAGTGGGATTGATTTCAGGTTTTTATCGCGGAGCCGTCGATGAAATCATCATGAGGATTACAGATGCGCTTCTTTCCTTTCCATCCCTTGTGCTTGCACTAGCTTTAGCTGCTGTTTTGGGAGCCGGATTGGAGAATGCGATGATGGCCATTGGCATTGTTTTAACGCCGAACTTTATTCGCTTAATTCGTGCGGAAGTATTGGCTCACCGGGAAAGGGAATATGTGGAGGCAGCAAAGGCATCTGGTTTACGAGATTGGAGAGTCATCTTAATTCATATTTTCCCCAATACATTAGCCCCAATCATGGTGCAAGCAACACTCGCCATCGCTTCAGCGATCATTTCTGAAGCCTCATTAAGTTATCTTGGTCTTGGAACTCAGCCTCCTACACCGAGCTGGGGAGCCATGTTGTCAGCTGGCCAGGGATATCTGTCAGACGCGCCTTGGATCGCTATTTGCCCAGGTATATTTATTTTTCTAACGGTTATTTCTATCAACTTGTTTGGTGATGGTGTACGGGATATGCTCGATCCAAAATTAAAATAGCTATTAATCTAGTTAAAATTGGATCATTTGTTTCCACTGATTGTTCATTGTAGATCCTCTGGAAAGCTGGTGAATGAAGTGAGCGAAAAAAGTAATTTAGACGTGAAAAACTTGCATGTTGGGTTTCAAACTAAAAAATCTGTGATCAAGATATTAAATGGGATCGACTTTTCCGTTAAGAAAGGAGAGACTCTTTGTATTGTTGGAGAATCTGGCTGTGGAAAAAGTTTAACCTCCTTATCGATTATGGGGCTGCTCCCGAAAACGGGGAATATCACAGCAGGGGAAATTCTTTTTGATGGAAAGGATTTAGCAAAATTGAACCAAAAGCAATTGAGTTCGATTCGCGGAAATGAGATATCGATGATTTTTCAGGAGCCTATGACCTCTTTAAATCCAGTTCATCGGATTGGGAAACAAATTACCGAATCGATTCGCTTGCATCAAAAGGTAAGAAAGAAAGAGGCAGAAGAGAGAGCGATTGAAATGTTAAGGCTTGTCGGAATTCCCTCCCCAGAAAAGAGAATTCATCAATACCCTCATGAACTGAGCGGCGGAATGAGGCAGAGAGTCATGATTGCGATGGCTTTATCTTGTAAACCAAAGCTGCTTATTGCGGATGAGCCTACAACTGCATTGGATGTGACCATTCAAGCTCAAATATTAGAATTAATAAACAAGTTAAAACAAGAAATGGAAATGTCTATTGTCATGATCACCCATGATTTGGGTGTTGTTTCAGAAATTGCTGATAGTGTCCTTGTCATGTATGCAGGAGAGGTAGTGGAGTATAGCGATGTAAAATCATTATTTAGGAATCCGCAGCACCCCTATACAAAAGGCTTAATTGAGTCCATTCCAAAAATGGATGTAGAGATGGCAGAACTTCCTGTGATTAAAGGATCTGTACCTGACCCTATGGAAATGCCAACAGGGTGCCGTTTTTCAACCAGATGCCCTTATGCACAAGCGGCTTGTTTTTATGAAGTTCCTCCCATGGAGGAAAGCGAGGATTCTCACCAGGTACGCTGCTGGATGTATTCCGAACGCTGGGAAACGATTGAAAGGGAGGGAATTCTAGATGATTGCAGCAGAGAAACAGCAGCCTCAAGAGAACTTATTGGAGGTTAATTCATTAAAGAAGTATTTCCCGGTTGGCGGAGGAGGTCTTTTTAGCAAGGAAAACCATTATGTGAAGGCCGTTGATGACATCTCCTTTGCCATCAAAAAAGGGGAAACATTAGGGATTGTCGGTGAATCTGGCTGCGGAAAATCTACGATGGGGAGAGTCATCCTTCATCTGCAAGCGGCGACTGAGGGAGAAGTTTTGTTTGAAGGCAAGGAAATAAGTCAATTTAATAAAAATGAATTAAGAAAGCTCCGCAAGGATATCCAGATTATTTTTCAAGATCCGTTTGGTTCACTGAATCCAAGGCTGACGGTTGGCGCGATGTTAAGTGAAATTGTCCGTGTTCACAAAATAGTTCCCAAGAAGGATGAGCTTCGCTACGTTCAGAATCTGCTGCAGGATGTAGGATTGAATCCTGAACATTTTTGGCGTTATCCCCATGAATTCAGCGGCGGCCAAAGGCAGAGGATCAGTATCGCTCGAGCACTTGCGGTACGCCCTAAATTAATTGTATGTGACGAAGCCGTATCTGCTTTGGATGTCTCTGTTCAGGCCCAAGTTCTAAATTTGCTGCAAAAATTGAAAAATAAATATCAATTAACCTATATTTTTATTTCTCACGACCTATCCGTTGTTAAACATATTAGTGACCGTGTCGGTGTGATGTATTTAGGGAAATTAGTGGAATTGGCAGATAAGCGGGAAATCTACAAAAGTCCGCGGCATCCTTATACACAAGCATTATTCTCAGCCATTCCGGATGTTTCAAGCGAAAAAAAGAAAGAAAGAATCATCCTGACAGGAGATGTGCCGAGCCCGTTAAACATTCCTTCTGGCTGTCGCTTCCATACTAGGTGTCCTCTGGCTAGTGATATATGTAAGTCTGAGGTGCCAGAGTTTAGGGAAAAGGACGGGCATCGAGTTGCATGCCACTTCGCATAAAAAAGATTTATCTTGCGGGACTGTCATATGAATCATGAAGGAGGAGTCATCATTGTATTTATTAGAATGTTCAACACCAATCTATGATTTTAGTAAAAATCATGAGCCTAAGCTAAGGGTCAATCTGCTAGGTAGTCGATCCATTGCTTACTGCCCGGTTCTTGCTGCCAAAATGGGTATTAGAAAAACACAACATCGATATTTTTAAAAAATAAAAGTTTGTCGACTAAGGGGTGAGATGGTTTTCTAGTATTAGGAAAGGAAAAATAGATAGTTAAGAGATTACAAAAAAGGGAGGATGGATTTATGCCCAACGATCGTTTTTTGTATCATCCCTATCCGTCGCAACGGATGACTGCATTTGCACAAAAAGGAATGGTCACTACATCGCAGCCGCTAGCTGCTCAAGCAGGGATAGAAATTATGAAGAAAGGCGGCAACGCTATTGATGCTGCCATTGCAACCGCTGCAGTTCTAACCGTTGTCGAACCTACCTCAAATGGCATAGGGAGTGATGCTTTTGCCCTTGTTTGGACAAAAGGGGAGTTGTTTGGATTAAACTCAAGTGGCCGTTCCCCAAAAAATATATCCATTGAAGGGGTCAAAGAACGGGGCCATAACAAAATGCCCACTTATGGCTGGATTCCTGTGACTGTCCCAGGGGCGCCAGGAGCTTGGGCTGAATTATCAAGACGGTTTGGGAAACTGCCGTTAACGGAAGTATTGAAACCTGCCATTGAGTATGCAGAACAGGGTTATCCAGTAAGCCCAACAGTAGGGAAGTTGTGGAAAAGAGCCTTTGAAAATTATAAAAAAGTTTTAATAGGGGAGGAGTTTGCTAACTGGTTTCAAACATTTGCCCCTGGAGGGAAACCGCCGGAGATTGGGGAAGTGTGGCGCTCGCCGGATCATGCCAAAACATTGCGGGCTATTTCAGAAACCAATGCTGAAGCTTTTTACCATGGCGATTTGGCTGATAAAATAGCAGCTAGCTCTAAACAGTTTAATGGATTTTTGACCAAAGATGATTTAGCAAATTTTAAACCGGAATGGGTTCAGCCGATTAAAGTGAATTATCGCGGTTATGATGTTTGGGAAATTCCTCCAAATGGACAAGGGATAGTGGCGTTACTGGCTCTTAATCTCTTAAAAGGGTACGACTTTTCAATGGGAGATGATATTAATCGCTGCCATAAACAAATTGAAGCCATGAAGCTTGCATTTGCCGATGGAAAAAAATATGTAACAGAACCTTCAAAAATGACGGTCAAAGTGGATGAGCTTCTATCAGAACAGTATGCAGCGGAACGAAGGCAGTTAATAGGAAAGACTGCAAGGACCCCAGAACCAGGAACCCCTCCAAACGGAGGAACCGTCTACTTAGCAGCTGCTGACAATGAAGGGAACATGGTTTCATTTATTCAAAGTAACTATATGGGCTTCGGATCCGGAATTGTTGTTCCGGAGACTGGAATCTCACTACAAAATCGCGGGCACGATTTTTCATTGAATCCTGATCATGATAACCGTTTAGAAGGCGGCAAGCGAACGTATCATACGATTATTCCAGGCTTTTTAACCAAAGAAAATGAAGCGGTTGGGCCTTTTGGGGTTATGGGCGGATATATGCAGCCTCAAGGCCATGTGCAAGTGATGATGAATACCATTGATTTTCATTTAAATCCCCAAGCAGCACTTGATGCCCCAAGATGGAAATGGGTTTCAGGGAAAAAGGTGGAAGTGGAGCCTGGTTTTCCAAATCAAATTGCCCAAGCATTGGAACGGAGGGGCCATGAAATTGAAGTGGCGCTTGATTCCACAGGATTTGGACGTGGGCAAATTATTTGGAGAGATCCCAAAACCGGTGTCCTGCAAGGAGGAACTGAACCAAGGGCAGATGGAGTCGTTGCAATATGGTAATGGGGTATCTCCACACAGTTCCGCCAATCTAGTAGGTTCGAAGATTGTTTAGAATTCCTTACTTACACAGAGTTTATATCTTTTTGCGCCAGCCATAGGAGTTGGCGTTTTTTTGGTGGTTAGTTAAGAGAACAAGAATTATTTAGATAATCTAGAACTGGCAAATGAATTACGCGAAAAATTAGAAAAAACATATCCTGGTATTTGCAGAGCTGTTATCCTTAAAACCTATAATCAGGGGAACGGTGTATATAATCAGGATATTTCAAAAAAATGCCATGTTGCTGGAAGTTCGCGGAGTGGATAATACGTTGGAAGAACTTGAAAGGACGATAGATGCATTTTCTGATGCATTAGCCGAACATTTTTGGGAATCCAGCGAAACAAAAGAGGTGAATGGGAATGGCTAAATTTTTCCCCGCTTCAATAAAATGGCTAGTGTTTACGCTATTCAGCAGTATATTAGCTTATTTTCTTACTGGCATTTCTACATTAACTATATCTGTATTGGTTACGGGCCTCATGTTTTCAATCGCATATTTTTATAGAAACCATCTTTAGTTCAAATGTAGAAGGCTGTTATTAAGTTGTGATTTAAAGGAAATGGTGAAAAAGTGCCGAATAAGTAAATGGAGTGCCTTTTAAAAACGGTCAGATAAAAGTGAGGAAATGATTATAAATCGGAGCCGTCATGATTGCGGCTTTTTTTGTTTTATGTGGCGGCTGAAGAAGGCGCGTGAGATTAACATCTACATAAAAAAACGCTGTAGTATATAATGGTACATATATTCAAGCAGTTAAAATTAGATTAATAAAACCGTACAATAACTAATTTCAAGAAATTCCAATATTTCTGCCAAAACACCAAGTATAGGATGTGTACCATGACTTATACCACTGAACGCACACGCCGCCAAATCATTCAGAGTTTTATGCATGTTCTGCAAACAAAACGGTTCTCTTCCATTACCGTTCAAGATATATGTGATGATGCGTTAATTCATCGTACGACGTTTTATCGTTATTATGAAGATAAATATAGCCTGCTAAGAGATTTTATTTATCATCTATCAGAAGAACTTATTAAATTGAATAAGACTTCCAATACAGACGCATTTAGATTATTGGTCGATTATGTGGAAGAGAATATCGTGTTATTTGAAAATACATTGCTAGGATCTGATGGACATATATTTTTCAAAAGCATGGTGAAAATTGCAAGTGATATTTTACGTGAGCACTCAATTACAGAGAATGATCCCGTTTCAAACAAAATCAATCAATCTAAGTATCCGGATGTCATGTGCGAGCTATATGCAACATCAATTATGACGATTTTACAGAATTGGATTAGTAAAGAATATAATTACCAGAAAGATGAGCTATTTGAAATCTTTAATCAAGTGATGTTTGGATAATACAAATTAGTAAAAGTGTATTATTTTAATACACTTGTTCTATTTTGCTTTTTGAACCCTTACGTATCCCCTGTTATAGTGTCTTATGTGTAAGGATTTCTTTGATGTTTTTGTTCCTTCCGGGAGAAAACCAACAAAAAAAATAACATTGTAAAGAAATGAACAGGGAGGATACAAGGTGATAAAAATAATAAAAGGCCGTTGGGCCATCTTTTCAATATGGTTGATTGCTGCCATATTGCTTACAGCTATTCAGCCGGACATCAATGCCATTCTAAGGCAAAAAGGCCAGCAAGGAACAGGGGATGACAGCCCTTCGGTTATAGCAGACAATATCCTAAAAAAGATGGACACGACTAAAGGCACCAACAATATCATCGTTATTTATGATCAAGATAAAATCTCAAACGATGAAATGGACAAAATCGGCGATGCCGTAAAGGAAATTAGCGACAGCAGCAAAGAGCTGGGCATTGCCAATCTGATTGATCCCTTTAGTATGCCCGATGCGAAAAGTTCTTTAGTTTCCAAAGATGGAACCACCATAATGGTGGGCTTTAAGCTTGATAAAAAAGGCAGAGAAGTAGATGACATTCAAAAGGAACTGGACAAGAAGCTTAGTAAAGTGCCTGTAGAATATTATCTGAGCGGGGAAGAATTTATTAATAACGATTACCTAAAGGCGTCTGTTGCAGGAGTTGAGAAGAGTGCTGCATTGACAGTAGTCTTTATTTTAGTTGTGCTTATCATCGCATTTAGGTCAGTCGTGACCCCTTTTGTTTCCCTAGTGGCAGTTGCCTTTTCTTATCTAGTATCGATGGGAATTGCCGCTCAATTAATTGACAAAGCAGGTTTCCCAATAACTAGCCTTACCCAAATGCTTCTGGTCCTTATTCTATTTGGGATTGGGACGGATTATAACATTCTATTGTTTAATCGGTTTAGGGAAGAACTGTCCCATGGACACTCGATTGATGACGCAATCGTAAACACCTATAAAACGGCTGGCAAAACGATTGCATACAGCATACTCACAGTATTTATTGCTTTCTTGGCTCTTGTTTTTGCAGAATCGCCAATTTATAAATCCGGTGTCGTTGTCGCAATTGGTGTAACCGTATTATTGCTGGAAATTTTGACCTTAACCCCGTTTATTATGAAAGTGCTGGGGAAAAAACTCTTCTGGCCTTCGAAAAGTATCATTGGGCATAAGGAAAACAAGTACTGGGGCAAAACGTCCACCTTCGCAACAAAGCGTCCGATTCTTACAGTGGTCGTGATCCTGTTAATCTTGGGCCCAATGGTGTATCTGCACGAGCAAAAGCTTAATTTTGATACCGTTGGAGAGCTGGGCAATAAATACCCGTCTTCAAAAGGTTTTAATATCATTGCGGATCATTTTGGCAAAGGCCAGGCCATGCCTGCCACGGTTGTGATCGAAACGAATAAAGTGTTAAATAATAATGAATCAATGACCGTCATTGATAACGTAACAGAAGGACTGAAAACGATTGAAGGTGTGAAGCAGGTTTCTTCGGTCACTCAGCCTCAAGGTGAGCAAATTGATGATTTTTATATCAGCAATCAAATGGGGTCTGTGACCGATGGAGTTTCACAAACTCAAAATGGTGTCGACCAAATAAATGATGGTTTGAAACAGGCTCAAGAAAAGCTGGGAGCAGCTGATTTTTCACAGGTTGGCCAAATGGTGGACGGTACAGCCAAGCTCCAAGAAGGCATGGATGCCTTGACAAACGGATTGAAGCAAATACAGGATGGGATCGATGATGGAACGAGCAATTCACAGACGATAAGTAATGGAATTGCAGCCATCGAAACCAATCTTGCAACAATGAGCAGCGGTGTATCTTTGTTAACGGATAATTATGGGAAGATGCAGACTGGTTATGCAGAAATGGGTGCCCATTACCAGTCCGCAGCACAGGCTATCTTAGGAGTAAAAAGTGCGCTTTCGCAAATGCAATCCATGGTGACATCTCTAGGAACTAGTTATTCAAATGTCAATAGTGATGAGAATTACCTTGGGTTAAAGCAAACGATTGATCAGTTAGTTTCATCTTTAAGTCAAATTACCCCTGAAGGTATTGAAGAATTAAACCAAAATTATAATGCGGCAACTGTTGGTTTTGCTGAGGCAAATAGAAATCTTGCCAGCATGGGCAGCGGATTGTCCCAAATGGCAGCAGGATTAAAACAGCTTGAAAGCGGCCTTGGCCAAGCCTCTTCAGGAATAGGTACCATCGTTACCAATATGAACAGCGTTACCGATGGCCTTGGCCAGATGAAAACAGGTCAGCAGCAGCTTGCGGACGGTCTCAATGGCTTCAGTGTATTTGGCCAAAAGCTATCAGAAATAAACGGCGGATTACAGCAAATTTCCGATGGACTTGGTCAAACAAATGGATTCTTAACACAGTACAAAACAAATAAAACTTTCTTTATTCCGAAGGAAGCATTGGCGGACAAGAATTTTGAAAAATCATTGGATACGTTTATGTCCAAAGATAGAAAAATTACCAAGATCATGATTGTGCTAAAAGATGATCCTTATTCTAAGGAAGCGTTAAGTACCATCAATAAAATTAACGCGGCTGTCTCCAGTGGCCTTAAAGGCACAACTCTTTCGGATGCCAAGTTTGGCACATCTGGACCAAGCGCCACAACGAAAGATATGAATGACATATTGAGCCGGGACCTTAATAGAGCGACCACCATCGTCATTATAAGTGTCTTGCTCGTCCTGTTCTTTGTCATCAGATCTTTCTGGACACCAGTTTTTATTACAGCATCCCTTTTAGGGGCTTACTATGCAGCAATGTTCATCATAAACTATATTTTCTTAGATTTGCTGGGGCTTGAAGGAATTTCCTCCTTCGTTCCATTCTTCTCCTTTATCATTATTGTTGCCTTGGGAGTTGACTATAGCATATTCTTGATGATGCGGTTTAAGGAATATCCGCATATGCCACAGAAAGAGGCCATTGTGCTGGCGTCAAAGCATATAGGCGGTGTCATCATTGCAGCGGTCATCATCCTTGGGGGCACCTTTGCTACACTTATGCCTTCTGGTATGTTACTTTTAGCTGAATTGGCTATAGCAGTTATTACAGGTTTAGTCGTACTGTGCTTTATATTGCTTCCGCTCTTTTTGCCGGCAATGATTGCTTTGCCAAGCGCCGTTGCCAATTTACTTTCTAAAAAAGGGAAAGAAGAAATAAGTAAAGAAAGAAAGGCAATATAAGCATTTTCTGTTGAGCATATCAACAGCTTGGGGGGGCAGCAGCCCCTTTTTTTATTTTCATCTAGTTTAATTCTTATGAAAAAAAAGTTAACCGTTATTGATTTTATATATCATCCCTTTTATTTATGCCATAATGGAATAAATGGAATCCTTCCGAACAAAACTAACAAGGGAAACAACACTTGAGGGGTGAAAAGGGATGACACAGCTGACCACAAAGGAACTGGCTTATATCGAGGATGAAATTCGTGCGGAAGAGATCACGGCAAAGGCGTTAAACTGGTTTGCCTCACAGTGCAACGACCAGGAACTCCGAAAAAAAATGGAACAAATGGCGGAGAGCCATCAATTAAAAATTGTGGATCTGTCTCAGTATTTTAACCGGACCCATCATGTTCAATAAATGGTAAAGAGGTGTAACATATGCCAAATAATATAGAAGGCCGCGGCCTGACTGACCGGGAAATGCTGCAGCTATGCTTGGAACTGGAGAAGGCGCGATGCCGCAGCATATCCAATACAATGCTCGAAACCACTCATCAAGGTCTGCGGGAAATTTATCAAAAATGTTTTGATCAAGCAAACCAAAATCAATTTGAGCTTTTTGAAACGATGAATAGCAGAGGCTGGTATGAGACAGAGCTTGCCACAATCGAACAGATTGGCAAGGTACAAGAACTTATGCAAAATAACCTGCATCCGGATGATCATTTTTAATCTAGAACTAATTTGGCAGCCTTTTATTGGCGTACATTTGAATGTACGCCTTTTCCTTTTGTGGCAACCAGCCATTGAATCATGAATTTTTTTTGGAAAATCCTAATTGTAGAGACCTGGGAATATTTCTATTATAATATAATAAATACAGGAATGAATTTTATGAGGTGAAGATTATGCAGCTTACAATAGATCAATCGAACAAAAGTGTTCCAGCACCATATTCACGAACAAACCCGTTTCACGCGAAAGTTCTCAAAAATATAAATTTAAATGGAAATGGATCTAATAAAGAAACAAGACATATTGAGTTATCTTTAAAAGGCTCTGGACTGGTGTATGCTCCTGGCGATGCCTTGGGGGTTGTCCCGCAGAATGATCCAGAACTTGTGGATGCCCTTTTGGAGGAAATGCATTGGGATCCAGAGACAGCTGTTACGATTAACAAACAAGGGGATACGCTCCCATTAAAGGAATCGCTCTTAGCCTACTTCGAAATAACTTTATTGACGAAAAAGATCATGCAGCAGGCTGCGGGATTCACGGAAAACGCTGAGTTGCAAAATTTAGTGCTGAATGAAAATGTTGGTCAGCTAAAGGAATATATTGAAGGCAGAGATTTGCTAGATCTGTTGCGTGACTTTGGACCGTGGAATGCAACCGCACAAGACATTGTTTCGTTGTTAAGAAAAATGCCTCCAAGGCTGTATTCGATTGCTAGCAGCTTGACCGCTAATCCCGAGGAAGTCCACCTAACAATTGGGGCGGTACGCTACACATCTTACGGACGTGAACGAAAAGGAGTTTGTTCCGTTTTATGTGCAGAACGTGTTCAGGAAGGTGATACTCTTCCTGTCTTTATTCAGCCAAACAAACACTTCCGTTTAACGGAGTCACAAGATAAAGACATCATTATGGTCGGACCAGGCACAGGGATTGCGCCATTCCGTTCCTTTATCGAAGAACGCGCCGTAACCAATGCAACTGGACGTACTTGGTTATTTTTTGGAGACCAGCATTCAGCAACGGATTTCCTTTATCGAGATGAGTTGGAAAACTACCAAAAAGAAGGGGTTCTGACAAGATTGGACACAGCTTTTTCGCGGGATACAGCGGAAAAGGTATATGTGCAGCATAAAATGCTGGAAAACAGTAAAGAATTGTTTGCTTGGTTAGAAAATGGCTCTTACTTCTATGTGTGTGGTGATAAGCTGCATATGGCGAAAGATGTTCACAACACACTTATTGATGTAATTGAAAAAGAAGGCAGCATGACACGTGAAGAGGCTGAAGCATACCTAAACACAATGAAGGAGCAAGGTCGTTATCAGCGTGATGTGTATTAAAGTTATGAATGGCACCAGATAAAATCTATCTTAAGAGTGGCTTTTTCCGGTATTTTTCGGTCAAAAAGTCACTTTTTTTAATTAATTTTTTTGCAATGGTTAAGTGATGATTAATGGTATGGGTTTAATAATAAATTTTTTATTGAAATGCAAGATTGCCCATCCACTTTTGCTGATTTTACATATCCTGTTAGTACAGTGAGAAAGGAGGCGGCGAATATGGCAGATGGTGCATATGGAGCAGGTTTTGCTTTAATTGTTGTGTTGTTTATTCTGCTTATCATCGTAGGAGCGGCTTTCGTTGGCGGAGCGTTTTATTAAAAGGTAAATAGATATATGATTGGAAGGAGGAATAAACATGTATGGTTTTGGATACCCAGGCTTTGGTTATGGGGGATATGGTTACGGAGGTTTTGGGTACGGCGGCGGTTTTGCGTTAATCGTTGTATTATTTATTCTCTTAATCATCGTAGGAGCAGTTTGCTTCTATTAAGATCAATATAGTTTGCAATTCCCAAAATAACGATGGCAGCAATGAGGAGAAAGCCTATATCAGGCTTTTTCTTTTTTTATTCCTTCTTATAATTCTGCCATTCGCCCAAACATAAGCACAAAAAAGGAATAGGATAAAGCAAATATTTGGAGGAGGTGTAAAAATGTCTAATAAAAAAAGCAAAGTTATCCATGTCGATCATCTAATTATTCATGCAAAAAATGTTGAAATTATTGATCCGGAAAATGTTAAAATCAATCGGGGCGGGCATGAGGAACCAACCATGGAAGAAACGTTTCCTAGAAGAGACCCATGGGGCTTTTTTTGGGGGCCGCCGCCAGGAGCAGCAGAACGTGAACAGGAAAGACAAAGCTTGGAATCATCCGAACAAAGACATGAACATGACGGTGATGATCAAGATTAATAAAGCCTTGTATCGATGACATTGCAGCATATGTAATGTCTTTTTTTCTTCTCTTAATAAAATGGAACCATCAGCACAGCTTTCAGCGTACAAATTCCCCGTTTTTTTTAGATAGATTGCATACAAAAAGTCCTGGTACTTTAATTTGCGGTGATTAGTGATTTCTGCCTATAGTCATACAAATGAAAATCTTTTTCCTGTGTATTTCGATTCATTTTGTCGGAGTGTTGAAGGAAGTAATTGCCTTTTGAGAGAATAATAGATTTTTAATAATTCTGTCAAAGGGGGGTTCTTTCATGAAAAAGGCAGCAAAATTGTTACTGGCTTCTGTACTAACAGCTTCTTTATTTGCTGTCCCTGCGGGGAATTTTTCCAAGAAGGATGTCAAGGTTTATGCAGAAACAGTGACAAATCCAGAAGTATCGCAAGCATTATTTGAAAATGCCGCAAAAGAATTTGGGGTGCCAGTCAATGTCCTGATGGCTGTTTCCTACAATGAATCACGCTGGGAACAGCATGAGGGACAAAGTGAAATGGGTGGATATGGGGTCATGAATTTGCTGGATAGTGACCATGCACGAAACGCAAAAGGGGATGAGACAGTCTCATCTGCCGAATTGAAGGAACAGCCTGTAGACATGCTTGATCATGCAGCTCAAATTCTAAATCTGGATTCGAGTTTGCTAAAAAATGATCCGGAACAAAATATTCGCGGTGGAGCTGCCTTGCTTGCTGAATACGCCAAGCAAACAACTGGAGGGCTTTCATCAAATGCTGCAGATTGGTATGGGGCAGTTGTCAAATACAGTGGTTCCGATATAGAAGAAACAGCAGCGGAATTTGCTGAGGCAGTATACCAAACCATCCAATACGGTAAGGAAAAAACGGTGCAAAACGGTGATAAACTGATTTTAAAAGCGGAGCCAATTGTTCCTAATAAAGATACGGCCAAAAATATTCCTTTGAGAAATGCGAAATTCACGAATGCCGATTGTCCTAATGGATTGGAATGTACATATATTCCAGCTGCCTATAAACAATTTTCAAGCAGTATAACGAATTACGGAAATTATGATATTGCCAGCCGTCCTCAGGATGGGCTGGATATTCGTTATATCGTTATCCATGATATTGAAGGAAGCGTACAGTCAGCCATTAGCACCTTCCTAGGAAATTCCTTTGTAAGTGCCCATTACATCGTTTCAAAAACTGGTGAGGTCACGGAAATGGTTCGTCCTAATGATGTTCCATGGCATGCAGGCAACTGGTATTTTAATATGCACTCGATTGGGATTGAACATGAAGGATTTGCAACGGAAGGAGCGGACTGGTACAGCGAGCAAATGTACCGTTCCACTGCCAAACTTGTAAAATACTTATCTGAAAGATATAACATTCCAATAGACAGGCAGCATATTCTTGGGCATGATGAAGTCCCAGGGCTGACCGTGGCTAAGCAGCGGAGCATGCACTGGGATCCGGGTGCATACTGGAACTGGTCCCATTTCTTTAATTTGCTCGGAGAATCCATCAATCCTAGCTACGGGAAAAACAGCTCTATTGTCACAATCCGTCCGAATTATAACACGAATATCGAAAGTTATACGTACGGTAACAGAGCGCTTGAAGCACTCTCTTCCAGCTTCGTTCAGTTACGAACGGCGCCTGATTTTAGTGCCCCATTCATCGGCGATCCGATTCTTCAAAGTAACGGGGCAGCCGGAACGATGAGTATCAATGATTGGAGCAATAAAGCGGCTGTCGGTCAGAGCTATGTGAAAGCAGATCAACAGGGAGATTGGACCGCCATCTTCTTTGGCGGGAATAAAGCTTGGTTCTACAATCCTCATGATAAAAACACCATACCTGGTGATGGAATTATCATTAGACCAAAAGAAGGGGCTGCTTCAATTCCAGTTTACGGGGCAGCTTACCCGGAAGATTCCGCCTATGAAGGAACGGGAATTGCAGACTCTGCACGTGGAAAAGCGGATGTATTATATCAATTGCCTGAAGGACAAATGTATGTTGCGACAGGACCTATCAAGGCAGACTATTATCATGCCAAATATTTCAATGATCCATTGACGAACAAGGTTGTCGAAGGGACGGAAGAATACTACCAAATTACGTTTAACCACCGTGTTGGGTTTGTGAAGAAAAGTGATGTGGAGGTTGTAAAGCCATAAACAAAAGAAGGGAATACCTTTTCAGACTGGTATTCCCTTCTTGCTATAAACGCTATGTAGCTGTTGCAGTTTTTAGAATATGTAATAATTTTCTAGGAGGGATTATCAGTTTGAGTGTAGAATTTTGAAAAGTAAATATACTATGAGGAGTGGTTATGTTGAAAATAAAGGTTGTTATGGACTCTGGTAAAGAATATGTTATTTGCGAGAATAATTATTCAGTAAATGATTTTACTCGCCCTTTTTTTGCTGATTTGCCAAATGGTTCAAGAGTCTTAAATAATAACCTTGTCTATTTAGATGGTGAGAACAAGATTTTGGTTAATCCGACACGCATTTCTTCAATTGAGATAATTGAAAAATAATTTCTTCTTATATAAAACATAACGATTAACAAAATTTAATTTAACCATTCTGTCCATATAAACATAGACCAACAAGGGAGAATCCTTACGCTAAAAGAGAAACCCGCACCGTGAATTTCACGTATCGCGGGTCTCTTTTTCGTTAGGGTTCATTGTAGATTTTCGTGTATGTATGAGAATTAATAGACGGAGAAATTCCGTCTATTGTAGATAGAGGGGCCTTAAGAAGCCGAAATAAGCGGAGAAATTCCGCTTAACGGCTCTAAGTAAGCCAAAATTCATTGATTTTGAAACAATAAACGGAAAAAACTCTCTTATTTTTAAGGAAATACCCGTATTTCCCAATTTAAACGGAATTTCTCCGGTTATTTTTCAAGCACAGAAAATCAACGTTCAGTTATAGCAAAGCCTTTTTTCATAAAAAGCATTAGCTAGATATCTGCTGTGGAGAAGTTAACAGCTTTGCCGATACAAGTCTTTTATAAACAGCAATTCCGATCCATGAAGCTAGGAATGCTTTAATTAAGCCGACGATAAGGAAGGGATAAAACCCTGAAGTTAAGGCAGCTCCCCAAGTGATGCTCGCAACTATTTTCAGCCAAACGGTTCCGAATACCAAGGTAATAAGCATGCCGGCTGTATTGGCAATCATGCCGTTTATGACAGTGTAGCTAGTTTTTTCAAGAATAAGACCTGTTAAAAATGCAGCAGGAATGAATCCGATAATGAAACCGCCAGTAGGGCCTACGATGACCCCAAACCCCCCTGACATTCCACTATAAACAGGAACCCCGATGGCGCCCATTAACGCATACAGAATAACAGAAAGAGTCCCATATCTGGAACCTAAAATGGTCGCAGCCAGCCCTACTGCAAGTGTTTGCCCGGTAATCGGCACAAGTGGCAAAGGAATGGTGACCTGAGCCAAAATTCCAATAATTGCTGCAAATAAAGCACTGAAAATCCACATTTTCAATCGATTATGAGATTGAAGCATCAATAAACCCCCTTGTTCTTTTGTTAACTTAAATGGTATATTGGTTAACAAATACAGTATAAGTTTCCAAACAAAGATATGTCAATCCTATTTTTGTCAATTGTTAGAAAGGATCATCGATGAACCAACATAATGGCGGATGGTAAGGAATATATTTAAACAGTTCCGCTTGAAGCATTGAAAGCCATCCATTTAAGTCATATAATGGCATAAACTGTACTTGTTCAATTGAGGCTTTTGAGTCCTGTTAGGGGAAGGGCGTTCTTTTTATATATACCGGATTTTCTCCAGCGGAATAACAAGCTAAAATAGCAATCATTTTTTTTATAATAATGGAATAGAAAGATATGGGGTGAATCCAATAAAAACAGAAGATGCAACGAAGAATTTTAACGTAATGAGAATGCTGGTATTCTTTATTCCATTGGCTGTTTCGGCAAGTTTAACCTCTATTTCCCACGTCATCATTAATGGAACGTTAAGCAGGGCGGACCATGCCGAAATCATTATTGCCAATTATGCAATTGCCTTATCCATGTTTGGAATTCTTGAGCGGCCGGTTTTGGTGTTTCGTCAAACCGCATCTGCCTTGGCAAAAGGGAAGACATCGTTTAAACAAATCATGGCTTTTTTTATAAAAGTTTCCCTTGTCATTTCTGGTTTATGTGCCTTCATTGGTTTTACTAAACTAGGTGATTGGTTGTTCATTTATGGATTTAATGCGGATGAGGAATCCATGGTTTCCTTGAAGATTACCTTTCTGGTTCTGTCAGCTGTTATTGTCTTTTCTGGTTTGCGCTGCCTGTATCAAGGAATCATTATTAACCAGCTTGAAACAAAGTGGGTGACAGTTGGGGTCATCATCAGATTGGCAGGGATGTTTGCCATTGCCAGTTTTCTTGTCTCATTAGGTCACGCCGATTCAAGTGCAGCTGGAGCGATCATTTTTTTAATTGGCATGGCCATTGAATGTTTGATCAGCGTATGGCGCGGGCATGCGATTGTAACGGGGAGCAAAATTAAGGGTGAAACTCCCATATTTAAAAAGGACATTCGCTCGTTTTACTTTCCATTGGTTTTTTATATGTCATTTCAAAGCATTCTGATACCAGTCATATACGCATTTTTAGGGAAAATACAAGACACGCATCTGGGGATTGCCTCGTTTGCCTTGGCTTTCAGTATCACGAATTTAGTTCTAAGCTTTTTTATGTATACCCATCAAATTGTTTTGCAATTTTATCAGCATAATAAATCGGCTGTGATAAAGTGTGTCATGATTTTTAGTATCGTGCCATCTATATTTCTTGGGGTCTTATGTTTCACGCCAGCCGGACATTGGTTTATGAAGACAATCTTAGGAGCAGATATGAGGCTTGCAGAAGAAAGTTTGCATGTATTAAAATTTTTTCTTCTTAAAACTTTAGTCTTTCCCTGGGTAGATTTTTTTGGTGGATTGCTCATGCTTCAAAAAAGCACGAAATCCCTGTTAAGACCGCAAATTTTAAATATGGCAGGGGTAGTTTTCATTATAATCCCGTTAGTGTACTTACATCCGGAACTTAACGGCAGAGCCGGGGCGATTGCCGCTTCTTTCGGCGAAATCATTGGATTATTGGCGATATCTCTTGTTGTTCTGCGAAAGCACAAAGCGGCATTTGCCAGAAAACAAAAACAGCTTAAACACGGTATATAAATTTGTTAACGTTAACACATTCAATTAATAGCAGCAAAAAATCCGTACAGACTTGTACGGATTTTTTATGGTCATCATGAATAGTTTATATCCTGCTATTTCTCGAAATTACTCGATAAATCTACCATAATGTTGTCAAAATTCGTCAAATATGTTAAAGTTACTATTTTAATAGGGTGTTCATCCATAAAGGCTTCATCTATACCCACAATAAAATTAAGTTTCTCTTAAGAAAGTCATAATATAATGTAGTTTAGTAGAATAATAGGACAATAAACTTTTTAAATAGAAGAGAAATAGAGAGGAGTTTATTATTTGAAGAAAAAAATAATGTTACTGATCATCCTCCTAGTGATTCTTACAGTTGTCGGATGTGTAGGATTACAACAAACAGGACTTATAAAAAATACAAACAATAGCAATGATATTAGCTCGGCGAAACAGGAAGAACAAAAACTGTCCAAAAAGGCAGAACCGGCTTCGGATGTTTCGCAGGTAAGCACAGTCCAAGCAGAAAATGAAACTCAATATGAAGACTCAGTTTCATCTGAAGAAGCGCAAACACCAAATGTAACGCAAGGAGAAAATGGAAAAATCGTAATAAATGATGTGCCTTTAGTCCAGCAAATGCCTGAATTGGCACGAGGCTGTGAGGTAACAAGCTTAACCATGCTGCTGCAATATGCAGGGGTTTCTGTTGATAAGTTGACTCTTGCAAAAGAAGTTGCTGCCGTCCCTTTTCGATATCAAAGTGGACTTAAAGGAAACCCCAATGAGGGCTTTGTAGGCGATATTTATACGTTCAATAAATCAGGGTATGGAGTTTATCATCGCCCGATTGCAAATTTAGCGGATAAATACTTGCCAGGCAAAATCATTGATTTAACGGGCCAAACCATCGATTCTGTTTATAATATGGTCAAGGAAGGTTCACCGGTTTGGGTTATCACCAATTCCAGATTCTCCAAACTGCCTGAAAGTGAATTCTCTACCTGGAATACTCCTTCCGGGCAGGTCAAAATCACCTATCGAGAGCATAGCGTGTTAATTGTAGGTTATGACGATACATCCGTATACATTAATGACCCATTAGCGGAGCAGCCATATAAATCAGTCCCAAGGGAAAGTTTTGAGGCATCCTGGACTCAAATGGGGAGTCAAGCGATCAGTTATGAGTTATAAAAGATGGTGAGTTTAATTTATAGATTAAGGAAGTTGATGAGCTATTCATTAACTTCCTTTTTTATTAATCAATTAACTTTCAAACACAAACAAAAATGTATTATAATAAAACAAAAACAAATAAAAATATTGTTTTAAGCCAATTGCTGATAGCAAAAAGGGGATGTAACAAAGATGAGAGTGAGTTTATTTGCCACATGTCTTGTGGATCTTTTTCAAAGCAATGTAGGGAAAGCCACAGTAGAGTTGCTTGAAAGGCTGGGATGTGAGATCGATTTTCCTGAATCACAAGTATGCTGCGGGCAGCCTGCCTATAATAGCGGCTATACAAAAGAATCGAAAGAAGCCATGAAGCGGATGATTGATACATTCCAGGATGCAGAATATATTGTCTGCCCCTCTGGCTCCTGCGCGTTTATGTTCCATGAATATCAACATGTCTTTAAAGGAGATCCCATTTGGGAACCGAAGGCTAAAAAATTGGCGGAGAAAACGTACGAGCTGACACAGTTCATCGTCGATGTGCTAAAGGTTGAAGATGTTGGGGCACGATTGAACGGAAAGGCCACATATCATACATCCTGCCATATGACTAGATTACTAGGTGTGAAGGAAGCACCGATGATACTTTTAAAAAACGTAAAAGGTTTAAATTTCACCGAACTGCCTGGAAAAGAACAGTGCTGTGGCTTTGGCGGTACCTTCTCCGTCAAAATGACCGAAATTTCAGAGCAAATGGTGGATGAGAAAGTTTGCCATGTGGAAGAGACAGATGCTGACTATCTGATCGGGGCCGATGCAGGATGCCTTATGAACATTGGCGGAAGAATTGACCGGAAGGGAAAACCAATCAAGGTTATGCATATAGCTGAAGTGTTAAACAGTCGTTAACTGATACGTTCAAAAAGGAAGCGCTTAAGAATGGGGGAATTTTTACATGCCAATGAAAATTAGCAACGAGCAGTTTAAGGAACGTGTCTCTAAAGGTATCCATGACAACTTTATGCGCGGTGCCGTATCCGGTGCGCAGGATGGCATGGGGGTCAAAAGACGTGTCGCTGCTGAAGAACTTGGTAACTGGGAAGACTGGCGTTCACATGGAGAAGAAATTCGCCAGCATGTCCTTGAAAACTTAGATTATTATTTAGATCAATTAAGTGAAAATGTGGCAATGCGCGGCGGACATGTATTTTTTGCCCAGACTAAAGAAGAAGCGAATGATTATATTCGGGGCATTGTCAGGGAGAAGCAGGCCAAAAAGATTGTCAAATCCAAATCAATGGTTACAGAAGAGATTAGTTTGAATAGTGTTCTTGAACAAGAAGGCTGTGAAGTGATTGAGACGGATCTTGGTGAATATATCCTTCAAGTTGATGACCATGATCCACCGTCCCATATAGTGGTTCCAGCATTACACAAAAATAAAGAACAAATTCGGGATGTGTTTACGGAAAGACTGGGTTATACAAAGACTTCTAAGCCGGAAGAATTAGCTGCACATGCCCGTGAAATGCTGCGGCAGGAATATTTGAGTGCAGATATCGGAATTACCGGCTGTAACTTTGCTATAGCCGAAACAGGATCTTTCAGCTTGGTTACAAATGAAGGAAATGCGGATTTGGTCACGGCGCTGCCTAAAACACAAATTACTGTAATGGGTATGGAACGAATCGTTCCTACCTTTGAAGAGATGGAAGTTCTTGTCTCCTTGTTAACCAGAAGCGCTGTTGGGCAGAAGCTGACTAGTTATATTACTGTTCTAACAGGTCCTAAAGAGGAATTGGATGTCGATGGTCCAGAAGAATTTCACCTCGTCATTGTGGATAATGGAAGATCCAATATCCTTGGCGGGGAGTTTCAATCGGTGCTGCAATGTATCCGATGTGCAGCATGCGTCAATGTATGTCCTGTTTATCGGCATGTTGGCGGTCACTCCTACGGTTCCATTTATTCAGGACCAATTGGCGCCGTGCTTTCGCCATTGCTTGGCGGCTATGATGAATTTAAAGAGCTGCCATATGCTTCAACACTTTGCGGAGCTTGCACAGAAGTATGTCCAGTAAAGATCCCGCTGCACAACCTGCTGCACAAACACCGTGAAGTGATCGTTGAAAAGGAAGGAAAAGCACCTATTTCAGAAAAATTGGCGATGAAGGCATTCGGGTTAGGGGCAGCTTCGCCAACATTATACAAAATTGGTTCCAAACTAGCTCCAACGGCAATGAATCCTTTTACAGATGGAGATAAAATTTCAAAAGGCCCCGGACCTTTAAAGGCCTGGACAGACATTCGGGAATTCCCGGCACCAAATAAAGAAAGATTCCGGGATTGGTTTAAAAACCGAGAAAAAGGGGGCAAATAATATGACTGGAACGATACAGAACCGCGATGCCTTTTTAAATAAAATTTCCAGTCAGCTTGGACGACCTCGAATTGCCGGTCCAATCGAACGGCCAATATGGAAATTCCGGCCGCAAGACGAGGTATTAAAGGGCGCCACACAGGATGAATTGGTAGAGGTATTACAGGAGCAATGTAAAAAAATTCATACGACCTTTTATACAACGGATAAGGAACAATTGCCTTCCCTGCTGGACGATGTGGTCACTAAATACGGTAGCGGTCCCATTGTTTCTTGGAAGGATGAAAGATTCGCCAAATGGGGACTCGATCCTCTTATGAAGCGGGAATGGCCTGCTAAAGAGATCGATGTTTATGAATGGGATTATACAAAAGGTGCTGAGAACATTGCTAAAGCTGAACAGGCGAACGTGGGGATTACCATAAGTGAAATCACTCTCGCGGAATCGGGCACTGTCGTGTTATTTAGTGATGAGAATAAAGGGAGGACGGTAAGCTTCCTGCCAACTGCTTATATTGCCCTCATTCCCAAAAGTTCGATTGTGCCTAGAATGACACAAGCAGCTAAAAAAATGAGACAAATTCATAAGGAAACAGGACATGTCGCATCGTGTATAAACTTTATAACCGGGCCAAGCAACTCTGCAGATATTGAGTTAAATTTAGTTGTCGGCGTCCATGGACCAATAAAAGCAACGTATATTGTTATTAATGATTTATAGAAGAAAACACAGCTGTTCTAGGCAGTCATTTTTAAGCCTGCTTAGGACAGCTTTTTCATTCAAATGTAAAATAAAATAAAAATTTGACGGTTTTATGAACTTTTCTATTCAAAAATAAACAAACATATATTATAATAAAACAGAAGATAACAAACATAAATACAAACAAACGGAGGAGTATGGATGGTACGGAATCTTTGGAATCAAGAAACTGCATCACAAGTTACAAAAGGGGTAGAAGAACTCGTCTATCGCTCTAATTTAATTGGATCAGATCGTGCGGTATGTAACTATGGCGGCGGCAACACTTCCATGAAGACAATTGAAAGGGATTTCCGCGGCCGGGATGTTGAAGTTATGTGGGTAAAAGGAAGCGGTTCCGATTTGGCAACAATGAAGGCTCAAAATTTTACAGGTCTTAATTTAGAAGACATTCGTCCATTATTCGAGCGCGACGAAATGACTGACGAAGAAATGGTTGCATATCTTTCACATTGTATGATCGACAGCAAGCACCCAAGAGCATCAATCGAAACATTATTGCATGCTTTCTTGCCTTTCAAACATGTAGACCACACACATCCTGATGCTATCATTAGCCTTTGCTGTGCAGACAGTGGTAAGCAAATCGCAGAAGAGATTTTTGGAAATCGTTTTGTATGGGTACCATATATCCGACCAGGATTTACTCTTTCAAAAATGATCGCTCAGGGTGTATTAAATAACCCAAATGCAGAACTAGTATTAATGGAAAAACACGGTTTAGTTACTTGGGGAGAAACTTCTGAAGAAGCGTATGCAAAAACTATTGCTATCATTAATGAGGCAGAGCAATATATTAATGAAAGAATTGATGAGGCGAAAACTTTTGGCGGCCAAAAATATCAATCTCTTTCTGAAGAAGAAGCTACTAGCATTCTAGCAAAAATAATGCCAGTTATCCGCGGGGCAGTTAGTGACGAGAAGAAAATGCTATTAACTTACGACCGTGGCGAAGATGTACTGCAATTTGTCAACAGCAATAACGCACCAGAGCTTTCTCAAATCGGTGCTGCCTGCCCTGACCACCTTGTTCATACTAAAATGATTCCACTTTACGTAAACTGGGATCCGCAAACAAAAGACGTGGAAGCACTAACTGCCAGCATCAAAGAGGGAGTCGCAAGTTTCAAAGCAGCTTACAAAGAATACTTTGAACAAAACAAAAATGAAGGCGACAAAATGTTTGAACCAGCACCACGTGTTATTCTAATCCCTGGTATTGGTATGGTGAACACTGGTAAGGACGTGAAAAATTCAAGAATCAGCGGCGCATTATACCACCGTGCCATTGCTGTTATGAAGGGTGCTACAACATTAGGAAGCTTTGTTTCTCTAAGTGCAAACGAATCCTACAATGTAGAGTATTGGCCATTAGAATTATATAAATTATCTCTTGCTCCTGCTGAAACAGAATTCTCCAGAAAAGTAGCATTCATTACTGGGGGAGCAGGCGGTATCGGAAGTGCAACAGCACGCCGTTTAGTTTCTGAAGGGGCCCATGTGGTATTGGCTGATTTAAATCTTGAAGGCGCTGAAAAAGTAGCTGCTGAAATTAATGAAGAGTATGGTACTGACCGTGCATTAGCAGTAAAAATGGACGTAACGAAAGAGGAACAAGTCCAAGCTGCATTTGACCAATCCGCTTTAACTTTCGGTGGTGTCGATATTATTGTCAACAACGCAGGTCTTGCAACATCCAGTCCAATTGAAGAAACAACTCTTCAAGAGTGGAACTTAAACATGAATGTATTAGGAACAGGCTATTTCCTAGTTGCCCGCGAGGCATTTAGACAAATGAAAGAGCAAGGCATCGGAGGCAACATGGTATTTGTCGGATCCAAAAACTCTGTGTATGCAGGAAAAAATGCAGCAGCCTATAGCTCTGTAAAAGCTCTTGAAACACATTTAGCTAGATGTATTGCAGCTGAAGGCGGCCAGTATGGAATCCGTGTCAACTCTGTACTTCCAGATGCAGTACTGCAAGGATCAGCCATTTGGGGATCAAGATGGCGTGAGGAGCGTGCGGCTGCTTATGGCATCGACCCAGACCAATTAGAAGAACATTATCGTAAACGTACTACCTTGCTTGTAAACATTTACCCTAGTGATATTGCAGAATCGATTGCATTCTTTGCTTCATCCAAATCAGACAAAACAACCGGATGTATGGTAACTGTCGATGGCGGTGTACCAGCTGCGTTCACGAGATAAATTGGTAAACCATAAGAAATTGCATCGCATTTTGCGGTGCTTTTTTCTTTGGGGAAACTTTCAATGTTAAGGAGGAAGGAAGTTGGTTAAGTAATAGAACTAATAAATCAAGTTAGCCAGAAAAAATCAAGCAGGATGGTAAACATTATTATACATTTTTTGCCTACTGATTTTTAAACATAAAAGACTGTTTTTTGTCTGACCATTTGAAGCTTGATAGGTCTAAGATAATGTTTAGAAACTAAATTGTCCAAAGTCTGCAAAAAAGTCCTATTTGTCCTTTAACGGATATAAAAAAGTGTCATTGTTGGAAACCGTCTCCTCAATTAAAGTTAAAGAAAGGGAGGAGATATTCCTCATATATTTGTAAGCGCAAACAAATGATTCAACTTTAAGGAGGAGTTTTACATGGCAAAACAAATAAAAGATGTTCAAATCGCGTACATTGGCGGGGGATCACGAGGCTGGGCATGGGGGCTGATGAGTGATCTGGCGATGGAGGAAAATATATCTGGCACCGTAAAACTGTACGATATCAATTTTGAAGCAGCACAACAAAATGCGATTATTGGCAATCGTTTGCGTGATCGAGATGAAGTGGCCGGCAGGTGGGACTATGAAGCTGTTAAAACATTAAAGGAAGCGTTAACTGGTGCCGATTTTGTGATTATCTCTATCTTGCCTGGAACATTTTTAGAAATGAAGTCAGATGTTCATACTCCGGAACAATATGGTATCTATCAATCTGTTGGGGATACAGTCGGACCAGGCGGATTAGTCAGGGCACTAAGGACCATTCCGCTCTTTGTAGAAATTGCCAATCAAATTAAGGAGCATTCTCCAAATGCCTGGGTAATCAATTATACAAATCCAATGAGCCTTTGTACAAGAACCCTCTATCATGTTTTCCCGGAAATCAAAGCCTTTGGCTGCTGCCATGAAGTGTTTGGCACGCAAAAACTTTTGGCTTCCATGTTAGAAGATTTAGAAGGAATTGAAAAGGTTAAGCGCAGTGACATTAAGGTGAATGTACTGGGAATTAATCATTTTACATGGATTGATCAGGCCTCCTATCAAAATATCAATCTGTTGCCTCTGTACCAAAAATTTGTGGATAAATATTATGAGACTGGTTTTGAAGGGAAAAATACGGGCAACTGGTTGAATGACCATTTTTCTTCCGCCCAAAGAGTTAAATTCGACTTATTTAAAAAGTTTGGGATCATTGCTGCTGCAGGCGACCGGCATTTAGCAGAATTTATGCCCAACACTTGGTATTTGCACAGCCCAGAAAAAGTGAGGGAATGGAAGTTTGGCTTAACACCTGTAGATTGGCGGATGGCAAGAGGAAAAGAATTGTATGAAAAAGGGCAGCGACTTGCTAATGGAGAAGAAAACTTTGTTTTAAATGCAACCGGCGAAGAGGGTGTTCAAATGATCAAAGCCATTCTTGGATTGGGAGACATCATTTCGAATGTGAATTTACCGAACAAGGGGCAAATGGCTGGTGTACCGGAAGATGCAATTGTCGAAACAAATGCGCTGTTTGGTTACAATAGTGTCCAGCCTATCGTCTCAGGTGAACTGCCTACTCCTGTCAATAATATGGTGTTGCGTCACATCCATATACAGGAAATGACGCTTCAAGCAGCCCTGCAGTGTGATAAACAATTAGCTTTACGTGCTTTTAGACAAGATCCTTTGTTAAGTTCGCTTACTCCTGAGGAGGTGGAAGCCCTTCTTGAACAAATGTTGTTTAATACAAAAAGCTATCTGCCTGGCTGGGAGTTTGAGACCATCAAAAACTAATTAAGCAGATGGGGATCCCTTGCATGGAGAAAATGGAACATGCAGGGGTTCTTCATTTGCCGCCGAATAGGAAGGCGATATGAATGAATGCAGAAAAGTTGAAAATTTACCTTGCTGCTGATTCGACTGTACAAAGGTATGACGAGCAAGAAAAACATCAGGGTGGCTGGGGAGAGTTCCTCCAGGACTATTTCACAGATGAGGTGAAAGTAGAAAATCATGCGATCGGCGGAAGAAGCTCAAAAACCTTTATCGAGGAAGGGCGATTAGATAAAATAGCAAAAAAAATAAAAGCCGGTGACTTCTTATTGATCCAAATGGGGCATAATGACGCCGCCAAAAACAAGCCGGAACGGTATACGGAACCTTTTACAACCTACAAACAGTATTTAAAAAAATATATTGATTGTGCCAAAAGCTATCAGGCAGAACCGGTATTGATTACCCCTGCAGCAAGATTACATCTGGAGAATAACCGTTTTATCAATGATTTCCCGGAATATTGCCAGGCGATGAAGGAAATTGCGGTGGAGGAAGATGTGGCATTAATCGATTTAATGGAAAAAAGTTTAAATTTATTTGATAGAGTGGGATACCAGAAAGCATTTACTTACTTTATGGCTTCTGTAAATGATCATGATTATACACATTTTACAAAAAATGGTGCCAAACAGATGGCAAGGTTAGTAGCTGATGGAATAAAAGAGCTCGAAATAAAAATCTCTCATTTAATGAAATAAGTTTTTATACAAGAGAAGGATAACCTTCTCTTGTTTTTTAGAATGTTTAGTTCAAGAAATAATTATTTCATAGGTAAGTGCAATTACTCAGAAGATGTCCGATGTAAAAAAATTTTTTTATTGTGAAAGAGTTTACGGAATGTATGCTTACATTGAATATTGGAGGAAAGTTTTGATGGATAAAAAGAGAATCTTAAGGCAAATGGAGAAGCTAAACCGGGGGTTAATCGCAGTCAAGGTTGAAAAGGGTGTGTATACTGGATGGCGATTGTTAGGGACAGATCCTGATGAGATTTCTTTTAATTTATACCGTGGTGGAAAAATGGTCAATCCTGAGCCCATTACATCGAGTACTAATTTTCTGGATAAAGAAGGGAATAAAGATTCGTCCTATTATATCCGTCCTGTAATAAATGGTGTGGAGCAGCCGCCAACGGAGGAAGTCAAAGTCTGGGAAGAAAACTTTTTGCCAATCCCGTTAAATAAGCCTGCAGGCGGTTTATCACCGGATGGGGTTAACTATACTTATTCCGCAAATGATGCCAGTGTAGGAGATGTAGATGGAGATGGAGAATATGAGATTATTTTAAAATGGGATCCTTCAAATTCTCACGATAATGCTCACAAGGGATATACCGGAAATGTTTATCTTGATGCATATAAATTAAACGGTACGCAGTTGTGGCGAATTGATTTAGGAAAAAATATTCGTGCGGGAGCACATTATACACAATTTATGGTTTACGATCTGGATGGGGATGGAAAAGCTGAGATTGCTTGTAAAACAGCAGATGGAACAATTGATGGCACAGGAAAAGTAATTGGTGACGCTGATGCGGATTATCGGAACAAGGATGGATTTATCTTAGAGGGGCCAGAGTATTTTACTATCTTTGATGGTGAAACTGGTAAAGAACTTGTAACAACTGACTATGATCCGCCAAGAGGAAATAGTTCCGATTGGGGAGATGATGAAGGAAACCGGGTAGATCGTTTTCTTGCATGCATTGCTTATCTTGATGGCGAAAGACCGAGTGTGGTAATGTGCCGCGGATATTATACAAGGGCCGTGCTGGCTGCCTACAACTGGCGAAATGGCGAGCTTACAAAGGTTTGGAAGTTTGATAGTCTTGAACCAGGGAATGAAGGGTATTCGGGACAAGGAAATCACAGTGTTAGTGTTGCGGATGTGGATAACGATGGTAAAGATGAAATCATATACGGATCATGTGTTATCGACCATAATGGAAAAGGTCTTTATACAACTGGCCTAGGACATGGGGATGCGATGCACGTTGGCAATTTGATTCCCACAAGACCCGGTCTTGAGGTATTCCAGGTCCATGAGGTGCCCTCGGAAAATGGAACAGAAATTCATGATGCGGCTACAGGAGAAATTTTATGGGGGATCCCCTCTTACGAAGATGTAGGAAGAGGCTTGGCAGCTGATATTGATCCTCGATATGAAGGCGTTGAGGTTTGGTCTTCCACTCATTGGAAAACAGGTGGGGAAGGATTATATAATAGCACTACTGGTGAAAAAATCTCAGATCAAACCCCGCAATCCTTTAATTTTGCGATTTGGTGGGATGGAGATCAGCTTAGAGAGCTTCTCGACCATGATTATGATATGGAAACAGGTATAGGAGTGGGAAAGATTGATAAGTGGGATTATGAAAATGGACAACTAATTAATTTGCTGACGGCTGAAGGAACGCGCTCCAACAACGGGACAAAAGGGAACCCTTGCTTGCAAGCTGATATACTGGGGGATTGGAGAGAAGAAGTTGTTTGGAGAAGTGATGACAGTACATCACTAAGAATTTACACGACAACTGATGTTACAGAGCATCCAATCTATACGCTTATGCACGATCCGGTTTACCGGTTAGGGATCGCATGGCAAAATGTAGCCTACAATCAGCCGCCTCACACAAGTTATTTTCTGGGACATGGAATGGAAAAACCGCCCGTTCCTCAAATTTATGCAGTTGAAAAGAAAGACTAATCCTATTATACAAATGGCCTGCTTCTAAAGAAAATTTCGGAGATCACCAATATACATTGGTGGTCTTTTTTTGTTCATTATTCAATTATTGTTACAGGACATATGCAAAAAAGTGTTATTGATGGAAAAAGAAAGCGCTTGTAAGGTGGTATTTAGTAATACTTTTTAATCGTACTAAAATCAGAAAAGAGGAATGCACTTTGGGTAAGGGGACAAAATGGCCGAGTGAACGGAGTGAGTTTAGGGATTCCATTACTAATGTCAAGATTACTCAATTAACGGACTTTAAGGCACACAATTATCACATTTATTTCACGAATAACGGGTGGTATGATAACGAATCAAAGCTATTGTTATGTTCAGATCGCGGGAACTCGACAAATTTATTTGGCGTTGATTTATCCACCGGAGAATTAACACAGCTTACAGATTTGGATCCTAAGCAAACAAATGGACTTCAGGGAACCTTCTTAAACCCGCTCAAAAACGAAGCGTATTTTACTTATGATAAAAAAATTATTTCCATCAACCTAGATACCTATGAGGAAACGACCATTTATCATCTTCAAGAAGGTTATCATTTTAGCAATTTAAGCTGTACAGCAGATGGTAAATCCCTATGTTTCGGCCTTGCTGAAGATTTGTCACAAACCATCAAAAGCAACCTTTCCGGGGGATATGTTGGTTTTGAAGAAACAGAAGCGGCAAGGCCCCATTGTATGATTAACTTGCTGAATCTCGAAACAGGAGAAACTCAGATCATTCATGAAGAAAACCGGTGGATTGGCCATGTCAATGCATCACCTACTCAGCCACATTTGATTACATTCTGCCACGAGGGACCTTGGGAAAAAGTAGACCATCGTATTTGGGTCATGAATATTCATTCAGGTGAGGTTTGGAAGCTCCGTGAAGGAGATAGAAATCAATATGCCGGCCACGAATACTGGCATGCTGATGGAATCACAATTGGATATCATGGGTTTACCGATTCTTTAGACAGGAAAGACGGCAAATTTCTTGGATTTTCCGTTTATGATCATTCAGATTGCCAAGAATTTGAGTTTCCTTATCAAAATATGCATATCCATTCGAATGATTCTTCCTTCATCGTGGGGGACGGTCAGCAGTCGAGCGCTTATCATGGTGAAAGGTACCAGGATTGTATTTTTCTATGGAAAAGGACAAATCAAGCCATGGAAGGGCCAAGAATTCTATGTAAACACCGCGGCAGTTTTCATGTTCAACAAGTCCATGTTCATCCAAGGTTCAGTCCGGACGGGACCCAAATCTTGTTTACAAGTGATATGAATGGCTATGGTAACGTTTATTTAGCAGATGTTCCCGATTTTGATAGTCTCCCAAAATTAATTGATGGGAAATTAATAAGATAGCAGATGATTGAATGGAGAGTGAAATCGTTGAGATTGAAATGGTTAAACCAAAAACCGGCAACACAAACAGGTGTCTCCTGGGGGGTTCCTTGGAAGCAAGGTACGTTAAGGAAGCATGATTCTCTTTCACTTCAAAATGAAAATGGAGAAAAAACCCCATTACAAAGCTGGCATATGGCGTTTTGGCCGGATGGAAGTGTGAAATGGACCGGGCATGCCGCTATTTTACAGGGGGATTTGGATTCATTTGAACTGGTTAATGACGAAAATGTAGAAAATGAATGTCCATTACAGGTCATTGAACAGGAAGATACCATTGAAATAAATACAGGTGAAAGCCAATTTATTGTTAACAAGCATGGAAGCCGCTTTATTCAAACAATAAAAAGCGGTTCCAAAGTCATGGGCACAGACGGCAGATTAATTGCGATAAAAGAAAGCCGAAGCTCTGAGAACGGAAACAGGATAACTCGGGAAGCAGCCTTCGAAAGCGAGATTCATAATGTAGTAATAGAACAAAATGGTCTGTTAAGAAGTGTCATTAAGATCGAAGGTACCCATCAGGATCAAGCAAAGGAAAATATATTTCTCCCATTTATTTTAAGATTATACTTTTTTGCCGGTACATCCACGGTTCGAATGGTCCATACCTTTTTCTATGATGGTGAGCCGCAAAGTGATTTTATTAAAGGGTTAGGGATGGAATTTTCCGTGCCAGTAACAGGGGAGCTCTGGAATAGAAATGTCCGCTTTGCGGGTGATACTGGGCTTTTCTCGGAACCAGCACAGCTGCTGCTTACCAGAAGGCATCGGAATGCAAATGGCTTGTACCAAAAACAAATTGCTGGGGAAATATTGGATTTAACCCATCCAGAACATCAGCCATTGCTTGATCATGCCAAGCAAAATGCGGTTTGGAACGATTTTAAAATTATTCAAGATTCTTCTGATCATTATAAAATCGTAAAACGAACTGGGGATAGCTGCTCATGGGTAGAATCGACACATGGTTCAAGAGCGAAAGGCTTGATTTATGTTGGGGGAGAAGATGGCGGCATTGGGATTGGCATGAAAAACTTCTGGCAGAAGTTCCCGTCCAGTTTGGAAGTCTCGGAATTAAGCCATTCTATATCAAAAGTAAAAGTGTGGTTTTGGGCACCTGATTCTGAAGCAATGGATTTTAGGCATTACAGTCAAGATACACATGTGGTAAGTGCTTACGAGGGATTTGACGAAATGAGGGCAACTCCAAATGGCATTGCCAATACAAGCGAAGTTTATTTACAAATTTACGCCAATGTCCCAGCACATCAAGAATTAGCAGGGAAAATTGATGAGTGGCAATCACCTGTGCTGCTGGTTTGTGAACCGGAGTACTATTACGAAACAAAAGCTTTGGGAACGTGGGGGTTACCTGATAGAAGCACCCCTGCCAAAGCCATGTTAGAGCAACAACTGGATAATGCCTTTGCTTTTTATAAAAAGGAAGTGGAACAACGAAAATGGTACGGTTACTGGAACTATGGAGATGTCATGCACACCTATGATCCCGTTCGCCATCAATGGCGGTATGACTTGGGGGGATTTGCATGGCAGAATACAGAATTGGTTCCAAATATTTGGCTCTGGTATGCATTCTTGCGTTCAGGCAGGGAAGATATTTTTAGATTGGTGGAAGCCATGACCCGTCACACCAGTGAAGTCGACCGTTATCACTTAGGTGAATATGCAGGACTGGGCTCAAGACATAATGTTGTTCACTGGGGCTGCGGATGCAAGGAAGCCCGCATTAGCATGGCAGGGCTGCATAAGTATTATTACTTTTTAACAACTGACGAAAGAACGCGAGATTTGTTAACAGAGGTGCGGGATGCGGATCAAGCTCTTTACGGCCTTGATCCAATGAGGGAATTTTATTCGAATGAGGAATATTCAACACATGCCCGTACAGGTCCTGATTGGGCAGCCTTTTGTTCGAATTGGTTTTCTGAATGGGAGCGTACGGAAAATATCGAATATAAACAGAAAATTGTCACAGGGATTGAAATTCTCAAAAAATTGCCGTTTCGATTGCTTTCTGGCCCGACCTTTGGCTACGATCCGGAAACCAGTTCCCTGCTTCATATGGGGGATGGAAATGAAGGCGGCTATCATATGGTCATTGCATTTGGCGGGCCTCAGGCATGGATGGAAATTGCCCAGGCATTGGATGATGAAGTATGGGATGATATGTTAGCTGAATTCGGAGAATTTTATGTGTTATCCAATGAAGAAAAAGTGGAAAGAAGTAATGGCATTTTATATGATAAATTGTTTAGTCTGTCTATGTTGGCGTCCGGAATGGTTGCCTATGCGGCCGCAAAGAGGCAAGATGAAAATTTGGCAGAAAAAGCTTGGAATCTGTTATTAAACGAAGAAATTAGTCAAATGGTACTGCCAATCGAAAGCCAGGTAATCGATACGTGGCGGCCATTAACTGAAATACCGGAAATAACGACCAACACAACTTCACAGTGGTGCTTAAATACGATTGTCGCATTGGAACTGATAGGAAAATATCTGCCGATGGAACACAATCAAGAAAGTGTTAGAACGGCAATAAAGTGAGAATTGCTTAAAAAAACCTGTGGCATCAAGGGTTTTTTAAGTACAAAAATTGATAATTGTAAGAAAAATGAAAGCGGTTTAATTTAAAGGTAATACAGGACGCAGTTACCGAAAAAATCACGATTCAGAGAATCGAGTAACTGATAAATGTTGGCAACTCAATCTATTATTTTAATTGGGGGAATTTTAATGAAAAAAGCAAAAAAATCATTTGGAAAGAAGGCTGCAATTCCAGCACTTTCTGCCGTGCTGCTCACTTCCCTGATCGGATGCAGCAATGATGCTGATCAAACAAGCGGTAAAGCTAGTGATGGCAAATCGTCAAAACCAAATATCACTATCATGACGACCGGTTTTTCTACGACACCGTTAACAGACAGTAGTCCAGCATTACAAGCACTTGAAAAGTACACTGGTGTAGACATTACTGTAAATTATGTGATGAATTCAGTTTATAATGACAAATTAAATGTAACATTGGCATCCGGCAATTTACCAAAGATTATCATGATCCCTGATAAACTTCCAAGTTTTGTAAGCGCTGTCCGCAATGATGCATTTTGGGATCTTACACCGTATTTAAAGGATTATCCAAACTTAAGCCAGGCCAACGAAATTACTTTGCAAAATAGTGCCATTGATGGAAAAATATATGGGATATATAGGGCACGCCCCCTTGGAAGAAACGGAGTTTACTTCCGCAAGGATTGGTTAGAAAATTTGGGATTAGAAGAGCCTAAGACGATTGATGATTTTTATAATGTGTTAAAGGCATTCACATACAATGACCCTGATGGGAACGGAAAAGATGATACTTACGGTATGGTAATATCAAAATTTACCGGCCCATTTGATGTCATGCAAACATGGTTTGGCGCACCAAATAAATGGGGAATCACTAAGGATGGAAAGCTCGAGCCGGACTTTATGACCACAGAATATATGGATGCATTGAAATTCTTTAAAAAATTGTATGACGAAAAATTAATCAATCAAGATTTTGCCGTAATGGATTCCGGAAAATGGGATGTTCCATTCCAAAATGGACAAGGCGGACTCATTGTTAACGTTTTAGACCAAGCACATCGTAATGCAGCTGCTATGGAAAAAATCGATCCAAAATTGAAAGACGCTGTGGATGTACTGGGCGCAGTAGAAGGACCAGAAGGACTTCATAACCTGCCTACTGCTGGTTATAGCGGCTTGCTGGCAATACCAAAATCAAGTGTTAAAACTGAAAAGGAATTAAAACAAGTATTATCATTCCTTGATAAGCTGAATAATGAACCGGCTCAAACCTTTGCCTATGCGGGTGTGGAAGGACGCCATTATAAAATAGAAGATGGGAAATTTACAGCGCTTGTTACATCAACAGATCCACTTTATTCCGAAATTCAGGACCTTAACCAATTCATACCTGGTATTCCTGATGAGAATTTCAAACATGCTGAGTATACTCCACTTCAAGTGAAAGAAAAAGAAATCATCAAAGAGAATGAAAAGATTGTTGTAGCCAATCCAGCAGCATCATTGCTTTCAGAAGTTTATGCCCAAAAGGGACAGCAATTGGACAATATTATCAATGATGCCCGTATTAAATATATCGTAGGCCAAATTGATGAACAAGGCTTCAAAGATGCCATTAAATTATGGAAATCTTCCGGTGGGGACGACTACACGGATGAAATCAATAAGTTATATAAAGAAAGTAATAAAAACAAAAAATAAAGCATTGGAAGAAACAGGCAGTTAATGCTAGCTGCCTGTTTCAAAAGAAATTCATCGACGAAAATAGGCAAAATGGAAGGAGTGGAACAATGGAAAGGTCTGATGCATCAGCTGTGGAAACAGAAATAAGCGGACTAAATAATCCTGGAATAGAAGCAGCTCAAAAAACAAAGTCAAACATTTCTCCGTTTCAGCGCATAATAAGGGATAAATGGCTTTATGTCCTGCTGCTCCCTGGGCTGGCATATTTTATCATTTTTAAATATCTGCCAATGTGGGGAGTAGTTATTGCCTTTCAGGACTATTCACCATTTAAGGGAGTGTTTGGCAGTGAATGGGTCGGCTTTGATAACTTTACCAACTTCTTTAAAAACCCGGATTTCTTTAGATTATTGAAAAACACGGCCATTTTCGCTGTATTAAACTTGGTATTCTTCTTTCCGGCTCCGATTATCTTGTCGCTATTGCTTAATGAACTTAGAAGTAATTCGTACAAGAGGGTTATGCAAACATTTATATATGTACCGCATTTTATGTCCTGGGTCATCATTGCAAGTATTACGTATGTCTTTTTTACAACCAGCGGCGGAGTCGTGAATGAGATCGTCGAGCAAATTTATGGCAGGAAGATGGATTTTCTCTCTGCTCCGGAATGGTTCCGGCCATTGATTATGCTTCAAATTATTTGGAAAGAGACTGGCTGGGGAACCGTAATCTTTTTAGCTGCGCTGACAGCCGTTGATAAAGAGCAATATGAAGCAGCTATTGTGGACGGTGCCGGCAGATTTAGACGGTTATGGCATGTCACCTTGCCTGCGATTAGAAGCACCATTATTGTCATGCTTATTTTGCAGCTAGGTCGTTTTCTCGATACTGGTTTTCAACAAATCTATTTGATGAGTAATTCATTAAACCGCGGAGTTGCTGATGTTTTTGACACGTATGTATATTTTGTCGGGATTACCCAAGGGGCGTACAGCTACAGTACTGCGGTCGGTTTATTTAAATCTATCATTGGTATTATCCTAGTTTTAGGTTCAAATAAATTAGCTAAGAAATTTGGAGAAGAAGGTATCTTTTAATAGTGTGATCGAGGAGGTGTGGCAAATGTCAATGCCAAAAATGCATAATACACGTCCAGGGCGCGTATTTGATGGATTTAACGTTATTATTTTAGGAATCATTGGGCTTCTAATGATTCTGCCATTTCTTTATATCATTGCAGGGTCATTCGCTACGGAGGCAGAACTGACAAGGAGAAGCTTTTTTATCTGGCCAGAAACATTTACGCTCAATGCCTATAAATATATTTTTTCTACTGCGACATTTTCACGTAGTATACTTGTTTCAATAGGTGTCACTTTAGTAGGAACTGTGGTTTGTTTGTTTTTTACCTTTACAATGGCCTATCCGTTATCAAGAAAAAATTTAATGGGACGAAACCTCTTTATGAATTTGGTTATTTTTTCCATGCTGTTCAGCGGCGGTATGATTCCGACTTACATTGTTGTTAAATCACTAGGATTGTTAGATTCCTATTGGTCCTTGATACTGCCTGGAGCTATCAATCCGTTTAATTTAATTATTGTTAAAACATTCTTTCAAGGGATTCCAAATGAATTAGAGGAAGCAGCTAAGATAGATGGTTGCACAGAAATCGGGATATTTTGGAGGATTCTTTTACCATTATCAACTCCTGTCCTTGCAACTTTTACGCTATTTTATGCGGTTGGGATTTGGAATGATTTCTTCCATGCCTTATTGTATATTAGTGACAGCACCAAATGGCCAGTACAAGTGCTGCTTCAGCAGATTATTATTCTATCACAAGGCAATCTGACAGATGCTGCCTCCCAGGCGGGAGCATATGTGGCACCGCCTGAACAATCTTTAAAATTGGCGGTTGTGGTTGTGGCTACCCTGCCAATATTAATTGTTTACCCGTTCCTGCAAAAACACTTTGCCCAAGGTATGCTTTTGGGATCTGTCAAAGGATAAAAGATTCAATTAATGGCGAAATAAAGACTAGTTTATAATGGAGCGAAAGCGGCCATTAAAAACTAGTCTTTATTTAATTGTTTTTTGTCAAAAATTATCTTTGTTCGTACGTTATTAGGGGTAAAAAATCCTGTAATTATATGTTTTTATTTGGAAAGTCATAAAGATTACTCGTTAAAGCGCTTTCTATTTAATTGTGGTTGTGACATAATAGAATTATTAACCATATAAATAATGCCTATATGACGGAGTGTTTTAAATGGGTTATACAAACTTGATTGCTAAAATAAACTATCTATGGAAAGGAAGTTACCATAGGAATAGTTTTATTCTCATTTTAATTATTACCAGTATTCCTGGACTTTTAATAGGTTTAGGAATCTATTGGTTTGCTGTTGGCAAAGTGGAAGATGAACTTAAAGCATCCAACGCAAATCAAACTGTTCAAAGGGCAAAAAATATCGATGAACAATTTAAATACATAGAGGAATATACATCCCATTGGGCATTTGAGCCTCGGTTTGGAGATGCTTTAAAAAATATAGATTTTGTAAGGCAGTTTACGGAAACATATGATATTACCAGAACTTTGGTTTTATTAGAAGGCAGCCATAATTTGATAAGTAATGCAGAATTATATTTGGATATTAATAATCCCATTTTATTTAACAAGGAATACAACGTGTTGGATGAAAAACAGAATCAAGTTTATCATAATATGCTATCAAGTGGAACAAAATTGCATTGGGAGGAAATTTCGTCCGTTAAAGGACAGAAAACCCCGACTTTAGCTTTTGTCAGTAATATTCCAATTATTAATAAGGTGCCATTTGGGGCTATCATTGTTACCATTGACCGTCATAAAGCAATTGATCTCTTAAAAACATTAACCCCCTATGATCATGGAGCAACTTTTCTTCTGAATGAAAAAAATGATCTGTTGCTTTCTTCTAACAGTACAGGTGAAACTAGCTTTATTAATGTTGTAAAAAAGGAATTGGAAAAACAAAAGAAAGAGAGCGGCTCGTTTCAATTTGAATATAAAAACATAAACTATTTAATTTCATTTGGTCATTTTACAAGAATTAAATCAAAGTGGACATATGTTTCTGCTTCGCCCATGTCTTCCATTACAGAACCTATCGTTTTTATTTCAAGATTAATCATGATTATCAGCGGTTCAGCCCTGCTTCTAGCTATTATTTTGTCATGGCTGACTTCACTGAGAATATATGCGCCAATCCGAAATCTGCTGCGGAATTTTGTGGGAGATGAAACAGATAATTGGAAAAGAATAGAGAAGGATGCCTTTTCCATTATCGAGCAGCAATGGAAGGAGTTATCACAAAAAAGTAACCTGCTCCAGCATCGGCTTTCCGAGCAATTGACAGAGCTAAAAGGCAACTTCATCTATCAACTAGTTCAAGGTGATTTGCATCATTATCATGAAGAAGACTTGCGTCAAAGAATGGAGACATATGGCTGGAACGTAGAAAATCAATATTTTATTGCTATTGAACTGCAACTCACGGGCTTTTTTGGAGAAAAAAGAAGCTACTCTCCTAATGATAATGGTGTAGTTACCTATATGACGGCTAATATTATGGAAGAATTAGCTCAAAAGATGTTCCCTCAATTTAACACTATAAAATTTTCTGATTTTTCTGTTGGTTTGTTAGTTATCTATCCTGCTGATTACTCAATTGAAGAAGATTTAAATCGTTTTGCTGCGGAGGTAACAGAAACTGTAAACCAGGTCATTCAAATGCATGTAACTATTACAATTAGCGAGAAGACCGACCGTGTAAAGAAAATTCCTTATATATTTGAAGATGTAAAAACAGGCGTCCGATTCCGAATCTATGAAAATAGCAATCAAATGATAGATTTGCGAAAGTATCAGCATTCGGGAAATATTGATTTCCAATTTCCTTTTGCCATTGAAAAAGAAATTATTCAGGCCATTCGAATGGGACAAGTTGAAGAGATTGCAGGTTTGATTTATAAATTTATTCAGGAGTTTATCAGTAAAGGAATCAGCGAGATATACTTGCAGCAGGCAGTAACCCAACTATTTAGCAGTATCCAGCATGAAATATTGCATTCAGGCATACATCCACTTGAACTTTATAACGGTAAAAATATGATTGATGAACTTTCTAAAATCCGTGATCAGGAAAGGATTGTTAATTGGTTTTCAAAGGATGTAATCGGCCCTTACATAGAGAAGCTTGAATGCCGCATGAATATGGAATTAAAATGTATGGTGGAAAAGGTGGTTGTCACAATACAGGAAAGGTATATGGAAGATATATCTTTAGAAAGTTGTGCCGATGATGCTGGTACAAATCCATATACACTTAGTAAAGCATTTAAACAGATAATTGGAATTAATTTTATTGATTATTTAACACAATTAAGAATTGATAAAGCAAAAGACTTATTAATCAATTCTGATTTAAAAATAAATGAGATCGCTGAGAGTGTAGGATACAGACATAGTTATTTCAACAGGATTTTCAAAAAACAAGTCGGTATTCCACCAAGCCAATATCGGAAGCTCAATCAAGACGCCAATAAATTAAATTTAGAAAATGATGGTTAATTTATATTAATTATCATTTTTTTTTTAAGAAACTAAGTTTTTAAGATAACATAGCGGATTAAATTCACTATTACAAAAAAGTATGGTTGCCGGAAAAGAAATATCATTTTATAGTCAAGTGGAAAGCATAAGAATCCTTTATGATAGGTGGGATTTTGTTATGATAGTCAGCCAGTTTGAAAAGGGTAAATGCCTTTATGCAAATCCCCTGACCAGTAAACATGAAATACAGGATTGGATTTTGGAAGGAAAAGCTAAGGTTAGCTTTGAAGGTAACCGATTACATTTAGAAAACGAATTGGGCCCTGAAGTTTATGGGGACAATTCTCATTGGGTATATTGGTGTCCTGTCAGTTTTCCAGATCGAATAATGATTGAGTGGGAGTTTAGTCCAATAAGGGAACCTGGACTTTGTATGATCTTTTTCGCGGCGACAGGACGAAGCGGGGAAGACCTTTTTGATCCAGTTTTGCCGGCAAGGCATGGTCAGTATCCAGAATACCATTCGGGATCTATTAATTGCTTGCACCTGTCTTATTTTAGGCATAAGCATGCAGATGAAAGAGCTTTTCGTACGTGTAATTTGCGGAAAAGCTTTGGCTTCCACTTAGCCGCAATGGCTGCCGATCCTCTGCCGCCTGTAGAGGATGCGATTTCTCCTTATTATATGAGATTAGTAAAATATGAGGGGATCGTACAGTTTTCAATTAATTATTTACCGGTACTCGAATGGGAAGATGATGGTACTATGTATGGACCAATTTACGAAGGAGGAAAAATCGGCTTTCGTCAAATGGCGCCAATGAAGGTAGCTTATTCTAATTTAAATGTATATCAAGCTATCAAACGTTGACCATATGGAGATTTTTGAGATATTCCTTTTACTATTTTAATACGTTTACAGGAGGTACTTCCTATGCAAATGAATGGGCTGACAGGGGCGCTATATAAACTTTGTGAATGGGTTTTGAAATTAGCCTTTATTAATGTTCTATGGCTTGCCTTTTCGATCGCTGGATTAGTGGTGTTTGGAGTTTTTCCTGCTACAATTGCAATGTTTGTCATCGTAAGGAAAATGTTGATGGGGGAGTTTGATGTTCCTGTTTTTAAAACCTTTTGGGGGTCTTATAAGAAGGAGTTTATTAAAAGTAATCTTCTCGGTCTTATTCTCGTGATCCTTGGCTATTTCCTATATGTTGACATTCATTTGCTTCAAAACACTGGCGGGTATCTCAATTTAATCTACTATCCTGTCTTACTTATTTGTTTGGGCTACGTCTTGACAGTGTGTTATGTATTTCCGACGTTTGTTCATTATGATCTTAAAGTTCATCAGGTATTAAAAACAGCATTTTACATCATGCTATTTAATCCGCTATCCACAGCTTTGATGGCTATTGGCGCTGTGGCTATCTACCTTTTAATGACCACAGTTCCAGGATTAATCCCTTTATTTTGTGGCAGTGTATTAGCAGTGATTCTGATGTGGTCAGCATTTTTTGCTTTTTCTAAGGTTGAAAGAATCCAACAAGGGACTGTCTCGAAATAAGGAGAAGGGATATGCAAAGACAAATGAGTCAGATACAACAATTAAAAAATCACTTTCAAAATCCATCTGCAGAGTATTCGGTTTTTCCCTTTTGGTTTTTAAATGGGGATCTTAATAAAGAAGAGATTTCAAAGCAATTGAGCGATTTCAAATCCAAAGGGGTTCTTGGTGTGGTTGCCCATCCTCGTATTGGCATACCAGAGGATATCGAATATCTAGGGCCAAAGTTTATGGATATCATGCAATTTATCATGGAGGAATCCACAAAGTTAGGTATGAAGGTGATTATCTATGATGAAGGGATGTATCCATCTGGGTCGGCACATGGCAAGGTAGTTGAAAATAATCCAGAGTATGCGGCAAGGGGCTTGAGAATGGCATTGCATTCTGCAAGCGGCTTTACACAAATGGAAGAAGAGTTGGCAGATTCCGAGGAGATCGTTCTCGCCGTTGCAGTAAAGTTTATCGGAAAATCGAAGATTGATCCCCTAGCGATTATTCCATTGGAGGTCGAGAACAATAGGGTTTCCTTTGAACCAACAGAACCGGGTGACTGGTCCATGGTGTTCCTTATTTCTACTTTTTCCAAGGGAACTGTGCGGGGAATTCATTTCGGAGAAGATGATGGTGAGCCTGGAGCACCGCCGGCGGGGGATTTATTAAATCCTGACGCCATGCAAAAGTTTATCCGTGTCACGCATGATGTCTATTACGAACACTTGAAGGAATACTTCGGAAATACGATAGAAGCACTTTTCACAGATGAACCAAGTGTGGTTGGGCGCTGTGTTGACACCGAAAAAATTAAGCCTTGGACGATCGGCTTTTTGGATTATTATCAGGAACATGGGAATGAAAGCACTGATTTGTTATCGCTATGGTTTGACGTCGGGGTTGACACAAACATCAAGAGAAGAAATTTTAAAAAGGCCGTTAACAAACGGCTTCAAGAAACGTATTACCGTCCTATTTCTGAATGGTGTGAGAGACATGGCATTCAATTGACCGGGCATCCGGAAACAAGTGACGATATCGGATTTCTAAAATATTTTCAGCTGCCAGGCCAGGATTTGGTGTGGAGATGGGTTGGCCCCGAAGACAATAAAGGAATCATAGGACGGGACAGTACTTTAGGAAAATGTTCTTCGGATGCAGCTCGGCATCGCGGATTGCCGCGTAATGCTAATGAGGTTTTTGGCTGCTGCGGACCAAATGGGCATCAATGGCAATTTTCCGTAGATGATATGAAATGGTTTGTCGACTGGCTGTTCGTTCGGGGAGTAAATAAACTTTATCCTCATGCATTCTACTATTCTATTGATGGTGAACGATTAAATGAACGGGCACCTGACAATGGTCCACATAACGCATGGTGGAAATATTATAAGAAAATTGCGGATTATGAAAGACGTATGTCCTGGCTGTTGAGTGAATGTTCAAACGTAACAGAAATTGCTGTTTTATGCGAAGAGGATCATATTCCGTGGAAAATTGCTGAGCCTTTATATACCCATCAGATTGAATTTAATTATTTGGAAGAGGAACTTTTTCTTCATGATTGTGTGATTGAAGAAGGTAAAGCGAAAATAAAAAACCAAAGTTATCGAGTACTCATTCTTGAGAATCTTGAACAACTGGCGTCAAATGACCTTGTCAATAAGCTCAATCTGTTCCTAGAAACGGGGGGTGCAGTGATTGCTTATAATCCAGAAAAGAAAAATCTCTCGTTATCGGGTAGGGTCATCCAAATCTATAATTATAACAGCGTGATTGGCGCGATCGATCGTGTTCTTTTCAGAGATGTTTATTTAGCACCGAATAATCCCGGGCTGCGGGTTACGCATATCGTCAAAGAAGGCTTTGATTTTTATGTTTTAGTGAATGAAGACGAGCATGCGATAGAAGGTGAATTGGCTATTAATGGCCATGGCGCTATCGAAACCTGGGATGCCTGGAACTCCCGTATAGAAGAAATTCAGATTAAGGCAGCGGATGATATCTATACAAGGTTCCCTATTTCACTGCAGCGCAGAGAGTCAGCCATTATTTGTGTGAATTCAGAGGGAGCGCCAGCTTTTGCAAAGGGGCATAATGAATCAAAACCAATAATCACCGTACAGGTCGACAACTGGATTTTAACCAATCCTTTCTGGCACGGAGAACCACTCGAAACTTTGGTTTCTTTAACAGAGCTTGAAGAGATGAAATATTTTTCCGGAGAATCAATTTATGAGTCTAATGTGACTGTTGATTCGATAAATGAATATAAAAAGGCCGAATTGGATTTAGGTGAGGTTTGTGAGTTGGCGGAATTAAACGTCAACGGGAAAAATGCAGGAGTAAAAATGTGGAGTCCCTATCTTTTTGACATCACCCCGTATATGGATGCAGATCAGTTGAGTATTAAGGTAACCGTTACCAATAGTAAGGCAAATGAGTACGCCAAAGAATCTGTAAAATCTGGCTTGATTGGCCCAGTGACTTTGAAACTTTATACATAGGTCAATGTGAATTAAATTCCAATTGAGTTAAATAGAATGTGAGGGATTGTATGCCAAAAATTATGATGGCTTTTCCTGAAGGAAAACATAAAGTAGTAACCATGAGTTATGACGATGGCAGGGATGCCGACAGAAGATTAGTAGAAATCTTTAATAAAAATCGAATCAAAGGAACGTTTCATATTAATTCTGGTTTATTAGGGACAGACGGCCGAATTCCCCATGAGGAGATTGAGTCACTATATAAAGGGCATGAAATCTCAACCCATACTGTGACGCACCCAACTATAGCTAGATCTCCAAAGGAACAAATCATTGAGGAAGTCATCGAAGACCGAAAACGGTTGGAGGAAATAGCTGGATATACGGTAAGGGGATTATCCTACCCTAATGGCTCTTATAATCAATTAATTAAAGAAATGCTTCCATATTTAGGTATTGAGTATGCGAGAACCGTCCATAGTACAGGAAATTTTTCCATGCCGGATGATTTTCTCGAGTGGAATCCAACCTGCCATCATAAACGAGATTTAATGAAGCTGGCAGAGGAATTTGTCCAGCTTCATAAAAAACAATACTTATATATGATGTATGTCTGGGGTCATAGCTATGAGTTTGACGATGATGAAAACTGGGATTTGATCGAAAGTTTTTGTGAGTTTATAGGCAATAGAAATGATATTTGGTATGCGGCTAACATCGAAATTGTGGACTATATGAAGGCGTTCCAAAACCTAAAATTTTCGGCAGACAGTACTTTTGTTTACAACCCGACTGCAATTTCAGTTTGGTTAAGTGTAGACGGGATTATTGTCGAAGTAGAAGCTGGGAAGCAAATTGTTTTAGTTTAATTTGACTATTATTTTTAATAAAAATAAGTATTGTTTTTGGGTAGTCGGCGGCGATATTCAAGGATATTTCGATAACAGTTGGCTTAGGAATGAATGAAATTAATAAAACAAAGTCCCAAAGAGGTTCTATTCGACCTTAAAGGAATTATTGCCCCGACAACTGTCGGCATTGCCGCGGCAGGAAAAGTGCTGACAGATAAAGGCTTAAAAGGCAAAGTAAAGCTAACGGGACTTGGTTTGCCAAGCGAAATGGCTGAGTATATTGAAAGCGGTGTCTGTGACTGGATGTATTTGTGGAATCCAATTGACGTCGGATATCTTTCTGGTTATGCTGCAGAAGCACTTGTAAGTGGTAAAATCACGGGTAAAGTCGGTGATAAATTTACAGCAGGTGATCTTGGTGAAAAAGAAGTGGTTGCAGATGGTGATGGCACACAAATCATGCTAGGAGACCCATTTAAATTTGATTCTAGCAACATTGCAGAGTGGAAAGACGTTTACTAAAATTATTCCCCCAAAGCCTGCAGAAATTTGAAAACAATTTCTGCAGGCTTTTTAAGTTTGCAAATAAGGACAATAAATTAGACCAATTAAGTTATAGGAATAACTTATATTTTTAGTATGATAGTAGTGTAAGTAAGCGTTTACGACCGAAAGGTGATGTTCATGACAAAGTACAGTATTGCCGTTGATATTGGTGCTTCCAGCGGAAGACTCATTTTAGGCTGGCTGGAAAATGGCTCATTAAAATTAGATGAAATTCATCGTTTTGAAAACAAGATTGTCAAAAAAGGTGACCACTTTTGCTGGGAAGTTGATAAACTGTTCCAGGAAATTAAAAATGGATTAAAGAAATGTGCCGAGGTGGGCATTAAACCAGACAGTATTGGGATTGATACATGGGCTGTAGATTTTGTGCTGTTGGATGAAAACGATCAGCCAATTACGGAAGCGGTTTCTTACCGTGATCCCCGGACTGATGGAATGATGGAAGAGGTCTTCCAGATTATTTCTAAGGAAAGACTTTATCTGGAAACTGGAATCCAGTTCCAAAAATTTAATACCATCTATCAGCTTTATTCGATTAAAAAAAATCACCCTGAAATTCTCGAAAAAGCAAAAACATTTTTAATGATACCGGATTATTTAAACTACTTGTTGACAGGCAAGAAGGCCAATGAATATACGAATGCCACTTCGACGCAGCTTGTGAATGCGTTTACAAAGAAATGGGACCATCAGCTGTTGGATGTCCTTGGTATCAATAAGGACATGTTCCAGGAAATCAATGTACCTAAAACAGTCCTTGGAACACTCAAAGAAGAATTGGTTTCAGAGCTCGGTTTTGATATGGAAGTCATTCTTCCGGCAACTCACGACACTGGTTCGGCTGTTATCGCCGTTCCGGAACAGGATGGAACGATATACATCAGTTCCGGAACATGGTCGCTGATTGGAACGGAAAACTATTTCCCAATCTGTGTTACTAAAGCATTGGATTATAACTTTACCAATGAAGGCGGAATCGATTACCAATTCCGTTTCTTGAAAAACATCATGGGCCTTTGGATGATTCAGGAAGTGAAACGAAACTATAATGATGAATATTCTTTTGCTAGATTCGTAGAGTTAGCGGAAGAAGCTAAGGATTTCAAGGCCATTGTCAATGTAAATGATGACCGCTTCTTGAAACCGGACAGCATGGTGCAAGAAATCATGAATTATTGTGTGGAAACCGGACAGCCTGTTCCAAACACGCCTGGTGAGGTAGCCAAGTGCGTTTACGATAGCTTAGCGGTAAGTTATCAGGATGCAGTGAAAGAAATAGAAGAAATTTTTGAAAAGCAGTTTGAAAAAATTAATGTCATTGGCGGCGGCTGCCAGAATGAAATGCTCAATCAGTTAATCGCCGACGTGACTAATAAAGAAGTAAATGCCGGACCTATTGAAGCAACGGCCATCGGCAATATAGCTGCCCAACTGCTGGCGCTGGGAGAAATTCAAGACATTAAGCGGGCCCGCGCCATCATCAAAGAATCTTTTGAAGTAAAAAAATATTTACCGGCACAGCCCGTTAAAAGCTAACTAAGGAAGGAAGAATGAACTATGTCTGTTAAAGAAAACTATGAACTTGCGAAACAAGCGTATGCTAAATGGGGAATTAACGTTGATGAGGTCCTTGAAACATTAAAAAAGGTTCCAGTCTCTATCCATTGCTGGCAAGGCGATGACATCGGCGGATTTGAAGTGAATCAACATGAATTGTCCGGCGGCATTGATGTAACCGGTAACTATCCTGGTAAAGCCTCTACACCTGAGCAGCTAAGAGCTGACTTAGAAAAAGCGTTATCCTTGATTCCTGGTAAACACCGTGTAAACCTGCATGCGATTTACGCAGAAACAAATGGCGAAGTAGTGGAAAGAGACCAATTAGAGCCCAAGCATTTTGAAAACTGGGTTAATTGGGCAAAGGAAAATGGACTTGGTTTGGATTTCAACCCAACTTTATTCTCTCATCCAAAAGCAGCTGATGGTCTTACACTTTCACATCCAGAGGAAGAAATTCGCGAATTCTGGATCAACCACTGTATTGTCAGCCGGAAAATTGGCGAATATTTTGGAAAAGAACTTGGTACTCCTGCCTTAACTAATATCTGGATTCCAGATGGCTATAAAGATGTTCCAAGTGATCGTCTGACTCCAAGAAAGAGATTAAAAGAATCGTTGGATAAGATTTTTGCAGTGGATGTAGACGAAAAGTACAACTTGGATGCAGTTGAAAGTAAAGTATTTGGCATCGGATCAGAATCTTATGTAGTTGGTTCTCATGAATTCTATTTAAACTATGCAATGAAAAACAATAAATTATGCTTGCTGGATACGGGTCACTATCATCCAACTGAAACTGTTTCTAACAAAATATCTTCTATGCTTCTGTTTAGCGAGAAACTTGCTTTGCATGTATCAAGACCTGTACGTTGGGACAGTGACCATGTTGTCATCCTTGATGATGAATTAAAAGAAATCGCTTTAGAAATTGTACGTAATGATGCCCTAGACCGTGTCATCATTGGACTTGATTTCTTTGATGCCAGCATAAACCGTGTAGCGGCTTGGACCATTGGTACACGCAACATGATCAAGGCCCTGCTTTATGCAATGCTTGTTCCAAATGAGCAATTAAAACAGCTTCAGGAAGAAGGCAATTTTACCGAAAGGTTAGCGTTAATGGAAGAATTCAAGACTTATCCATTTGGCGCAGTTTGGGACTATTATTGTGAAATAATGAGGGTTCCAGTAAAGGAGTCTTGGTTAGAAGAAGTAAAAGCCTACGAAAATGAAGTTTTATCAAAAAGATAAAAACCAGGTAAAGGCTCAAACGGGGAAAGTGCAACCGTTTGGGCCTTTAATTTTTTGAAAAGATATATTTGTTTTTCAGAAAATGTGTTATAGTATGAGTGTGAATAAACAGATAATCAAACGAAAAACAACATAAAACCAACATAGGTCTAAAAATGAGAAAGGGGCAGGAGTTTGTGCTTGTAGCAGAAAGACAAAAAAAAATTGTCGAATTAGTTAATGAACGATTAAGTATTCGGGTATCCGAACTTAGCAAAATTTTCTCTGTAACCGAAGAAACGATTCGACGAGATTTGGAAAAGCTTGAAAAAGAGAATTTATTAATGCGCAGCCATGGTGGAGCAGTCAGTATTGAAAAGGACCAAGGGGAGATTTCTTATTTAGAAAGAGAGATTACCAATGCGGAACAGAAGGGTTCAATTGCAAGGGCTGCCGTTCGAACCATTGAACCTGGAGATCAAATCATTTTAGATGCAAGTACGACCGCATGGTATGTAGCAAAGGAATTGCCAGATATGCCTTTAACAGTTTTAACAAACTCTATAAAGGCGGCGATCGAGCTTAGTAAGAAGGAACAAATCAAAGTGATATCTACTGGCGGAACATTACTGTCACAATCTCTATCATATGTAGGACCTCTTGCGGAAAGATCCCTTGGCATGTATCATGTCAATAAAGTTTTTCTTTCTTGCAAGGGGGTTCACCTTGAAAAAGGACTTAGTGATTTTAATGAGCTGCAGGCGCTCCTGAAAAAACAAATGATGGAAATCGCTGATGAGAGAATCCTCATGGTAGATTCTAGTAAATTTGGGACACGTGCATTTTCACAAATAGCACCTATTTCAAAAGTGGACTGTGTGATAACGGATTCTAATATTGATGAACAAACGATAAAGTTGTTAGAGGAAAAGAATATTAAAGTAATAATCGCCGACAAGCCACGGTGAGCTGGATAAAAATATCCTTTCAATAGATATGACTTAATAGTTGAGACCGTGGATTGTTTTCCGGTCTCTTCGTTTTACCAATACTTTATTGTGCTGACTTGTGAGGTGGTTCATATAAAGGTAACATTGAAACTGTTGGCAGGCTTTTTACTAATATTTGTTGTAAGCGGTTGCTCTTATTGGGACCATACTGAAAAATATCAAATTATCTTTAATGGTGAAAAGAAGGATGCGCAAAATAGCGAAAGCGGAACAAAAAATGATTTCACAATTGCGATTGTGCCGAAGGTAAGCGGGATCCCATATTTTAATGCGGTAGAAGAAGGTGCTTTGGAAGCAGGCAAAAAATTAAAAGTAACCGTTATTTTTGCTGGTCCTCCAATTGCTGATTGGAAGCAGCAGATGAATATTATTGAAGATTTAGTTCAAAAAGATGTCGACCTTATTGCCGTTTCGGCAAACGATCCAATGATGTTGAGACCTATTTTACAAAAGGCCGAGCAAAAGGGCATTAAAGTAATCACCTGGGATTCAGATACAACCTCCGAACAAAGAGATTTATTTATCAACATGGTTGATCCTGAAAAGTTAGGGCGTCATTTAATGGATAATTTGGCTTCGAGAATGGGAGAAACAGGGGACTTTGCTATCATGACAGGCTCCCAAGATGCTGCAAATTTATCGGAGTGGCTGAAATGGATAAAGGTGCAGCAGAAACAGGTTTATCCCAATATGAATTTAATTGAGGTTGTAGAAACGGAGGATAATCCACAGAAGTCTTATCTAGAGGCAGAAAGACTCCTGAAAAATTATCCAAACTTAAAGGGAATATTAGGAAGTTCCTCCGTTGGACCGCCTGCAGCGGCTCAAGCAGTTAAGGATGCGGGGAAATCAGGAGAAGTAGTGGTTACAGGTTTATCGACACCTAATTTAATGAGAACCTTTTTAAAAGATAATTCCGCCCAAATTGTCACATTATGGAGTCCCAAAAAACTTGGGTATTTAACTGTAAGTGTTGCTAAAGATCTTTTGAATGGCCAAACACCAAAGGACGGACAACATATCAAAAATATTGGGAATATCAAGGTGGAGGGAGATACTGTCATCATGGGACTGCCGATTGATTTTACAAGGGAGAATATTGACCAGTATGATTTTTAAGGTCTTCAACAAAAGAAACAGCACCCGATTGTCAACAAAATTAATTATCACTTATATTCTTATAACAGTCATTCCAATGGGACTGCTGAGCTCCCTTGCCTATTACGAATATACGAAGTCTATCGAAGAACAAGTGGGTGAATATATTCCGAAACTATTAAAACAAGCAAATAATAATTTGGAAAATAATTTAAGTGAATTAGAGAATTATCCGGAATTAATTTATAGTTCGAATGAAGTAATGGGCGTATTGAGGGATGATTCCAAAAAAAATCAATCGCGATACCAGCAAGATAAATTTGTCGTGGAAAGCTTTCTGACCAAGACGTATCTGGAAAATAGTCCGGATATTTTGGGTGCTTTTATTCTGTCAAAAAATCGTGCATTTGTCAGCACACGAGTTCCATATGATGGGTTTAATCTTGAAAATTTGTCTTTACCCTATGGAGAAGAACATGCCCTTGGAGATAAAATACAAATGTTAATGCCATACCGGACAGCATTAAAGTTTGAAGGAAATCCTCCCTTCCTGCTTTTAATGAAACAAATTACCGACTTCGATAACAGAAAGTCCCTTGGTACCATTTTTTTGGCTGTCAAACTTTCCTTTATTGAAAAGGTTCTATCCGATTTAGAAGAGGAAAAAAATGCAGAATTGTCGGTCATGGATGAAGGCGGGCAGATTATTTATCATACTAATCCAAATAGAATAGGTACCTTTTTTCCAAACTTAAAAGAATATCCAATTCACAACGGAAGCTTCCAATCATTCGATCAAAAAGGACCGTCACTTATCAGCATTAACCAGTCTGCATCCCATAAATGGATTTTAGTTCATAGTATTCCTCTAAAATATTTAACAAAAAGCACGGATATCGTAAAAAATGTAACCGTTTTTGCATTTGTTGGGCTGGTTATAATCACCACGATTATCTCGATCATTCTTGCATGGACAGTTACCAAACCAATCAAAAGACTAGGAAACATCATGCAGGAGGTTGAACAGGGGAACTTGGATGTGTACATACCCGTCCATGGTAAGGATGAAGTGGGGGTATTAGCTCATAGCTTTGATTCGATGATCAGAAAGCTCAGGGAATTAATTAAGAAAAATTACACGATTGAAATTAGGCAAAAAGATGCTGAACTGTATGCGTTGCAGTCCCAAATCAATCCTCATTTCATGTACAATACCTTGCAGACGATAAGTATGGCAGTCGAAGAGGGAGAATCCGAAGCAGTAGTTGAAATGGTAACCGTTCTGGGAAGGATGCTCCGTTATTCCCTCACCAATAATGACCGGCTTGTCCCCATTTCCAAGGAAGTGGAGCATGTTAATGATTTTTTAAGATTACAGAGGTTTAGATTTGAAGAAAGGCTCACCTTTGAAATAAAAGTAGAAATAAAAAGCGATGAGTATTTTTCACCTAAGTTTATTCTTCAGCCAATAATAGAGAACTCCATAAAATACGGATTAGAAAAGCGAAAAATATTAAAGATAGAAATTGTTGTTCGGGAAATTGCCAGAGAGCAGGGATCCAAGGACATTGTTTTTATTATTCGTGATAATGGCCCGGGCATTAGTTCAGAGCAATTGGCTGATATAAACCTGAAATTACGGTCAGATCCAATGGGAAAACGAGAATCAGGGTTTGGAATGATGAATGTCCATGCCCGCGTGGCGATGCTGTTTGGTAATCAGTATGAACTTAAGGTAAAGAGTAAAGAAGGCACAGGTACAGAGGTAACCATTCAAATTCCAATCATCACCAAGAATGAGGTCTCTCAGTTTCTGGCAGGAAAGGGGATGGTAAGTGATGAATAAGATAAAAACCATTATTGTTGATGATGAGTCAAGAATTCGCAGAGGAATTGAGCGATTAATTCGCTCATGCGGGGATGAATGGGAAATCGTGGCTGCCTTCTCTGATGGCTTGGAAGCATTCGAGACCATAACAAAGGACTCCCTTGTATTTGACCTGTTGATCTCTGACATCAAGATGCCGGAGATGGATGGTTTAACTCTAAATAATGAATTAAAAAAGTATTCCACCTTTCTAACCATTTTTATAAGCGGTTACGATGATTTTGAATACCTGCAGTCTGCCCTGAAGAGCGGAGCGGCTAATTACATTCTAAAGCCAATTGATAAGGAACAATTTCAGGTACAGTTAAATGAGATAAAAGAAAGGATCATTGCAGAATATAAAAAAAGGCATGAGTGGGAAAAAATAAAAGAAAAAGCAGCAAAATTAGACTATACCAAACAAGTCCAACTATTGAGTGAAATGATTTGGAATGAGGAGAGAGATATCTCTTACTTGGACTGGACTCGGGAATTTCCAGCAGGATCCTACCAATTAGTTCACTTTAGCATTGATCATGTATTTTCAAAAACCAAAGATTTTTCTTCTAAAGAATGGAACACCTGGATTTTTGCAGTAGAAAATATATTGGAAGAAGTGATGGGAGCGCGATTTAATCAAAAGGGCAAAAGATGGTGGTGGCGCAGCAACAAGTTTGATTATTGGGTGCTGTTCAATGATAAATCCCTGTCTGGGCTGAATGGATCGCTTTTGAAAGAGACGAATCAATTTGCACAAGAATTGAGATATAGTATCCAAAAGTACACACCATTTACGGTTTCTGCTGCAATCAGCAAAATATTTATGGACCTCTCCATTCTTGGAAATACAAAGAAGCAATTGCAAACCTTGATGCAGTTTCGAATGATTCATGGGAGCAACCAAACATTTCAGGCAAGCATAATCAAAAGCTCCAGTAATGAGAAAAACCAAGGTATCACTTCTACAATTCTAAAATCCACCGAACAAATCGTAAACGCTTTAGTATACGGAAAAAGGGAAGAACTCATTAATTCCTTACAAGGTTACTTTCGCGAGCTGGAATCTATCACTTCACCCGTTAATATGAATGAAGCCGTGCATTATTTAATGATTCGAATTGTAAACAGCTGGATTGAAAATAATGGCTATCGTGAAGAACCTGAACTTTTAGCTGAAGCATTAAACATGACGAGGCATGCAGGTAATTTCGTCCAGTTAAAAGATAGTATCAAGCAATGGGTATTAAAGGTAATGTCGAAAATAACTGTTTTGAAAGCAGAACAGCAAAACCCTGTGCTGGAATCCAAAAAATGGATAAAAAATAACCTCCATGAAAATATAACGATCAAAAAGATTGCCCAGCAGGTCTATATGAATCCCAATTATTTTTGTGACTACTTTAAAGCACAAACAGGTGAGACCGTATTGGATTATGTCACAACTGTAAGGCTGGAAAAAGCGAAGGAATTATTGACGAATAGCGATTTAAAAATTGCAGAAATTGCCATTTCTGTCGGCTACCACGATACGAAATATTTTAGACGGCTGTTCAAGCAGTGGCTGGGACAAACCCCTTCACAATACAGAGATCAGCACTCGGTGCCAACATTTGAAAAATAAGGACTTTTAAAGATATGGGTTTGCCATGTCTCTTTTTTTTGCGTCTGCGGCCATTATTCTGAATTTTGTCACCCTTATCTGAATTCTGTCACCTTCAGGTAAGCGCTTTAAAATAGTATAGTTTACCTATAAAGAGAATAAATCCGGGGAAGGGAATGCAATGAACACAAAAAACAAGTATCATGTTTGTTCATCGGGACAATGGAAGTTTTTATGTTGAATGTTAGACTTAAAGATTTATAGAAAAAATTTTCGATCCAAATGAAACCGTTTACTAAATTAGCGAACGAATTAGGAGGTTATATCATGGCTAAATTTGGTGCTAAGAAGACAACTGGTTGGAAAGCAACGATCTCTGTTGCGATGGCCAACTATATCGAAGCTGGTTCGATCATCGCTGCAGCTAGCAGTCTAACATTGTGGCAGGAGTATTTAAAATTGGACAGCATGGCGGTAGGCTTATTAAGCGCCCTAAGTGCAAATGCTTTTGGTGCTGCTGTCGGTGCCTTGTTCGGCGGTTATTTATGTGACAAATATGGACGAAAATTCATATATACGTATGATTTACTGCTTTATATGCTTGGGGTATTATTGATAGCGGTTTCGGTCAACTTCCCAATGCTATTGGTTGGTACCATCATCACTGGAGTGGCGGTGGGTGCAGGGGTACCTGCATCTTGGACATACATTGCGGAAGAAGCACCAGCCGATAAACGGGCAGCCCATGTGGGAACCGCTCAGCTGGCATGGTCAACTGGTCCTGCGCTTACGTTTTTACTCGCCGTCTTGCTTGCACCACTTGGATTATTAGGCAGTCGTCTTATCTTTATCCATTTATTAGTTATTGCCTTCATTACATGGTATATCCGTCAAGGCTTGTCTGAATCAGCGATTTGGAAAGAAGGAAAAGAAAAAGAAGCAAAACAAAGCAGCAACATAAAGAGTAAAGGTGTGCTGAAGGAATTATTTAGCCTGAAACCGAATCGGGAAGCATTGTTCCTGCTAATCGGTATATATTTATTCTGGAACTTAACTGCAGGAGCCATGGGGTATTTTATGCCATACATTTATCAAAATGTTGGCGGTTTAACTGGTACTCAAGCAAATCTGCTTCAAGTTCTGCTTTGGAGTTTAACTGTTGCAACCACTTATTTTGTATTCATGAAATTAGGCGATAAGTATAGCAGAAAATTCTTGTTTGGCTTAGGTGCGGTTATGGGAATCGCTGCATGGATCATCTTGACCTTCACTGGAATGAACTGGTTTTCACTGTTTGCTTTCGTTATCCTATGGGGCAGTGCTGCAGGCTTTGGCGCCCAGGCATTCTATGGTCTGTGGGCAAGTGAACTTTTCCCAACGAAGTATCGTGCAGGTGCACAAGGAATTATGTATTTCTTAGTTCGATTCGGGATAGCCATTTGGTCATTCATCCTCCCAACGATAATGGATAAATTAAGCTTTAAAGTAGCTGGGATTGTTATGCTTGTATTCTTAGCCATCCATTGTGTAGTCGGCCTATTGCTTGCTCCTAACACTAATGGGAAAACACTAAAACAGATTGAAAGAGAACGGTTTGGCACAGCAGCTGATGTAAAAGAGAATGTGGTTTAATTCAATGAAATATTCATTAACCTGGGGTTTCGATCCTAGGTTTTAATTTTTGTTTTTTGTTTAATAGTTAAAATAAAGGAAATGTGACAAAAATGTTAATTAAATCAACATAAACAAAAAAATATTCTTTGTTTATGTTGATTTGCGTGTGTTTTAGATGTATGCTTTTTATATGAAGAAGATACCAAAGGTGTTTGAATAGAGAACAAAGACCTTTATATAGAGGGAGCGAAAAAACATGGCAATGATATTAACCCGAAATTCCATCGAAACAGCACCATTTCTGCAGGAAATGATTGAAACAACTACTAACTTATATCGTCATGGCTGGGATGAACGCAATGGCGGAAATATCAGCTATTTGTTAAATCAATATGAAGTCATTCCGTATTTGGATGTTACCAAAGTGATCAGAACGATCCCGATGAATTTTGATGCTTCAGCCTTAGCAGGGAAATATTTCATTGTTACTGGTTCAGGCAAATATTTTAAAAATGTAAAACAGGATCCAGCATCTAACTTGGGGGTCATTCGAATTTCTGAGGATGGAAGAAGCTACGAAATTCTTTGGGGCTTTGAAAATGGCGGAGTCGCTACGAGTGAACTTCCTACCCACTTAATGAACCATATGACCCGTCTATCTGTTGATAAAAACCATCGTGTAATTATGCATTGTCATGCCACTAATTTAATTGCAATGTCCTTTACACATATTTTGAAGGAAGAAGAATTTACAAAAACGCTTTGGGAAATGTGTACAGAATGTCTGGTTGTATTTCCAGAGGGCGTTGGCATCATCCCTTGGATCGTGCCCGGAACAAACGAAATTGGGGAAGCTACAGCGGAAAAAATGGAGCATGTTCGTCTTGTTCTATGGCCGCATCATGGTATCTTCGGTGCTGGCAATACAATGGATGAGACTTTTGGGCTGATCGAAACAGCAGAAAAGGCTGCAGAGGTTTATACGATTGTTTGTGCTCAAGGAGGTAAAAAACAAACGATTTCGGATGAACAGCTTCAAGCACTGGCAGAGGCCTTTAAAGTGGTGCCTCGACCAGGGATCCTAAATATCTAATGTCTTATTGTTTTACAAAATTAAGGGGCGGTTTCAGTTCCTTACTTTTATAAATACATTTGTGAATAACTGAACAAACTTTGAGGAGGAATTATTGTGAGTGTTTACTATGTACCAAGTACCAATTTGTTTGGAAGAGGCTGTTTGAATGAACTGGCTCCATTAGTAAAAGATCTTGGATTCAAAAAAGCAATGGTAGTAACCGATAAATTTTTAAGCAAATCAGGAATTGCCGGGAAGGTTCTTGAACAACTTGATTCTATTAATCTTGAATATGTTGTATATGACGAAGTAAAACCAAACCCAACCATTGAAAATGTATATGCAGGTGTAGATGTCTTCAAATCTAGTGGCTGTGATTTCCTAGTTTCCGTTGGCGGGGGTTCACCACAGGATACAGCGAAGGCGGTGGGTCTTTACGTAACAAATGGCGGGGACATCCGTGATTATGAGGGTGTGAACAAAACCCAAAATAAATCGATTCCAATTGTGGCAGTAAACACAACAGCGGGGACATCCAGTGAATTTACGATCAACTATGTGATTACTGATACAGAGCGGGAAGTAAAAATGGTTATGGTCGATAAAAATAGTCTAGTTACTATCTCTGTTAACGATCCTGAATTAATGGTCGACAAACCAGCAGCCTTAACTGCTGCAACGGGAATGGATGCATTGACCCATGCTATTGAAGCTATTGTCACTCCCGGTGCATACGGTGTTACCGATGCGACAGCCCTTGCAGCTGTTGAAATTATCTTTAATTATCTCCCGCGTGCCGTGAAGAATGGCCACGATATTGAAGCACGTGAACAAATGTCATATGTCATGTTCTTAGGTGGAATTGCCTTTAATAATGCTGGTCTTGGTTTTGTCCATGCGATGGCCCACCAGCTTGGCGGCGTGTATGACCTGCCGCATGGTGTATGTAATGCGATGCTGCTGCCAATTGTTGAAAGAGAAAATGCCAAACGTGATCCCCGCAAATTCCGTGCCATTGCCAAAGCTGCCGGCCTTGACGTGACAGGAAAAACAGATGAACAATGTGCAGATGCAGCAATTGAAGCCATTAAAGCTCTATCAAAAGAAGTTGGCATTCCTAGCAAACTAGCTGAACTTGGGGTTAATGAGGTAGATCTGGAAAAATTAGCCGTAAATGCATTAAACGACGCATGTGCACCAGGAAACCCATTCCAGCCAACAAAAGAAGAAGTCAAAGAAATGTTTAAAGAAATAGTATAATACCTCAGGGCATATTCCAACAATCGGAATATGCCTTTTTATATTTGTTAATGAAAGAATATGGTATGATTTCTTTTAGAGTGACTGAGAGAAATAGGTGAGATAGTTGAAGCCGGACATTTTATCTGAACTATTGGAGATAACAGAGGAAGAGAAAGCGATCCTTGAACAAAGGGCGGATGTTAGTAGAGAGTTATATACAAGCAAGAAGAATTTTATTATTGAAAGTGAAAAATTCCTCAGTAAGGATAAAACGATCATGGTACGGAAGCATACTAGATTTGTTGATTTTCCCTTGCATAAACATGATTATATTGAGGCCAATTACGTGTTTAATGGGGAATTGCGGCAAACAGTCGGCGGCAGACCGATCATTTTAAAAAAAGGCGAGCTTCTTCTATTAAATCAGCATATTGAGCATGAAATTAAAGCTTCGGGAAAAGAAGACATCGTTATCAACTTAATCATTCGACCGGCATTTTTTGAGTTTATTTTTTCCTTTTTAAGCTCTGAAAATGTGGTGAGTGATTTTTTGCTGAACAGTTTATACAATAATACGCAAAACGGCCAGTATTTATATTTTAAAGTAGCTGAAGTGGAGTCAATACAAAGCTTTATAGGAAAAATGATATATGAAATCATGTATCCATCTACGTTTTCCGAGTCTACCATTAAGCTCTATATGGGTCTTCTAATGATTGAACTAATCAAAAACTCTGATAAAGTCGAGAGAAAGGAAGAAGCATCGGTCCATCATTATTTGATTGTGGAATCCCTTAAATATATTGACGAGCATTTTAAAGATGCCTCGCTGTATGAGTTAGCGGAACAATTAAATCAGCCGCATTATGGCCTAAGTAAAATCATAAAAAAGGCCACTTCCTTTACATTTAAAGAGCTTCTTCAGGAAAAACGGCTGGAAAAGGCAAAGGATTTATTGGAAGGGACCCATCTGCCGATTTCCGAAATAGTGGAGATGGTCGGGTATGATAATATCAGTTATTTTTATCGAATTTTTAAAGAGAAGTACGGTCAGACTCCAAAAAAATTTCGAGATCACGTCATGGGGAGAGGAGACCATTAATCTGCTTTCTCTCTTTGTTAAGTTCAGAAAAATCAATTATTAATCTTATTGTTATTCTATGGAATAAAGGACAAAGCCTAGTAAATAATAGTTATGCGGCTTAAATCAAATAAGACTAGGATTGGTTCAATGAAATACATATTATCAGCAATAGCGGCCATTTTCCTATTATCCAGTTTCAGTTGGGAAAATGCGTATGCAAATGGAAGTCAAACAGACATAAAAACCATTAGGCTGCAAAAATCACGAGCAAATAATATAGAACTATTGCCTAACATCGTATACACCAAAATAGATGGGATTGCATTAAAACTGCATCTCCTTGTCCCAAAGCATTCCGATAAGCAGCTTCCTTTAATTATCTATATTAAGGGAGGAGGATGGGGGAAAAACCATCCTCAAAAGTCTTTTAGCTTTATTCCGTCATTAGTCCAATTTGCCAAGAGAGGCTATGTCGTGGCCAGTGTGGAGCATCGGACAAGCCATGCAGCTAAATTTCCTGCCCAGCTTCATGATATCAAAGCGGCTGTTCGTTATCTGAAAGCAAACGCTGGCAAGTATCATATCAATCCAGATAAAGTTGGGGTTTGGGGCAGTTCTTCAGGCGGGCATCTTGCTGCGTTATTGGGGACGAGCGGCGGTATAAAGCAATTAGAAGGAAATTCGTACAATCAAAGCACTGAAAGCAGGGTTCAAGCAGTTGTGGATTGGTATGGCCCCACTGATTTTTCGCAAATGAGTAAGTTTCCTTCGGAGGTAGATTTTGATGCTGCGGATTCACCTGAATCGATACTGATTGGGGGGCCGGTTCAGGAACATCCGGATCAGGTGAAACTCGCCAATCCCATTACTTATATAACTCCTGACGATCCGCCTTTTTTAATTATGCATGGAGACAAGGATAAGAGGGTACCATATAACCAAAGTGTCCTATTATATCAGGCTTTAAAAAAAGCGAACGTAGAAGTAACCATGTACAGAATTAAAGGGGCGGGGCATGGCGGATTTTCAGAGCCCGCTATTCTCAATATCGTCCAAGAATATTTTGATCTCCACTTAAAGAAAAGGTGACATATTGTCATCTTTTTTTGTTTTGAGGTGTTTTTTAGAAGGAATGTCCAATTTGTTAAAAGTTTGGTAATAATTTGTTCATACTTTTTCGTTTCAATAGAAGGGAGCCCAAAATGGTTTTCCATTCTTTTGGAAGCGAAAGTTCTTATGATTTTAAATTACCAATAAAATCAAACGTATTTCTAATGAGAATCTTAATAATTACTTAAGGTTTAACAGCTAAACTAAAGGAACTAAAAAAGAGGAGAAGGAGGTATTTTCTTAGTTGAAAAAGCTTCATCTTTACGAAATTGATTTCATGCGGACTTTTATCATGCTTGGAGTGCTATCAGTACATACCATGACCATATTTACAAATAAACTGGAAGATGGGACAGTTCCTTCCATGGCCATGTCTGCTGTCCATTCGTCCATGCATGTCACAAGACTGGCATTTATGTTTATTACAGGATTGGTATTGTTTATCACTTATTATCGCAAAGAATTTCATATTTTATCATTTTGGAAGAAAAGACTCTCTTTAATCGCGATCCCCTACCTGTTTTGGAATATCATCTATATTTTATTCCGCAGCACGTATTCTCTCGATTTTAATGGGTCATTGCTAGCTTTTCTAAAAGAGTTGGGCATATCTCTCCTCCAGGGAGATGAATTTTACATTTATTTCGTTTTAATTAGTTTTCAATTTTATCTTGTTTTCCCGTTTCTGCTTTATGGGATGCGGAAATATGAAAAGTGGCATCTGCAAATTTTTATTGGCAGTGTCATCTTCCAATTAGTTATGATGGCTTTTTACAAATTTGCGATTCCGCACATTGACCGTTCTGGATGGCCCTATTTGCTTTCTCATTATGGCGTATTTGTTTTGACCTATCAATGCTGGTTTATTGCGGGAGGAATGGTGGCATGCCATTACGAAAAAATTAGCCATTTCCTTGAAAACCATGTTAAAGCGATTTTGATTAGTTTGTGTTCGGGTGTTGTGCTCATGTGGTTCTACTACTTTTATAATCGATTTTTCCTGTTTTTATCGGAAAATAAAGCACAAGAACCGCATCAGCCTTTATTTCTACCCTATAGTTTATTGGTCATTGCGGCCTTATTGATGTGTGGAAGAAAATGGGCGAAGCATCGAACAGAGCAAAAGTGGGAGCCTTTTAGCCGTTATATCATGCTCGCTTCCAAAACGTCGTTTGGAATGTTTCTTGTCCAGCCGTTTCCCTTGTTTATCATCAAACAGGTGATTCCATTGTTTGATGGCATCAAGTGGATGTATGTGCTGGTCCTGCCAGCTTCCATTTTATTTGTCTATAGTACGTCCATGTTTCTGTCGTACTGGCTGAATAAGCTGCCGCTTATTTCTTATGTGGTGGGAAAAAAATCAACACTAACAAAGGCAGGAAATACGGTACCAGCACGTGGTAACTTGTGATTATTTTTAGGAGATGATTGAATGTCTGAATTAACAGATCGACTTAAATATGCTTTATCCCTGCCCAAAACCATCATTCATGATGATGGCAAATGGCATTTGACTAACGATTTACTGAACGATATGTCTAAAGTACAGGATTGTTTAGCAAGTGCTGGTGTTCAACAAGGCGACCGAATCGTAGTGAGTTTCCCCAATTCCTATAAGTTTGTTTGCTTATATCTTGCAATTATTGATTATGGTGCTATTGTGGTTCCGATTAATCCCAATATGCCAGAATATGAATTTATTTCGTTCATCCAGCGCTGCCGGCCAGCAGGTGCTTTTATTGGCACACACCATGCTGACATTTTAATAAACAGCCAGATTCCTAATCTGACGTTAAACACTTTTTTTGTGGTTGATGCCGGCTCATTTTTGAAAAAGAGATATGAGTATACAGATTCTGTATGGGTTAAGAATGAGGTCGGAGGAAAAGCCGTCCATTACAGCCCTTATCAAACTTCTGAAAATTCCGTAGCGGTTTTACTCTATACATCAGGAACAACAGGGAGGCCGAAAGCAGTAGGTTTAACACATGGACAAATTCTGGCAGCGATTGAGAATATTATTGACTCTCATGAGTTAAGTCAGCTGGATGTTACCTTTTGTTTTTTGCCTTTATTCCATATCAACGCACAAGTGGTTGCCGTCCTGTCAACCATTTTGTCTAAAGGAAAAATGGTCATTGCACCGAAGTTCAGTGCCTCGAAGTTTTGGGATGTGATTAATGAACACAAAGTGACTTGGGTTTCTGGTGTTCCAGCAGTCATTTCTATACTATTGAATACACCTAGACCTGAGCATATTTCCAGTAGTTTACGGTTTATTCGTTCTGCATCCTCTCAGCTGCCAATGGTGAATGCCAGACGCTTTGAACAGCAGTTTGGTGTTCCTGTCATCCAGTCCTATGGCATGACCGAAGCGGCCAGTCAAATATGTGTCAATCCTCTCCCTCCTAACAAAAGGGTGTTAGGCTCTGTCGGGCTGCCAGTTGGGCTGGAGCTAAAAATTGTGGATCCGGATGGACGGAAATGCTTACCTAATTCAATTGGTGAAATTGTGATAAAGGGGAAAAATGTGATCAATCACTACATTGAGGCCGACAGCCAAAAGGATTTTCGTGATGGCTGGTTTCATACTGGAGACCTGGGATATGTCGATAAAGAGGGCTTTGTATTTATTGTTGGAAGAATAAAAGAGATGATTAATCGGGGCGGAGAAAAGGTCAGTCCGTATGAAGTAGAAGATGTGATTCGCCAGATTCCAGCCGTCAAAGATGCAGCAGTGATTGGCATTCCTCATCAGCTGTATGGGGAAATGGTTGTTTCTTATATCGTTTGCCATAAAAACCAGGGAACACCCAACGAAATTATCGACAGGGTTATAGCTCATTGCCGAAACTCACTGTCAGGCTATAAATGTCCCTCTGAGGTATATGCCGTAGACGAAATTCCTGTAGGCCCTACGGGAAAAATTCAGAGGACTAGATTAAGAGAGCTAAGTCTTGACACCTATCAAAATCTTAAAGCGAAAAATATGAGTTAGATTAGCAGGATGATACAAAGGATTGTGATAACTGTGAAAAAAACAAATAAATTTATGGTCATGCTCGCATGTCTGCTAGCGTTTAGCCTCTTTATGACTGGTTGTGGAAATAGCAGCAGTAAATCTGAAAAGGATGGGGAAAAGATTGTTCGAATTGGCTATCAGAAAAATGGTCCGCTTTATATAGTAAAATCTTTAGGATCGTTGGATGAGAAGCTGAAGGAAAAAGGATATAAAGTGGAATGGAAAGAATTTCAGGATGGCCCAGCCCTTTTAGAGGCATTAAATGCAGGAAGTATTGACTTTGGCAGAACAGGCAATACCCCGCCAATTTTTTCTCAAGCATCGGGATCCGATTTAAGATATGTGGCAGCCGGCACTTCTAAATACGAGGGAAGCGGGATATTGGTGCAAAATGATTCCTCTATTCAAACTCTTAATGACTTAAAAGGGAAAAAGGTCGCTTTTTCCAAAGGGTCGAGTGCCCATTATTTAATCATCATGGCGCTTGAAAAAGCAGGACTTTCTCTGGATGATATAGAGCCGGTGTATTTAACGCCTGGTAATGCCAGAATTGCCTTTGAACAGGGGCAAGTGGATGCATGGGCTGTTTGGGATCCTTATACTTCTTCAACAGAAGTGAATGCCAATGCAAGACTCCTAGTGAATGGAGAAGGGCTGACAACCGACCGTGATTTCTTCGTTGCCTCGAAAGAATTTGCTAATGATCATCAAGAGGTCATTGATACGCTGCTTAAAGAGATTTCAGATTCCATGGATTGGGCAAACAACAATCATCAAGATCTGATCAACCTGCTATCGAAAGCGCTAAAAATGGATACGGAATCTGTCACGAAGGCAGTTGAAAGACGTGTATATGGAGTAGAAGAAATAACAAATGAAATTGTCGGGGAGCAACAGGAAATTGCTGACTTATTTTACAAGTTAGATATCATCCCTAAAAAGATTTCTGTGGAAGAGGCTGTAATGGAGGTGAAAAACGGTGAGTAAAAAAGTTTGGGGCTCAAAGTGGCTCCCTTGGCTGATTCCGACGATCGTCATGATTTTATGGCAAGTTCTTAGCGGGGCAGGAATCATTCCTTCCAAAATACTGCCATCCCCGACGAATGTAATCAAAGCTGGTGTGGAACTTTCTGCTTCTGGAGAACTAGTCGGCCATATCACGATTAGTCTATGGAGAGCACTCATCGGCTTTATCATCGGAGGCTCAATTGGTTTTACCCTAGGGCTGTTTAACGGAATTTTTAGATATTTTGATTTGCTATTTGACACTTCCATCCAAATGTTGAGAAATATTCCTCACTTGGCATTGATCCCGCTTGTCATCTTATGGTTCGGCATTGATGAAATGTCAAAAATATTCCTTGTTGCACTGGGTGTCCTGTTTCCTGTTTATATTAATACCTATCATGGCATTAAATCAGTCGATAAAGGATTAATTGAGATGGGCAGAGCATATGGATTAAATGGCTTCTCACTTTTTGCCCAGGTCATTTTTCCAGGAGCCTTGTCATCCATCTTAGTAGGGGTCCGCTATTCATTGGGAATCATGTGGACAACTTTGATTGTGGCTGAAACCATCGCTGCAAATTCTGGAGTCGGCTATATGGCGATGAATGCCCGTGAATTTATGCAAATGGATATCATTGTGTTAAGTATATTGATCTATGCCATACTGGGAAAACTATCTGATTGGATTGCGAAATTATTTGAAAACAAGTGGCTGATATGGAGGCAGATGTCCTGAGCTCTACGGAAAAACTTTTAGAGAGAGGCGGGTTAAAGCAAATGGAGAATACGGATCAATTGGTTTTGCAGGACGTAAAAAAATCATATGACCATCTGCATGTTTTAAAAGGAATTAACCTTAGCTTAAAACAAGGGGAATTTATATCCATAGTGGGAAAGAGCGGATGCGGGAAGAGCACACTTCTTCGAATGATTGCCGGATTAGAGACACCCAGCAGCGGCTGTGTCATCATGAATGGAAATCCAATCCAAGGATTAAACAAAGAAGCCCGGATGATGTTTCAGGATGGAAGGCTGCTTCCTTGGAAACGAATTCTGCAAAATATAGGGATGGGGCTTACGGGTGATTGGAAAGAGAAAGCAATGGAGAGATTGCAAAGTGTCGGTCTTGAGGATCGAGCCCAGCAATTTCCTTCGTCGCTTTCAGGCGGACAGAAGCAGCGGGTTGCTTTAGCACGGGCACTTGTCCATGAGCCACAGCTATTGCTTTTGGACGAGCCTCTTGGAGCATTGGATGCATTAACAAGAATGGAGATGCAGCAGTTAATCGAGTCTATTTGGCAGAAAAACCGGTTTACAACGATATTAGTCACTCATGATGTGGAAGAGGCTGTCATGCTTTCGGACCGGATTATTGTATTGAAAGATGGAAAAGTTGCCTTGGATCAGGTCATTGACTTACCTCGTCCAAGAAATCGTACAAACCCTTCATTTAATAAACATGCAGATGAAATTCTTGCTCAAATTATGAATCAAGATTTCGAAGAAAAGAAGGATAAATTTAAGATTGTTTAATTTTCAAAAAAACAAAATTTAACATTTTGTTCATAAATTGGAAACATATTCTGGGCATCCTATCAACTGTAATACCTAAACCAAATTTTTAGGAGGAAATTACAGGATGAGAAAGATGCAGAAGAGTTATTTTTTGGTGATTGCCCTGATTATAGGATTGTTGGGCCCCGTCCAGGTGTTTGCGGAACAGGTAGAAACGCAGGGAAAAATGGAAATGGCCCAAGGCCATTTCAGACATAACCCTGAGTTTATTAAAAAGCGGGCAGAAACACTTGGGATTAATACAGAAGGTAAAGATACAGAAACTTTAGCAAAAGAAGTTAAATTGGCCATGGTGAAAAAACAGGCAGAGGAGTTGGGCATCGAAACCAAAGGGAAGGACTTCGAGACGCTGGTTAAGGAAGTCCGTGAAACAGCCATCAAAAAAGAAGCCAAAGAGCTGGGCATCTCAACAGAAGGTAAGGAGCTAAGAGATGTTGCTATGGAAGTTCGGGAGACACAAATTAAAAAGGAAGCCAAAAAGCTGGGCATTTCCACGGAAGGAAAAGAACTTCTGGATTTAGCCCGCGAAGTCAGGGAAACTCAAATAAAAAGCCAGGCCAAAGAACTGGGCATTTCCACTGGTAATAAGAATTTGCATGAAATTGCCCATGAGGTTAGGGAGAAAAGGATTTTCCTTGCAGCAGAAAAATTGGGAATAGAAACGAAAAACAAATCTGCTGATGAACTTTTCGAGGAAATTTTAGCAAACCACTCTGATAAGCTGGAGGAGTTGAATTTATTTCCCAATAAACAAGGGAGAATGCATTTCTTCGGTCATCCAAAACATAATTAACCAACAAAGGGAGTCTCAAGCTTTTCAGGAGACTCCCTTTGTTTAGCAGCTCCTTATATATCTATTATATCTGCAGCTGCTTTAACTCATAGAACTTTCCATTATTAGTCATTAATTCATCATAGGTCCCGAATTCGACACATCGGCCATTTTCAATAACCGCAATTTTATCTGCATTTCGTATCGTTGAGAGGCGGTGAGCGACTATAAAGGTGGTTCTGTTTTTGCATAGGACGTTAAGAGCCTCTTGGATTTTCTTTTCCGAACGGCTGTCTAATGCGGAAGTGGCTTCATCTAAAATAATTACTTTGGGATTCCGGATTAAGGCTCTTGCGATAGATATTCTCTGCCTTTGACCACCGGAAAGCTTATCACCGTGCTCTCCAATTCTTGTTTCCAGCCCCTCTGGGAGTTTTTGAACGACATCCCATAAATTAGCCGCCTTTAATACTTTTTCTAATTCTTCCTCGGTAACCGAAGGCCTCCCATAAGTTATATTTTGGCGAATCGATCCTGAGAAAAGAATGGTCGCCTGAGGTACCACTGCCAAATGGTTACGAAAGGTCCGCAAATCAATCGCGGCCATATCTTTGCCATCCAAAAGAATTTTTCCTTCCGTTGGCTGAATAAAACCGATAAGTAAATTCATAATCGTTGATTTCCCTGAGCCGGATTCCCCGACAAAAGCAATTGTTTCTCCTTGCTGGACTTCCAAACTTATATCATTTAGTATATTTTTCTCAGTATGAGGATAACGGTAACCAACATGCTTTAATGTGAAACTGCCATAGACTTGTTTGAGTTTAAGTTTGTTTTCATGATTTTCAACTTCTCCGGCGGTTAAAATTTCTCCTATCGAGTTCACTGATTCCATCCCTTTTGCAATGGTAGGAATTAAGGTAATAATACCAGAGACCGAGTTAACAACTGTTGTGAAATAGGTTTGGTACATCACGACTTCTCCCGGCGTAATAGAACCGCGATAAGCCAAAATGCCGGTAAAAGCTAAGCAAATGATTTGAAAAAACTGAAAGCTGGCCCAGCTTACTGAACCAAACCATGATTGAATAATGTCTAATTGAAATCCTTTTTGTAATACCTGTTGGAATCGATGATTTAAACGGGTCATTTCTTGGTTCTCAAGTGCATGTGCTCGAGCAATGGGAACTAATTCAATCATTTCTATCACAAGTGCTGAGGTTTCTTCCATTTCTTGGCGAAAGGCAGAGTTTGAGGTTTTGATTTTATTCCGAAACAACACAATAATGAATGCGGAAAGAGGGACTGTTAAAATAAAGAAAATAAACACAATAGGACTTTTATACAAGGTAATCACCAGTGCCACTACCAGGTTGACGAAGATATTTAGGCTGCTGACAAAAACCTGCGATGACAAAGTTTGAACCGCTTCAACGTCCCGCATAATTTTTGATTGAAGCCGTCCAGACTGCAATTCCTTTTGATATGGAATGGATAGTTCCTGTAATTTTTTTATAAGTGATCCACGTAATCCAGATTCCACGCTGCGGATTGCATAGCTATTCAGTTTAGTATGATAATAGTTTGTTATGATATTTTGAAGCACCAAAACTACCATGACAATAGCATTGACATAAATGGTTTGAATCCCATTGTCATCATGGTTTGTGGCTGCATTAATAACATTGGCAATAGCAATTGGCATGACCCATGCAGGGATGTGTTTAATTATATAAAACACCGCGGAAAAAAACAGTCTTATGTAATTTCCCTTATATAATCCTACCAGTACCTTAAAAGAACTCTTCTGATTTTTGGCATAGATTTGTTGGATATTGGACTCCATAATACTCAGCTCCCAAGCAAGTTTTATCATGCATGTATAGAATTGATCAGCTTTTATTCATGGTCTTCGTTATATGCACACGTTAACATTTTGAAGTATCAAATTAGGGTTTCTTTTTTAGAGACTTCTATGGATCATGTTTTTGCTGATTAAATGAACCAATATTATCCTGATTTGTTTGTTAACGTTCACATTTTATTACCAAACCAGTCTCTTGTCAATAAGTTTGAATAAACATGGGGGAATTTAAATGAACTAAGTTGTATATTCCATAAGTCCCTCATATGAAATCAATATGACGAATAAACATCAATATAGCGGGATGATTTTTAACTGGGAGGACAAAACATGAATGACACCTTTGAGAGCACAGCAAGCTTTGAGCATCGGTTTTGGCTTCAAGTACTGGGAGATCATTCAAGGTTTATTTATGAGTCTTTGGCACCTATTCAAACGGATGAAATTCAACAGGCCGCAAATTTCATCAGGATTTTTGATACTTATCTCGAGCAAGTAAACACTGCTAATCTAATCCGATTATCTGAGATAGTTGAACCTCAAGTCAACCATTTAAGGGAATTTAAATTGGAACTCATGCGGAAGCATTTGGTTGGCAAAATCAAAATTTACCTTACTCCCACCTTTATCAATCATATGGTTAATGAATTAGAGGAGTATAAAAGAATATTAACCTGCTTAAAAGCGGGGCAAATACCGCCGATCTACCATGAACTTCATCATCATCTATTGTGGTTATTAGATGCTGCTGGTCATTCAGATGCCATTTCCTCCAATCTATATGGGGTGGAAAAGAGACTACGGAAAAAAAGTGATTCATTTACAAAAAACTTTGAAGCTTTTTATTTAAAAGCAGTTGAGCTTGCAGGGTACTTAAGAACGAACTTGACCGCATTTCCCGCTTTGACGAAGATGAATTCGGACACACAGCTGGAAATAAAGCTATTTCAAAATTTTCTCAATGAAATTGAAGAACTCCGGCTTAGCCATCAGGCATTAGGAACATTTGCACCGTTAATGGCAGACCATATGTACCGGGAGGAATGCTACTATCTATGGAAGTTGGCCGAATCGGCGAATCTGACTCCTCCTACCTGTGATCCTGCTAAACCGCGTCTTCAGGATTAAAATAAACCCAGTATTAAGTTTTATGGAGAGAGGGCAGTTTTTTAGAAACTGCCCAGATTGTCGAGAAAGGGTATTTTTCTCGGCAATTTTTTATTATCACAGAATCTAAATACCAAATTTATTGATTGT
>NZ_CALPDF010000011.1 GCF_943193175.1 Neobacillus muris
ATCCCAGTCTTACAGGCAGGTTGCCCACGTGTTACTCACCCGTCCGCCGCTAATCTTCGGGAGCAAGCTCCCAAAGACCCGCTCGACTTGCATGTATTAGGCACGCCGCCAGCGTTCGTCCTGAGCCAGGATCAAACTCTCCGAGAAAGTTGATATAGCTCATAAATTTAAAACGTTGGCTTCGTTTCATAAGAAACGAATATTTTTTGTTGACGTATTTGTTTGTTTAGTTTTCAAAGAACAATTTTCAAAGACAGGAACTTATTATACCGAATAACCAACATCATGTCAATGATTATTTTCGATTTATTTAATTCACTGTTCTGGTGACAAGAATTAATATTATATTACTATATCAATTTTGTCAACTATATTTTTGACCTGCATAAAAAAACATTCATTTAATATTTTCTCGCTGTCAAGAATGATAATATTACTATTACATCAATTATAAGTCAACCCTAATTGTTAAATACCCAAATCAGTACACCTCTCTATAGTTTTTTTATTTACGATACTCAAAGAGTTGGCTTGATCCGGCTAACTTTTTGAGTATCCTGTTGATTACCCCCATCCATTTTTCAGATGGTGTTTTTAAATAAGTATAACCCAAAGCCCAGTGTATCTCTTCCCCAGTTTAAATAGGTCGTTCTCCAGGCGCGAATCCGCTTCAGCATGGCCTCACAGTCCGGGTCATTAGGATTCTCCAAACAGTAATTTTCAATGGATGTGGAATAGAGCCATTCATAATCATCCCATTCATCTTGATTAGCTGTATAGGACCAAAGAGGTATCAAGCCTATGTCTTGACCTGCTTTAACATTATCTGCATGACTTGTTAATTCAGACTCCTCTGCCCCGCCAAGTGCTTCTAAATACTCAGGATGAGGGGGTTGCTTCCAGTATCCTTCTCCTATCAGTATGTATCCATTTTCCTTTACTAGCTTCTTCAGCGCTTGAAGTGTCCCGCTTAAACCATTTAATGCGTGGGTTGAGCCAATACAGATACCTATATCAAAACCACCCTGTTCACAATTTTTTATTGCTGAACGGGCATCGTCCACGATAAAATCAATCTTCCCCTCAGGAATTCTTCCTCCAGCCCGTTTCTTAGCCTCCTCAACAGCACCGCTAAACAATTCAATGGCGGTTCCTGAAATTTGGTAATTTTCCGCTAAGCGAATTAGCAATTCACATCTTCCTGCCCCAATATCAATCACTTTATCATCCGGTTTGGGCGCTATGATTTGACATATTTTCATGATTTTTTCTTCACTCAAAGGGTTGTAAAACGCATGATCACGGTGGGCAATGCTTGAAAATTTATTTCGGTCCAAATTCCAATTCCCCTTTTCTATGTATTACTATCATCTTATATCAGAGCGGACAATTTTCATATAGAATCTTTCATTTTGGGGCCTGTCCCCCACCGCGTTAGTAAGGTAAAGCAAATCCCTAATGGATTCGGATTGATCGATCTATGGTTTGATAGGCTACATAGAAGGTGGCCAAGGAGCAGATGGCTTCCTTGAGACCGAATAGGAATACGGAGCTGTAATGACAGGAAAAGGCTCAAGCTGGCTGGTTATGACGGTTAGTACAAGAATGGCATAAAAGCTTAATACAAAAAATCTTTTTCCTAGGAGTGTATAACCTAATATGAAAAAAGGCGTATTTAACAGCAATAACCAAAGTCCAACTTCTAATCCAGTAAACCGTGAGCTCTGCTGTCATCTATGTAATTTCTATATCTCCTCTGATACATAATGCCCCCATTTTTCCCGCCGCACTACCTTTGTAGTAGGAAATATATTCTAATGAAAATAAAAACATGCCATGATAAACCGATCTTTTAAGAAGAGGTTTAAACAAAAAAGCGATTCGGAGATACGAATCGCTACCTTTATCTATTTATTTTTTAACATTTTATATACCTGTTCTACATCTTTATCGCCACGGCCCGACAAGTTTACAATCATAACATCGTCAGTCGAAAGTTCTGTTGCTAATTTAATAGCATATGCTACAGCGTGGGAACTCTCCAGTGCCGGTATAATGCCTTCTGTCTTACTAAGCAAAAGGAAGGCATCTAACGCCTCTTGGCCAGTTACGGTCACATACTCTCCTCTGCCGCTTGTCTTTAGGTAACTGTGTTCAGGTCCAACACCTGGATAATCCAGTCCGGCAGCAATCGAATACGTCGGCTGCGGGTCCCCATTTTCATCCAAAAGCGTCAAACATTTAAACCCGTGGATCACAGCTGGAACACCTTCTGTTAAAGTTGGTGCCTCTGCTGGTTCAACCCCAATCAGGCGGACATTTTTTTCGTCCATATAATGGGCAAAGGCGCCAATCGCATTGCTGCCTCCTCCTGCGCAGGCAATCACCGCTGTTGGCAGCTTTCCTTCCTTCTCGAGGATTTGCCGTTTGGATTCCTCGCTGATAATCGACTGGAAATGTTTTACCATGGTTGGATAGGGGTGCGGCCCCACTGCAGACCCTAATAAGTAAAAAGTATTTTTATAGTTTTGCACCAAATCCCCTAACGCTTCATCTACAGCATCTTTTAATCGCCCCTGCCCTTTCGATACAGGAACAACCTTTGCTCCGAGCAGCTCCATGCGGAACACGTTTAACGCCTGCCGTTCCGTGTCTAGTTTCCCCATGTAAATGATGCATTCCATGCCAAACATCGCACAAGCAGTAGCTGTAGCGACACCATGCTGTCCTGCGCCTGTTTCGGCAATAATCCGATTCATTCCCATCCGTTTTGCTAATAATATCTGACCGATTGCATTATTAATTTTGTGAGCCCCTGTGTGATTCAAATCTTCCCGTTTTAAATAAATTTTGGCTCCACCTACGTGTTTCGTTAAATTTTCAGCGAACGTCAGTGGATTTTCTCTTCCTATATACTCTTTTAAATAATAGTTAAATTCCTCAATAAACTCTGGGTCATCCTTATGCTTAAAAAATTGCTCTTCCAGCTCATTCATGACCTGCTGCAGATCATCAGGAACAAAACTGCCCCCGAACTCACCAAAATATCCTATGCTCTTTGTACTAACTCCATCCATGCTCTGCTCCACTCCATCTCTACTTTTATTTCGTCCATTAACAGCAAGTTAATTAACAGAATATTACAAATAACATTTTACCACGTCACAACTGACTCGTACAGCAAAGAGACACACTCGCTTTACCGCAGCGGGGGACAGGCCCCCGCTGCAGTAAAGCAATAAAAACGGAAGAGATTGGAACTGAATGTTTTTGCTTGTTTGTGATTGATTTTTAATGAAAATGACTGTATGATAGAAAAGTCATATTTGAAAGCGTTATTTTAGGAGGTGGCCCTTTTGTTGGAGACTGAGCGCCATCAAATGATTTTACATGCGTTAAAGCAAAAGAATACCGTTAAGCTTCAAGAACTAGTGGAGTTGACAAATTCCTCCGAATCCACGATTCGGCGGGACTTAACCCAGTTAGAGAATAGGAAGTTTTTAAAGAGGGTTCATGGCGGTGCCGCCCGGCTGCAAGGAAAACTTCAAGAGCCGAGCATGATAGAGAAATCATCCAAAAACCTTCAAGCCAAGCAGCAAATTGCGAAATATGCTGCCAATTTAATTGAAGAAGGCGATTCCATTTATCTGGATGCTGGTTCCACTGTTTTCGAAATGATTTCCTTCCTGCCAGCCAATATTGTGGTCGTCACCAATGGACTCATGCACGCCAATCAGCTTCTAGATCAAAACATTAAGACCTTTTTAATTGGCGGTTCCTTAAAACCGACAACCAAAGCGATGATCGGGCGAGGGGCTCTGGACAGCCTGGAGCAGTACCGGTTCGATAAATGCTTTATGGGTGTCAATGGAATCCACCCGGAGTTCGGCTATACGACTCCCGACCCGGAAGAAGCCATAATTAAGCAGCTGGCGATTTCATTGTCTCGTGAGGCCTTCATCTTAGCCGATGAATCGAAATTTTCAGAGATTGCTTTTGCCAAAATAGCTGACCTCCATGCCGCTGCCATCCTGACCAATGAGTTAGATCCTGATATAGAGGAACAATATAATAGTAAGACAAAGATAAAGGTGGTTACATCATGATTTATACAGTAACGTTAAATCCCTCTCTCGACTATATTGTAGAGCTTGACCAAGTAAACGTGGGCGGGTTAAACCGCACCAAAAACGAAACCAAACTGCCTGGAGGCAAAGGCATTAATGTTTCCCAAGTTTTAAAAAGACTAGATGCCGACAGTAAAGCGCTAGGATTTATCGGCGGTTTTACCGGTGAATATATAAAAAAAATGCTTGAATCTCTTGAAATCAGCACCGATTTTGTAAAAGTCAACGAAGATACTAGAATAAATGTCAAACTAAAGGCTGACACAGAAACAGAAGTGAACGCCAAGGGACCTGCTATCTCCGAAGAAAACTTTGAAGCCTTAAAGGGAAAAATCCGAAGGCTGACAAGCGAAGATATTTTAGTGTTAGCAGGCAGCATCCCTTCGACCATGCCAGCGGACACCTATGAGGATCTCGTAAAAATCTGCAGCGAAACCGGAACGAAATTTGTCGTGGATGCGGAAGGGGAACTATTAAGAAAGGTACTGCCCTTTAAGCCTTTCCTGATCAAACCGAATCACCATGAACTTGGCGATTTATTCGATACCGTGATTACCACACCTGAAGAGGCGATTCCTTACGGCAGAGAGTTGATTAACCAGGGCGCTCAAAATGTTATTGTCTCCCTTGCAGAAAAAGGCGCCGTCCTGATCAATCAGGAGATGGCCTTGATTTCTTCAGTTCCAAAAGGAGAAGTGAAAAGCTCTGTGGGTGCCGGGGATTCCATGGTAGCTGGTTTTATTGCCACCTATTCCAAAACCAACTCCATTGAAGAAGCCTTCCGTTTTAGTGTGGCTTCTGGAAGTGCTACCGCCTTTTCCATCGGCTTATGCACCCCTGAAAAAATTGACAGCCTGCTGCCACAAGTAAACCTACAACAGATTTAAATAAAAGGAGAAACCATCATGAGAATAACAGAGTTATTAACCAAAGATACGATTAATCTTGGTTTAACCAGCCATGAAAAAGCAGATGTTATCGAAGAATTAGTAACGGTCTTAGACTCTGCTGGAAAATTAGCGGACAGATCCGAATTTAAGAAGCAAATTTTAAATCGAGAAGCCCAAAGTACAACAGGAATTGGCGACGGGATTGCCATTCCCCATGCTAAAACAAAAGCCGTGAAGCAAGCGGCGATTGCATTTGGGCGTTCAGCTGGCGGCGTGAACTATGAGTCATTCGATGGCCAGCCCGCACGCCTATTCTTCATGATTGCTGCTACCGAGGGTGCTAATAACACCCATCTCGAAGCCCTTGCCCGTCTCTCTACGCTTTTAATGAAGGAAGAAGTGCGCAAGCAGCTTTTAGAAGCACAGTCCGCAGAGGATGTATTAACTATCATTAACAGCCATGACGAAGAAGCTGAAGAAGAAACTCAATCGATGGCTGGAAAGAAGGACTTTGTAGTCGCCGTCACGGCCTGTCCGACAGGAATTGCCCATACGTATATGTCAGCTGATGCCTTAAAGGCCAAAGCAGCCGAAATGGGTGTCGACATTAAGGTTGAGACAAATGGATCTGGCGGGGCAAAGAATGTTCTGACTGCCGACGAAATTGAACATGCAACCGCTGTTATTGTAGCGGCTGATACAAAGGTTGAAATGAACCGATTCAATGGAAAGCATGTCATTGAGGTTCCCGTAGCAGACGGAATCCGCAAGCCCCAGGAATTGATTGAACGGGCATTAAAGCAAGATGCCCCAGTGTATAGAGGCGGTGCTGACAAAACGAAGGAAGAAACAGATCAAAAAGGCCGCAGCATCGGGTCAACGATTTATAAACATTTGATGAATGGCGTTTCTAACATGCTGCCATTCGTTGTCGGCGGCGGGATCTTAATTGCCATCAGTTTTATCTTTGGCTTCAATTCCGCGAACCCCGATGATCCAAGCTATAATCAATTTGCCGCAGCATTAAATACCATCGGCGGCGGTAATGCCTTCGCATTAATGGTACCTGTATTGGCAGGATTTATCGCGATGAGTATTGCGGACCGGCCAGGCTTCGCAGCAGGTATGGTTGGCGGCATGATGGCGGCCAGCGGCGGTGCCGGCTTCCTTGGGGGCCTTGTCGCAGGTTTCTTAGCAGGTTATGTAGTAGTTGGATTGAAAAAGGTGCTAGCTGGGATTCCAGCTTCATTAGAAGGAATTAAAACCATTCTTTTATTTCCACTTTTAGGAATTGCGATAACAGGCTTAATCATGCATTTTGTCGTGAACAAGCCGGTCGGAGCGTTAAACACAGCCATTTCGGACTGGTTATCCGGTCTTGGAACAGGGAATGCGGTCATACTTGGGATTATTCTCGGACTTATGATGTCATTTGATATGGGGGGTCCTGTTAACAAAGCAGCATATGTATTTGGTACAGGACTAATTGCCAATGGCGTGTATGAACCAATGGCTGCGATTATGGCGGCCGGTATGGTTCCTCCATTAGGAATCGCCCTTGCCACTACTTTCTTTAAAAAGAAATTCAGCCAGCAAGACCGTGAAGCTGGAAAAGTCAACTACATCATGGGATTATCGTTTATCACAGAAGGGGCCATTCCTTACGCAGCAGCAGACCCCGTCCGGGTGATCCCTTCCGTCATGATCGGCTCAGCCATCACCGGTGCCCTAACCATGTACTTCGGCATTGGCCTGCGCGCCCCGCACGGCGGAGTATTCGTCTTCCCGCTCGTAGACGGCAACTGGCTGCTTTACTTGTTAGCAGTCATAATCGGCGCCATCGTCTCAGCCCTATTACTAGGATTCCTAAAGAAACCAGTAACAAAATAACAACAATTGGGGCCTGTCCCCCGGCGCGTTAACATATTAACGTACTGGGGGACAGGCCCCTTTAATATTCTCTTCGAATGATGCTGATGTTTTCTTCATGAGATTGTTTGGTGAATTTGGATGGATAGGCCATTTGTTTTTCTAGTTCATCCATTGTATCCGTGTCTTCATGCTGAACAGCGGCAATTAATCGGTCTAGATACCTCTCTGAGAGTTGAATCCTTCGCCGGATTTCCTCCTTGGAAGTGGTGGATTGGCCATGTCCGGGGACCAAAACCTCAATCTTATGGTGATCTAGGATACTTTGGGCTTTGCGAAGTGTTTCCTGATACGCCTTCGCACTATGGGAGATAAAGGGAAGTTCAAAATCGGACAGATAATCGCCAGCTAACCAGACTCCAAGCGGCTCTATTATAGTAAATATCCCGTCATGCGTATGGCCAGGGGACAAATAAAAAGTAATGGCTGCATCCCCAATAGAAAGTATTTGTGCATCTTCTTCAACCACAACCTCCACCTCAGGAAAATCAATCGGATATTCTCGGTCAATATAGTAATCGATATCAAATTGGCGAATTTGCTCCGCCGTTTGCTGTTTATCCGGATGTTCTTTCAGTCCCCTGCTGCCAATTATTTTTGCGCCAGGAAAGGCACGATAACCAATAATATGATCAAAATCCCCGTGCGTAAACAAAAGGAAAAGCTGTTTCTCTCCTTGAATTCTTGCGACATGCTGCTTTATTTCCTCCACCTCATAGGGCAGCCAATTGGGATCGGCCACTAAAATGAAATCATTTGCCTCTACCACTGTACAGGTGGTCTGATATAAGCCGCTTTGAAAAACAGTTAGGAATTCATTCTGGAACTGAATCATTTTCCCTCTCTCCTTGCTGAAAGTTAAAAAAGATTTAACAATTGATCGATTTGCAGCTATGTCTTCTATGCTAGATTTACTTTAATGAGTTTTATTGCATATTCTCACTGTGAAAAGATTCTAACAAACTTCATTTGGAGGAAAAAGCATGAAAAGATTATGGCTGGGTTTAGGACTATCCTTGTTTCTTTTAGCAGGATGTTCTTCCAATGCAAGCGAAAAAACATCCGTAAATGGTGAAGCACTCTATAAAAGCAAATGTTTAGCCTGCCACGGAGCGGATTTAAAAGGAAGCTATGGTCCCCCTGTTTTAAACATGGGCAGCAAGTATTCCGAGCAGCAAATAAAGAAAATAATCACCGATGGCATCGGCAAAATGCCAGGCCAAAACGTAACCGAAAAAGAAGCAACAGAACTGACAAACTGGCTAATGAAAAAATAACCAAAATGACAAAATTTAAAATAAGAACATGAAGAGGACCATCCTCTCCATGTTCCATTTAACGCATTAAAGCGGCGGGGGACAGGCCCCATGCAGTTGGCCATCCATGCAGTTTACAGCAGGCCGACCATCTGGAGGCCATGATAGATGCCGTCGTCTTCTACGGATTTAGTAACATATTTTGCCACTTCTTTTACGATTTGTTCTCCATTTCCCATAGCCACACTATTTTCTATGGTTTTCAGCATTTCTACGTCGTTTAAGCCGTCTCCAAAGGCAAATTGCCGCTCCGGAGGAAACCCTAGTATTTGAACGATTTGTTCGATTCCTTTGGCCTTCGAGCCCCCTTTTGGCAGAATATCAACTGATACTGGGTGCCATCTAATAAAGTCAAAGTCCTTAAACTCCTGTTCGTACTGTTTCTCTTCCCCTTCTTGGCAAAATAAGAGAGATTGATACAGCTCACGGCCCTTGTAATAGTATGGATCATAGGTTGGAAAACTGTTTATTTTTAATGTATCTATACTTTCATTAATATAATCGTGTTCCGGAACGTTCGCTTTCATATCTTCATGATTCATATAAACGATAGGATGGTTGTTTTCCACAGCCTCCTCTGTTAGTTTTACCAGCGAAGATATGTTTAAGGGATTGGTATGTATCACTTCCCCATTTAATACAACATATTGTCCGTTATAGCTGACATAGGTGTTAATGTCCAATTCTTTTCGCAAATCCTCAAACATAAATGGAGCCCGTCCAGTTGCGATCGCTACGACATGGCCAAGTTCCTTTAGCTTGAAGATGGATTCTTTCGTGGACTGAGGCAATTTTTTATCATGGTTTAGCAAAGTTCCATCAATATCAAAAAAAATAACACTTTGTTCTTTCACTTTCTGTCCTACTTTCGATGTGTATTTTTGAAGGATCATGCTCAAAGGTTACACCGTTGCTCTTTCAATAAGCTTTACGGACATTTCCTTTTTTGAGACATCCTTGCTGATTGCTTGCAGAAACAGATTCTTCCCCATTTCCACAAGAGGAATTTCAATGGTAGTGATATTCATCATTTTAGCTATCGGTTCATTATCAAATCCAATGATGGCGAGGTCACCAGGAATCGAGATATTATGATTCTGACAGCAGGTCACCATGCCTGCAGCCACCTGGTCACTTGTCACCAGCAAGGCCGACGGCGCTGTATCCAGCTCCATGATTCGATTAATTACTTTTTCTCCGTCTTCAAAATGGAAGCACTCATCCATAATATAAAACGGATGGTGCGGCAGTTTATATTTCTTAAGAAAGTCGCGATAGGCCCGCTCCCGATGTTGGCTGTTTGACCCTGATTTTCTCCCAATACAATAACCAATCCTTCGATGACCTTTATTATAGAGGTAAACGAGTGCGTCGAAAAAGATTTTATAATGATTGACAAACGTCGTTGACAGCCTTTTCTCTTCTAGATTTTCACATAATACAATGGCGCCATATGGCAGATGCTCTTCAATTATAGCCATATCACTGGTTCTCGAACAAATAATTAAAGCATCAATCTGCTTATGTTTTAACATTTGCAAGGCTTCCATTTCCCGGCTGACCAAATAATCGGTTTGAAAAACGACCAGCTTATAATTATGATCAAACGCCAGCTTTGCAATTCCCTTTAAAAGAAGCGCAAAATAGGGATGATCCGAAAACGGAATCACGACACCCAGAAGCTGCGTTTTTCCTTTGCTTAAATGGACTGCATTGATATTTTTATGATAATTCGTGACCCGAATGGCCTCTAACACAGCCTGCCTTTTTTCTTCGTTTACATATGGATGATGATTCAATACACGAGAAACCGTTGTGACGGAAACACCAGCCATTTTTGCCAAATCTCTGATATTGGTCATCTTCTCACCCTTCCACAAGCAAACCAAAGTATAGCTTTATTTTAATTCTTTTCTGGAAAATAATCATCAAATGACTCGATAGGTCTTACCTCCATACTTTGTCCGGCTGACCTTAGACAAAAAAATGCTGCCAAATAGGTAACAAAACAAAGAAACAATAACTCTGCCATAGAAACCTCTCCTTGCTTCCTATATTTGGTTAGAGTGTAATATATGAAACGCATTCCATGTCAAGGCAAAAAAGAAAAAAGGACACATGAGAGTCCTTTTACGTTTTGCCGATTATCGATTCGAAAGTTCTTTTATTTTGTCTACCCAGTCCTTAAAACTGCTGTACTCCTCTTCGTCAAAGCCAAAATGAGTCTTGATCAGTTTAACAGACTCTCTTTCCAAGTCGTGGAACACCCCATCTGCAAAAATCAGTTGAAATAATTCCGCTAAAACGATTTTCTTGGAGCGTTCACTCTTAAAATACTGCAGGATTTCTTCCATTGGAAGCCCTTTAGTCTGGTAGTCAGCAAGATCCATTTCCTTCCGATATTTATCAAGAATCGATGACTCATAAATGGATAAATTCCCATCAATTCTGGCAATGTAAGATGCCAATTCAAGAAACGCCTTTTTCTCCTCCAGCTGCAATTCTGTTAGGAACATACTCTTCATCCTCTACTAATTGGTTTTTTTAGGCTAAATTGAATTTCAAACAATATGGGCAGGATTAATTTTTCCCAATAATCATTGCATTGGATCAGCGTAATCGTTTACGAGGAGCTGAACTTCATCCCCTGCAGCGATTTCCCCTGGGCACTCCACAGCACAGACAATTCCTCTGCGCTTATACCCTGCCTTCACAAATCGGGAGGCAAGTTTCGGCTCATCCCGATAATGTTTCTGAATCTCGGCCCCTGGCAATGTACACGGTTTATTTTCCCCCATACAGATTAATCCTGCTCCATTTGGAAACAAAATTCGAGATCCTATGGTAAGCCCAGTCAATTCCGGTATCCCTGATAATAGGATATTAGCGCCTAACCACTCTGGCTCTAGCTTTTCTATGCCCATTTCCTGTGAAATCAAAGCTAGCTCTTCTTCTGCCACAATCGTGATTTGCCGGCGATTCAATATCTCTGTTCCTTTAGGATACATGGGCTGTCTTGAATCAGCCGGGCGGGTCACGCCAAAATGGCGGTCCTCCTTGATTCCTCCAAAATCTAATTGAACTTCAGAAATCCTCCTGGATACAAATGTGTCCGGCTGATCAGCTATGTAAATTCCTTGCACAGATGCCGTTAATTTTTCCATCCCCATCCCCGCTTTCTAAAAAATCATTCTAATGTTTTGCCCGATAACCTGGACCAATCTTTTGCATAAGAACACCCTAAGTCAAATATGATAAAGATAAGAGTTTAATGAAGGGGTTGTTGTCGTGATCATTTTTAATAAAATTGCTGTCTTTTTCGTCGTTTTATATTCTATTTTCATCATTATTAACACGTATTTAGAAGAAACAGAACGAGTACAATCCAATGTGATTTATTTTTTGATGAACGGGTTTGCTTATATTGTTTCCGCCATTGAGGTTGAAAAAGGAAGACAAAAGCTGGAGGCCTCGCACTAACCATAACACGCAGACCAAATGGTTCTAAAAAAATAGCTCATCATTATATTACACAAAAAACAATGGAAACAGGTGAAAAATTGTAAAATTCCTCCCATAAAAATGAAACAAGCCCGAGCAGGCTTGTTTTTAACTAATTTACTTACTGTTGAGGTTAATACAAAAAATAAGACTTAGAGAAATTTTATCTCTAAGTCTTATTTTTTGTAATCAACTGATTAATCGCACTTTTAGCACAAAAACTTAAAAGGTTATTATTGGTTATGCTAAAATAATTTGTATGGAACAAAAAAAGAGATTGGAGCTGTAGAAATGAAGAAAAGTAAAAGTTTTATTGTAGCAACCCTTTTAGTTATTTTATTGGTTGGAATGTCTGCTTGCAGCAATACCTCTGATCATTCTACATCACTCAAAAATCAGTCGGATGATGATAGCATTTCAGAAAGTACAGACGATTCCACTTCATCTAATGATTCATATACTGACAGTACAGTGAAGTCCGATAAAAGTGATAATAATAATTCGGTTGAAGCATCCATTAATAATGAAAATATGCAGGAAGACCAAACATCAAAAATAACTGGAAGAAGAAACGAGTTTATAGAAAAGTTAGACAACATCCAAAAAGAACTTGACGCTATGCCAGAAAAGAAGGATTCAGATAGCGGTGTAACAAACGCTATGAAAAACTACTATGGAGTTTCTTACGAGAAATATGACAAAGCTTTAAATGAGATTTATGCTTTACTACAAAAAGAGTTATCTCCAGAGATAATGGAAGATTTAAAAGCTGAACAAATCAAATGGATAAACCAGAAAGAAGAAACGGCTAATCAAGAAAGATTAAAGTATAATGGGGGAACTTTTGAAAACGTTGCATTATATATCTCTTTATATACATCAACAAAGGAAAGATGTTACGAATTAGTTCGTACATATATGACAGATCAATAAATACAGGGACAGTGCGGAAAAAGTTGTGTAAATATGTTTTCAGTTTGCATCCATACCATGCGAAATCCATAACCATTGATTGTATAGCAAAAAAACACATTGGAACTCCGTTGTGAAATTCCAATGTGTTTTTTCTTGCGTTTAATGTTCGCACTTCTAAAGTGAACCCGTTAGCTTGTTTTTTATGCTGTTTCTCTTTCCAATCCAGCCTTTTTCCGTTTTCTCTCGGCCCCAAGGATCTTAATAGATAAATAAATCCCTGTTCCTGTTAAGATCATCATGGCTACGGCCACAAGATCAATTAACCATTTAATATTTGTCGTGCCAATTCTTCCCTCATGAAGTTCTCTAATGATTCCCATGAGAGATTGGGATGAGCCTTCCTCGCCAGTGAATCCTGCACCGCGTTCACCGCCAGCAGGGAACTGTCCGTTCATTCCAAATTGTCCTCTTGTTTGACCGTTCATCTGTCCATTTGTTTGGCCATCGGTTGAGCCATTCGCTTGCCCTTCCGTTTGTCCAGAATTTTGCGCCGAATCATTGGTTATCCCCTGCCGCCCTTGAAACTGTCCTGGCTGAAAATTCCCCCTCTCAAAAGTCTGTGTCTGTTGTCCAATCAACCATGGTTCATTCATAATTAATCCCGTAAGAGACTCCAGAAAGATAAAAATGGAACAAATTAATCCAATCCATAAGTGTACTTTTCTTGTGCTTTTCATGAAAATGCTCCTTTTCGTATGATTTTTATAAAAAATTCTTATTTACACCAGATTTTTTCCTATCGCTGCGTAATAATTTGACCCGTTTTTCCCATAGAAAAAACTTTATTTGCGAATTTACTAGTTTTATTTGCGAATCACAGATCAGAAACTGGAATTTGCTAAAACACAGATAGTTATTCGTATCTTAACGCCTGAATCGGATTTAATTTTGAAGCCTTATTGGCCGGGAACATGCCAAAGACGACGCCGACCACTAGTGAGAATAAGAATGATGCCAGAATGACGGTTGAAGAAAAGGAGATGCTTATACTCATCAAGGATGAGACAATCTTTCCTAACCCAAGTCCGATTAGCACGCCGATAAGACCGCCAAGAGCACTTAAGACGACCGATTCAATCAAGAATTGCAAAAGAATATCCCGCCGTTTGGCGCCAATCGCCTTTCTAATACCAATCTCTTTCGTCCGCTCAGATACGGAGACCAGCATGATATTCATGATGCCGATTCCGCCGACCAGTAAGGAGATACTGGCAATTCCCCCGAGAAGCATGGTCATCGTATCTGTAACAGAAGACATGGTATCCATGACATCCTGCTGGTTCGTGACACCATAATCATCACTCTTTCCTGGGTAAAGGTCTGCCATCTTCATTTTGACTTCATTCATGACGAAATCCATTTGATTCTCGTCCTTTGCTTGCAAATAAACGGTGCTAATCACTGTAGAACCAACAAGCCGCTGGCCGGTACTTAATGGGACAATCACGACATTGTCTCCGCTTTGCCCTAGTGAACTTCCTTTCGAAGCCAATACTCCGACCACTTTAAAGGAAGTGCCTTCGACTTGAATATATTGGCCGACAGGATTATCCGTCCCAAAAAAGGTCGATGCCGTTTCTGATCCAAGAACGACCACCTTTTGCCTGTACTCAACGTCCAGATCCGTGATAAACCGCCCTTGGCTGACCTCAGTATCCCGAACGTCGGAATAGGCAGCATTGGTTCCTGTTAAGCTGACTTGAGAAGCAGTCCTGTCTTTTTTCAAATTGACACGCCCTGAAACAACCGGCGAGATAGCCTCAACACCATTTAAATCCCCCAGCTCACTGATTTTATCTTCGGATAATTCAATATCCGTACTGTAGGTATTAACCGTTAATAAGTTCGTTCCTAACGAGTTAATGGAACTTGTCACACTTTTGGTTGACCCCTGGGCAATCGATACGAGCACGATCACCGAAGCGACACCGATAATGATCCCCAGCATCGTCAACACTGACCTGAGCTTATTGCTTTTGATACTTTTTAAAGCCATTTTAATGGACTGCAAAATGCCCAAGCAGCTCACCTCCATTTTCATGCAGCTCTCCATCCTGAATGCTGACCATTCGCTTCGCTTGTTTGGCAATCTCTAAATCATGAGTAATCAAAATGATCGTGTGGCCGGCTTCATTCAGTTCCTTCATCAGCTGAAGAATTTCTTTACTGGTCTTGCTGTCCAGCGCCCCGGTCGGTTCATCGGCCAGAAGAATCGCTGGCTGGCTGGCGAGAGCCCGGGCAATCGCCACCCGCTGCTGCTGGCCTCCAGAAAGCTGGGAAGGCAGGTGGCCTGCCCGCTCCTTCAGCCCGACCTTATTTAATCCATCTAAGGCCCGTTCGCGGCGTTCCTTTGTGGACACCCCAGCATATAACAAAGGCAATTCGACATTTTCCACTGCAGTAAGCTTTGTCAGCAGATTAAAGTTTTGGAAAATAAATCCGATTTTCTGATTGCGGATGGCAGCGAGCTGATTATCATCCATTTTTCCAATATCCTTGCCGTCAAGCTTATACGTCCCTTGGTCAGGTCTGTCTAAGCAGCCCAGCATATTCATTAAGGTAGATTTGCCTGAACCGGAAGGGCCAATAATAGCGAGAAACTCTCCCTTTTCTATCTCGAGTGACACATTATTCAGGGCATTTACCGTTTCGCCGCCTAGCTTATAGGTCTTCATCATGTTCTTGATTTCGATCATTGGGGTACCCATTACTGACCGCCCCTTCCACTCATGCTGCCTCCGCTGGTTCCTCCCATTCTGCCTTGAGGCACGCCGCCGCTAAAGCCGCCCATGCCGCCGAATCCCTGCATGCTCCTGCCCTGCTCAGAAGTAGAGGAGCTGCTGGCTGCCAGAGCTGGCAGCTGAATGGTTTCACCTTCACTTAAGCCTTCGGTAATTTCCACATAATCCTCATTCGCAATACCGGTTTTCACTGTTTTTTGTTCAGTAGCCGCCTCAGAACTGCCGCTGCCATTTGAAGCGGAAGTAACAATCACGTATTTTTGATCACCATTTGTATGAACCGCATCTACTGGTACGTAAAGCGCATCTTCCTTGCTTTCTGTTAAAATGCTGGCTTCCGTACTCATGCCGACTTTTAGGTTTTCAGGGTTTTCAATATGAATCGTTACGTCAAAAGTTGCTACCCCATTGGACGACGTTCCCTCTGCCGCAACGGCCGTCACTTTTCCAGTAAACGTTTTGTCTGGATAAGCGCTGACGGTGATGTCGGCTGTTTGATCCACTTTTATTTTAGAAATATCTAATTCATCTACTTGAATAACGGTTTGGAAATCTTGATAATTCGTCAAATGAGCGACAGCTTGTCCACTTGTTACACGCTGTCCAGCTGCAACGGATACAGATGTGATTGTACCTGCAGCAGGAGCTGTGATCGGGTCGCTTCCATCAGTGAAGGTAATCAGTTCATCTCCTGCGTTCACTTCCTCGCCGGCTGCAACTAATACTTCATCAATCTCTTGATTATCAGCTGCTGCCGTAATATCGGCACTAGTAACAGAGGCAACTGAACCAGACCCGCTGATTTTCACCTCCAGCTTGCCTTTTTGAACGGTTGCTGTTCGAACCTGTGCTGTCGCTTCCTGCGCATTTGATTTTGAATTGAAATACTGAAATCCAACAAAACCAATGACTAACAAAATGATCACTGTCCAAATCCATTTTTTCATATCCATGGCTCCTTTTGATCCACAGCCCAGCAACGCACGCTGAACCAGGGTTGTTTGATTTGATGTACCTATTATCGTGTGGATTCCTTAACTTATCCTTAAGAAAATAAAATAGTTTTCAGAGCTGATCAGACCTTAAAAAGGGGCAAAAAAAAGACCGGAGTTTCCTCTGGCCTTTAAAAATTCCTTTATTTTTTATACGTAACCATTTCTTTTGCACCTTTAATGGTGACCGACGCCTCACTTGGCTTTGTTTCGGCAATGATCCGCCCGTTGCGAATCGAATACCGGACCACGGCCTGCTGGCGGATGGCTTCATATTCATTTTCCGCAGCCAGGACAATCAAGTTCGCCGGCTTGCCAGCTTCAATGCCATACCGATCTTCAATGTTTAACGTTTTCGCACTGTTTTTTGTAATAAAATCAATCGAATTGACAATTTGGTCATAGCCCATTAATTGCGCAGCATGGATGCCCATATGGAGCACTTGCAGCATATTGCCTGTGCCCAGCGGATACCAAGGGTCAAAAATATCATCATGGCCAAAGCAGACATTTAAGCCTGCTTCGTTTAACTCCTTCACGCGGGTCAGACCTCTTCGTTTTGGATACGAATCAAATCGGCCTTGAAGATGAATATTAACTAACGGATTTGAAACAAAGTTAATCGAAGATAACTTTAACAAGCGGAACAATTTATAAGCGTAAGCGTCATTATACGATCCCATTGCGGTCGTATGGCTCGCTGTTACCCGGGAACCCATGCCCCGTTCATATGCCTCTTTTGCGACGACTTCTACAAACCGGGACTGCTCGTCATCAATTTCATCACAGTGAATATCGACAAGACGGTCATATTTCTCAGCCAATTCAAAGGCCTTCTGCATGGATTCAACCCCGTACTCTCGTGTGAATTCAAAATGCGGAATTCCGCCGACCACGTCGGCCCCCATTTTCAAGGCTTCCTCCAGCAGCTGTACTCCATTTGGATACGAGAGAATCCCTTCCTGTGGAAAGGCAACAATCTGCAAATCGATATAAGGAGAGACTTCTTCTTTAACCTCCAGCATCGCCTTAAGGGCTGTTAACTCCGGATCGGTGACATCGACATGGGTTCTGACATGCTGAATTCCCTGTGCCATTTGCCATTTCAAAGCGGTTTTGGCTCTTCCTTTCACGTCTTCTGCCGTTAGAGTCTCTTTTCTTTGCGCCCAGCGCTGGATGCCTTCAAATAACGTGCCGCTGATATTCCACTCCGGTTCACCGGCCGTCAAGGTAGTATCTAAATGAATATGCGGTTCGATAAACGGAGGCAGAACGAGGGACCCGTCTGCATCAAGGACTTGTTGAGCCCCCTCAGCCTCCACATGATTTTGTGTCACTTTTACGATTTTGCCGTCTGCCGTTACAATATTCCAAAGTCCATCTTTTCCTCTAAGCTTAGCGTTTTTAATGATAATCATTTAGTTCACCTTTTTCATTTCTGCTGCTGTAAAGTTGGCTGATTGCATTTGCTTTACTGCGAAAGTTGCCGCTACATAGACAACCGCTGTTCCTATAAGTCCGTTGATTGGGGGAATACCTGGCAGCCATTGGGCGGCTGCCACCCCGGCAGCCCAAGCCAGGATGCTGATCCAATTGACCGCTTTAAACTTCATGTCAGCAAAATTCGGGTAACTGCCCCGGTTCACAATGAAGTAGTCTGCTAAAATAATCGCCCCAATCGATGGCAAAGTCGAGCCTAGCAGCGTCAAGAAGCTGACAAAGTTGTTATACAGCCACATGGCTAAAATCGTTCCGACAATCCCGTTAAAAATAACCATTTTGCTTTTTTTGATTTTAGTAATATTCGAGAATCCTAAACCAGAAGCATATAAAGCATTATCATTCGTAGTCCAGATGTTGAACCCTAGAACAATAATTGCTGGAATAATCAAGCCTTGCACAAACATCACTTCCGAAATATCCGATTTTCCCGTAACAATTGTCCCTACCGCTCCGAATAGGAACATAAGGGAATTTCCGATAAAGAAAGCGATAATCGTGGAGGAAACGGCTGATTTTTTTGTTTTCGCAAATCGGGCAAAGTCTGGTGTTAACGACCCTGCACTAATAAAGGAACCGATACAAACCGTTAACGCTGCAGCCAATCCCATCGTTTCATCCGGCTGATATTGCATCAATCCAGCCATTCCGCCAATCGTGCCCGCTGCTTGAAACATGGAGAAGCCGCCTAGAACCGTAATCGCTGGAACTGCGATAAAGCTTAAAATGGCTAACGCCTTGATTCCAAAGAAGGCCGTTGCCGTCATGGCAATTCCTGCGATGGCAATTAATAAGTACATATCTAATCCTGTTACCTTTTGAACCGGAATGGCAAACATCGCAACCCCTACGCCAAACCAGCCTACTTGAGTCGCCCCTAATAAAAACGACGGAAGATAAGAGCCTTTTTCACCGAAAGCATACCGTGCCAGCAGATGTGTCGAAAGGCCGGTTTTCGCTGCAATATAAGCCAATGCCCCCGTGTATAAACCAAGAATTAAGTTCCCTGCTAATACGATCCAAATAAAGGTTGAAAAATCTAATCCTTGGGATAATGAACCGCCGGACATCATACTGGCTGAGAAAAATGTAAGCCCCAGCATGACCACTAACATGTTCCAAAAACCATTGCGGTTTGCCAGAGGCACCGCCTGCAACGAAAAATCTAAATCTACTTTTTTCATACCAATTCCCCCACTATGTCTTTTGTTATGCTTGAAACTGGTACCGAAGGAATAGCCTTCGATTTAGACAATGAGAATAGAAAAAGCTTCCTGCCGCATGCGACAAGAAGCTTTTTCTGATAAACATAGGTTCATAGATAGGGTCCATGCCTGTTTATCAACATATCCGCTGTCCTTGTCAGCCTCACGGGACTGAATTAAAGGTACCAGTATTTAAATTAACACTATTATTGCAGTAAAAATTCCTGTTGTCAAGATAGAAAATCCCTCACGAGTCCCAAGGCCAGCTCCTACACGTGCTGGCTAATGCTTGGGACATAAATTTTGTCAAACTGATACTCCCCATCCTCTTCGAAAATCTTAATAACCGATGCGTTTTCCACCGGTTTAAAATGGGCCAGACTTTCCACAGGCCAGTCCATGAGAAAGGTTAGCAGCATCTGGATAAAGGCAGCGTGCGTCACAATGACAACATTGTCATAAAGCTGCTGCTGCCGGATCCGTTCTATTTTTGTATTCATAAACATTGAAGCGCGCAAATAAACGTCTGCCAGTGATTCTCCATTGTGATAGCGAAAATAAAATTGTCCTGCTGCTTTATACTCCTTTTTCACTTCCGGTGTACGATTGGTAAAGTCATACAAATTACCAAGCTCCCATTCTCGGATCAGCGGGTTCTCTTTAAACGGAACCTCCTCTGGGAGCAAACGATGGATGGCTTGCGCCGTCTGCTTTGTCCGCAAATAAGGAGAAGCGAACAGGACAGTCTGTTCATTTAGGATTGTTTTCATAAATTCAGCTGTCTGCTCAGCCTGCCTGAAGCCAAGCTCCGTTAAGCTATGCTGTGAATCATGGGTATGTGCCATAACCGTTCGGTCCACATTATGCTCTGATTCCCCATGACGGATGACGTAAATATTCACTGCTTTCCACCCCTTCTTATTTCAAAAGACCAAAATACCCTAACATTGGATATTTTAACTTTATATTCCATTTTAACATGATAACAGGAAGAAGTTGATGATCTATTTTTAAAAAATTCAGATAAAATCCTAAGCAGGTCTATCCCCATTAAAAATAGCCTGGGTTTCCCCAAGCTATTTCACTAGGCTACAGTCTATTCTGTCCATTCCCGTCTCAATAAGCCCATGGTAAAAACATCTTGAAACTGGCCGAATCGGAAAAGTTCTTCTCTTAAAATCCCTTCCGTTTTAAATCCGCATTTTTCATAGGAACGAATGGCTCTTTGATTAAATCCAAACACATGAAGCTTAATCTTATTGATATTCATATAGTTAAAGATAAACGACACTAATGTTTGCATCGCATCCGTCCCATAGCCTTTGCCTTGATAATCTGGACCGATGGAAATCCCCACGAAACAGGTGCCATTCTTCCAATTCACTCCATAAACCGCAATGGAGCCGATGAATAGAGGCTGGTCTCTCAAACGGATCGCAAACGTGTACTCATCGTTATCGGAACTAATGCCTTCTAAAAATCCTTCATGATCCTTTTGAGTCGGTGGAAATGGAATTCCATCATTCATCAATAGCCGGCTTTCCATTACATCCTCAATCAAATAGAACTCCTCAAAGTCCTCCGGTGTAATCCGATTTAAAACAATCTCATTTCCTGTTAAAAATTTTTCGCTGTAATTTCGTATCAACCTGGTTTCCCCCAATTTGTGATGGGGTTAGCAGTATAGGGTAAAAGTCTACTGTAACCCCTTGATGTTTTGATCGTTTATGCGAAAAACATCCACTGCAATGCTCGATAGCATAGGTCACATCTCCTTTAATCATATTAAGTTCAGTTTATCCTATTCCGAAAGTTTAGACAATTAAAATTTCCGCTAAACTGCTTATTCGGCAGTAACCTGCCCACTTATTTCGAAAAAATCCGCTATAGCGGGGGGCTAAAGTGAAGGCAAGCGATGTAAGAATAATCGCATATGCCGGCTTCATCACCCAGGTAAACCGGTTCTGAAACAATCCTCGAAACGTGATTTCTTCCCCTAAAGCCAGCACAAGCAGACTAAGCACTAGCCCAATATTGAAATCTTGTAATAAGGGTACCCGGTCTTTGACGTGCTCAGCCACCTCCGGCAGCAATGTATTAAAAATCAGTATGTAACCGCACTGGAAAACCACCGAAACAAGAAGAATCGGCAGCCAGCTCTGTTTGATATCCTGCAGCAGAGTTTTCCCCTTCATTCCGGCATTCCCTCTGTTGCGGAGCTTTGCTTCTACAAAAAAATAAATGATGGGGATAATGACAAAAATCCCTTTCACAGCTGGCATAAATAAAGCTGTCACCACAATCAATAGTAATAGTACAGTACTTTCAACCAATGGCCTTTTTTCCAAACAATCACCTTCTAATAAAAGTTATAGGGATATTTTACTATTTTTTAAAAATTATTACTATAAAAAAACAAACCATGATCCGATCAGCTAAAAATTTTCAATTTTTAGCTGATCGGATCATTTTTTTAATGGAATACTAACCATATATTTGAACTTTGGGAGGTTTTCGTGATGGGAACCAATGAGAATAGCCTGTCTGTTTTTGCCTTAGGCGGCATTGATGAAATCGGGAAAAATATGTATGTCGTTCAATACGGCGACGATATCGTTATCATTGACTGCGGCGGCAAGTTTCCAGATGAAAGTCTGTTAGGAATCGACCTCATCATACCGGATATGACTTATTTAGAAGGGAATCGTGAAAAAATTCGCGGTTTAGTGGTAACGCATGGCCATGAGGATCATATCGGCGGCATTCCCTATTTGCTTAAAAAAATCAATGTTCCGATATATGCCACTCGGTTCACATTAGGATTGATCGAATTAAAATTGGATGAACACCGGCTAAACAGGGATACCAAATTGACTGCCATTGATTCGGATTCAAAGCTGGAACTAGGGAAGCTGACCGTTTCGTTTTTTCGGGTCAGCCATAGTATTCCGGATTGTCTTGGCATTGTTTTTGATACACCTGAAGGAATTCTTGTTCATACAGGGGATTTCAAATTTGATTTGACCCCGGAAAACCATCAATATTCCGATATTCATAAAATGGCGGAACTGGGGCGCCGCGGCGTCCTGGCATTGGTATCGGAGAGCACCAATGCCGAACGTCCCGGCCTGACCCCATCCGAGCGCATGGTTGGAGAAAATGTTTATGAGGCGTTCCTTCGGGCAGAAGGGAAAATTTTTATTTCTACGTTTGCCTCTAATGTCAATCGGGTCCAGCAAGTCGTGGATGCCTGCATAAAGACCAATCGCAAGCTTGCCCTGCTCGGCCGCAGTATGGTGAATGTAGTCGATGTGGCGATTGAACGCGGTTATTTGACGGTCCCGGAAGGAATGCTGATTGAGCCGAATGAAATGGACCGGCTCCCTTCTGAACAAGTGGCTATTCTTTGTACCGGGAGCCAGGGAGAACCCATGGCAGCGCTGGCCCGGCTGGCAGCTGGCAGCTATCGGGATGCCTCAATTCATCCTGGGGATACGGTTATTTTGGCGGCATCGCCCATTCCGGGAAATGAAAAAGATGTGTCCCGTATCATTGATAATTTGTTCCGGCTTGGGGCCAAGGTAATTTATGGATCGGGAAGTTCTACGGGCATGCATGTTTCCGGACATGGCTACCAAGAGGATTTGAAATTGATGATTACCTTAATCAAACCGACCTATTTCATTCCGGTGCACGGGGAGCACAGAATGCTGCATCATCACCAGCAGCTGGCCGAATCCGTTGGCGTGGAAAAAGGGAACACCTTCATTATTAAAAATGGCGATGTGGTGGATTTCGAAAACGGAAGGGCTCGGCAGACAAGGTCCATTCCTGCAGGTGACACGTATGTGGACGGCATGGGGATTGGCGATATTGGAGACATCGTCCTTCGCGACCGCAGACAGTTATCGGAAGACGGCATGCTGGCCATCGTCTTAACACTCAGTAAATTGGAACCAAAGATCATTTCCGGACCCGACACCATTACCCGGGGATTTGTCTATGTCAAGAACTCCGAGGACCTTATTAAAGAGGTCAACCGGCTCGTCAAAAAGACAGTGGATGAGCAATCTCCTGAAAACATCCGTCAATGGAGCGTCCTGAAGCAAGCCATCAAAAAAACCGTCGGCCAATACCTCTATGCCCAAACCAAACGCAAACCGATGATCCTGCCCGTTATCATTGAAATATAAAGACACGGGGACCATCAGTCGTCCCCGTCACTTCATTTTGATGTAGCCGATTTTTTCAATCAGCTCTTGACCTTGAGGGCCCTGCATCCAGCCGAGGAATGGCTCAATGGCAGGCTTGGTGTTATCTTTTAATGTAATGGCATAGAGGGTGGCAGTGAATGGGTAGCTGCTGGATGAAATATTTTCTGGATCTGGTTTGATGCCGTTGATGGCAAGCAGTTTAATATCGGGATTGGGATTCATTCCGGTTGCAAAAAAGCGGAATGAAAAGCCGATGGCATTTTCGTAGTTGCGGTAATCGGCTACCTGCTCGATGATTCCGCCCATCCCTTCCGGCACTTCTTCCTTTAATGGATCGACAATCTTCGTATCACTCATGATTTTTTCCAGCAGGGTCTGGCTGCCGGAATTTTTCGGACGCTGGAAGGCAATGATTTTCTGATTCGTTCCGCCAAGTTCCGACCAGCTGGTTATTTTTCCCGAATAGATTCCCTTGATTTCCTCAACTTTTAGGTTTGCAACAGGATTAGCCGGATTGACGAAAAATACAAACGCTTCTTTTCCAATTGGCGTTAACAAAAGCTCTTTTCCTGCTTGTTTAGCCATTTCCTGCTGTTCTTTTGACGGTTCAGCTCCAAAGTATATATCGATATCCCCTGATAAAAGCCGTTCATAGGCATAAATGGTATTCGTGAAGGCCACCACTTCCTGTTTATCGGTGACTACCTTCGAGGCATTTTCATAGACCACATTGGCAAAAGCAGAATAAACTGGGAAGGCCGCCTCCGCTCCATCTAAAACGGGCATATCATTTGGATCCTTAATGGTGAATGTTGAAGGGGTTTCTAGTTTCGGCAGTTCGTTATCAGGATTGGCCACTTCATACGGAGTTAAATCCGTACTAGAGTATCCGCCGCCATATTGAAATCCATAGGAGGCGGGCAGGACCGTTTTGCTTCGCTGCCATTGCACGGCTCCACCTGTTCCCATTGCCAGAATAAACACAGTTATGAGTGTAATCAAGTGCTTTCTATTAATGGATGGAAGTGCCCGGTTCATGATGGCTGCAAGAATCATTCCTGCCATAAAAGCAGCTTCGTAAGCCAGCGGCGCCCAAAGAAACAGTCTCCCTTCTCCCATTAACATGGAAAACAAAAAAATCGGTGCTAGTCCAATGTGAAAGATGCCATAAAATAACCAAGCACCAGCACCATAAAATCCGCCGGAAATCAACATAAACACTGCCCATAAAACAGAAGTATAGGCCAGCGGCAAAAGGAAAAGGGCAAAGCTGACACCCATCTTGTCAGAATGCCGCTTGATTCCTGCGTAAATCCCGGCAGCACCCCCTCCTATAATAAGCACCAATAATGAAACAACGATTACCTGATCATATCCCGTCATCAAGATTACTAGCGTACAAAATGCTAGAATCAAAGGTATAACTCCAAAATAACCCGTCAACAACCCAAACCCCCGCTTCATCCAACCCCTCCTCAACCAAACAATCACTATGTATATTTAGTGTAATTTTACACTTTAAACGCAAATTTTACAACAAAAAACCTCCACACAAAAAATGTGAAGGCATTTCCTTTACCGCATTAATGCGCTGGGGGACAGGCCCCTAATCTGTTGTAAACTTATACCTTAGGATGGCTGCCAGTCCTGCCCCATGGTTGAACTCACCGCTAACAATCATTTCTTTGAGTTCCTCCATGCTGATTTCATAGAGTTCCAGTTGTTCGCTGCTGTCTAGCTTCTGCTGCGTGGGTGTTAAGCCGGCAGCGGCATATAAGAAGATTTCTTCGCTGGTAGAACCGGGAGACGGATAGACGCTGCCGAGTTCCAGCCAGTGTTCAGCTCTATATCCAGTTTCCTCTTCCAATTCCCGCTTGGCGGCTTCCTTTGGTGAGGCATCCTCAGGGTCGATCATGCCAGCAGGCAGCTCCCACTGCCAGCTTTTTAAGGAATGGCGATATTGCTTTATGCACAGGACTTTCTTATTTTGGTTAATCGGGAGGATACAAACTCCCTTTGCAAAATCCACATAGGAAAACCGCTTTTGCTCCCCATTTGGCAGTTCCACTTCATCCATCGTGATTTCAAACCGGTCGGCCGTCTGTTTGGTCGAATGATTTACTTTCCATACCATACTTCTTCACCTCGCTGGATACTATTGTATCACGAGTAGGCTATTTTATCTCCAAGGCGATTGGCGGTCCGTTTGAATCAAATCGTTTTCCCTGGTTAGGATGGCAAAAGCACGAAAACAACGCTGGAAATTTCAAACCCTTAGACCAGACTTTCAGAAGCCTTTTCGTTTCCCGCTTCTATCAGCCTACCTTTTCACGCTCACTTGAAGATGATAAAGTGTAAAGCATGAAAGGTTTAATTTAGAGGGAATTTATTAAAGCCAAGACGTCTATGTATACAAAGACTTTACATGTTCTTTACACCGAGTTTAAAAATGGACATTCTTTCCCCGATATAATAGAGATAAACCCTTTAATTATACGAGGCAGGTTGAATGATAGAATAACTGTTTCCGGCTGGTTTCGCTTGTTTATCTATAAGCCCATCCAGTTTGAGTGTAAAACACTTTTAAGGAGAGCGGATTATGATAAGAATTTTACATGTGCTATATGGTTTTGAGTGCCGAATTTTCCATAAGATTAATCGTCATTTTGAACGGGTTTGGCTGAATCTGTTTTTTCGGACAGTTACCCATCTAGGCGGAGCAAGATTCACCATATCTGCTTCCATCCTGTTGTACTTGTTATCATGGTCCAGGGAAACCCGGCTGCTTGCAATTGCCGGCGCCCTTGCTTTATCTGCAAGCCATATACCGGTTCAAATTGCCAAAGTGCTGTTTCCCAGAAAAAGGCCCTATCTGACATTAGATAGCACCAAGTTTCCTGAAAATCCGCTAAAGGATCACTCTTTTCCTTCCGGTCATACAACAGCCATATTCGCTATTTTGACTCCCTATATCTTATCCGTGCCTCAGATTGCTTTCCTTCTCATCCTATTGGGTCTTAGTGTAGGTTTGTCACGAATCTACCTGGGGCTCCACTATCCATCGGATGTTCTGGTTGGCGCCTTTCTCGGCGCATTTGCCGGTTGCTTAAGTTACTTGTTATTGTGCATATAAGAAAAGCGCGGGCACCTTGGTCAGTGCCGTATGCCAGGAGCTTGGCAATTCTCAAATTCTAAAACTTTTATACTTATCAAATAAATAAGGACGGCTCTTCCTGCTTCCCTTTCATAAGAAGAAGCAGAAAGAGCCGTCCTCTCTTTGCTTTTATTTTGTTCCCTCTTAGCGGTTATCCACCTTTTCAGGGTAAAGGTCATGGTTCATCAACCGGAAATCGGCCATTTTTTCGTATTTAGTTCCCGGTTTCCCGTAATTGCACCACGGGTCAATCGAAATGCCGCCGCGAGGAGTGAACTTGCCCCAAACCTCAATATATCGGGGATCCAATAACTGAATCAGATCATTCATGATGATATTGACACAGTCTTCATGGAAATCGCCATGATTTCTAAAGCTGAATAAATACAGCTTTAGAGATTTGCTTTCCACGATTTTTTTATCCGGAATATAGGAGATATAAATCGTCGCGAAATCCGGCTGGCGGGTCAGCGGGCAAAGACTGGTAAACTCAGGACAGTTAAATTTCACAAAATAATCGCGGCCCGTATGAAGATTATCGACTGCCTCCAAAACCTCAGGCGCATAATCAAATGAATATTCAGTGCCTTGATTACCTAATAAAGTTAACTCTTTTAATCCTTGTTCTGATGTACGTCCAGACATAAAAAAACCTCCTGCAATGTATTAGCATGTTAAACAGGAGGGTTCACTCTCAAGCAATCTATAGGCAAACTACTCGGATTTCAGCAAAATAAAAAGCCACATCCGTATGGACATGGCGTAATGTCATGAATCCATAGTTTTTTATAGAGGGTTTCAGCTATGAACCTCTCCCGTTCAAGTCGGGTACTCACTTCCACTATATGATAAAGAACAAACTCTCATTCGTCAAACCTTATTTCACAAAAAACTTCACCATAGCGGGGACTGTCCCCACTAAATGCCCACTAAATGACAGGGTAATATTGTTCATATCGCGGGTTGGTGTAGAAGGGCGGCCTGTTGCCGATTTTAGGGAGTTGGAATGGGTGTGGATTGGAGTTGTATAATATTTTCACTTTTTCATCGGAATGGTTGATTAGCAAGAATTTTATTTCTGGCCTGTATTGCAGGTATTGCAGGTATTGCATCGGGTTTCCCTCCATGTTTTTTATATTACGGTATTCATTTTGTTGATGTCCTGAGCGCGTACAGGTTGAAATTTCTGCAATTTGCGCTGTTTTGCCAGGCACGATATTCGCCCATTAGTCATAATGTATCGCAAATTGCTTTATTGAGGAGGATGCTTGTGCCTAACGATCGACCAACTCATCCCGCTGAACCATCCTATCCCCTATACCCCCATTATGGTAAAATTACTCGCTATGAGGACGTTCCGATTACCGTTCCAGAACAGCGCCAGCTTCGCCAGCCCGGTGTCGAAGGCTTAATGGTCCCAAGACCGATCATTGAAAATCCCAACTATCGCGGCAGCAGCAAACTGGCCGGAAAAACCGCACTGATTACGGGCGGGGACAGCGGCATTGGTGCAGCCGTTGCGATTGCATTTGCCAAAGAAGGTGCCGATGTCGCCATTTCTTATTTAGACGAGCACGAGGATGCCAACCGGACCAAAGCAAGAATTGAAGAGCTGGGACAGCAGTGCTTACTGCTGCCTGGTGATTTACGGAATAAACAGCAATGTGTTGATAACGTGGAACATACCATTCAAACCTTCGGCAAACTCGATGTCCTAGTCAACCATGCAGGGGTCCAATTCCAGCAATTAAGCCTGTTGGATATTACCGATGAACAGTTTGACACGACATTTAAGGTCAATGTCTATTCCCACTTTTATACGACCCGCCAAGCCCTGCATTATTTAAAGGCAGGGAGTTCGATTATCAATACAGCCTCCTTCGTGGCCTATTACGGAAATGATCAGCTGATTGATTATTCTGCTACTAAAGCTGCAAATGTTGGTTTTACACGGGCATTAGCCAATAATTTAATTAAGAAAGGCATCCGGGTTAACGCGGTTGCTCCTGGACGTGTCTGGACTCCGCTAATTCCAGCCAGTTTTTCAGAGGATCAAGTCGTGCTTGCGGATAATCCGATGCAGCGGCAAGGACAGCCATTCGAGCTCGCTCCAGCCTATGTTTACCTCGCCTCGGATGATTCTCGCTTTGTGACCGGTCAGACCATCCATGTGAACGGCGGAGAACAAACTTCGTCCTAAATACCCACTATACTCCATAAGGCACCATCCCATAACCGATGGTGCCTCCTTATTTACTTATTGGCGAGCCAGGCTTCGCATTTTTTTGGAAGGGCCGCCATCAATTGATACCATACATAATTTTTATTTTTCTGTAAAAAATATATAATTGATAGAAATACATCATTCATGGACAGGAAGTGTAGGAGTTGCACCATTTAGCTGGTTTAATTGGGCATTATGGTTATTTGGGGATTACTCTGGCTTTAATAGGAGGGATTATTGGCCTGCCGATTCCCGATGAGATTCTCCTAACCTATGTAGGCTATATTGTTTATACCGGAAAAATGTCCTTTCTGCCTTCACTGATCTTCTCGATGATTGGTGCCTTCGGCGGGATCACTCTCAGTTACTTGTTAGGGGTTAAATTGGGGGCGCCATTCCTGCATAAGTTTGGTCCAAAACTTCATCTTACAGAGGAAAGGATTCACCGCACCAAAAGGCTTTTTGAAAAGATGGGTCCGCTGCTGCTATTTATTGGCTATTTCATCCCCGGACTACGGCATATATCAGCATATCTAGCGGGGATCAACAGCTACAGCTATAAAAAATTTGCCCTTTTTTCTTATTCAGGTGCCATTAGCTGGTGCTTTATTTTTATCACAACCGGAAGGGTGCTAGGAGAAAACTGGACACATGTGGCAGGCTATCTTTCAAAATACAGTATTTACCTATTTTTCATACTTCTGGCTGCCTGTATTGGGGTATATACATATTGGCGGAAGAAAAGGGTCATTACCAATTAGACCTGCCAGTTTGATACAAAGAAACAGGCTCCCAGTTTTGGTGAGCTGGAAGCCTTGTTATTTGTATTAATTTGCGTAAAGCGTCTACCAGCCACGGCTGGCACCGCCTCCGCCCGACGAACCGCCTCCGCCGCCCCGAGACCCCCCGCCTCCGCCTCTTCCCCCGCCGCGGGATATAATTGAAAGCAGAAAATAGGTAAGGGTTCCTCCAAAAAATTTAATATCAATAAACACTAGAACTACGACAATGAGTATAATCAGCCAAGAGGGAATTCCCAATCCCTTATCCTGTTGATCGGTACTTTGCTGTACAGGACCCGGCTCCGCAGTCTGCTGCCCTTCTATGCCGTACTCAGTGAAAACCTCGTTTGCTAAGGCTTTGTAGGTTTCTATTACAGCACGATTGGGCTGTTGATTTTTTAGGTAAGGAATCGCATATTGATCTATGATTCTTCCTGCCTTGCCATCGGGAATTCTTCCTTCAAGACCGTATCCAACCTCCAACCTGGCTTTTCTTTCGTTCATGGCCAATACAAGCAAAACCCCATTGTCCTGCTTGCTGCCAATTCCATATTGCCGGAATGCCTCATTTGCAAATTCCTCAATTGTCCTGTCTCCAATTGATTGGATTGTTAATACAGCTACTTGAGCAGTTGTCTGGTCTTCAATGCTTCGGCCCAGTTGATTAAGCTGTGATTTTTCAGTTTGGTTCAGGACCTGCGCAAAATCTTGAACATAAATATCTCCAACAGGCATGGGAACCTGAACATCCTCAGCAAAGGCACTCCGTGCGCTCAGGAAAAGGGTTAAGGACACCAAAAATATGCTGAAGACCTTCCTGGTTCTCATCCCCCATTGCCCCCAAAATCAACTTGGGGTGCCTCTTGTGCTTTTGGATCTGCTTGGAAGTATTCTTTTTCATCAAATCCGCCAAAGCCCGCTATAATGGAGCCCGGGAATCGTTTGACTTTTTTGTTATACTCCGCTACCTGGTCATTATAATCCTTTCGGGCTACGGCAATTCTATTTTCGGTTCCTGAGAGTTCATCCATCAGTTGGGTAAATTGCTGGTCGGCTTTAAGGTTTGGATAGTTTTCCACGACCACCAGCAATCGGCTTAACGCATTTGATAGTTCTGCATTTGCAGTCGCTTCCTCTGCCGGGGTATTGGCACCAGCCAGTCTTGCCCGGGCATCCGATACAGAGGCAATGACTTCTTTCTCATGGGACGCATAGCCCTTTACAGTATTCACCAGGTTGGGTATTAAATCCAGCCTACGCTGCAGTTGATTTTCAATTTGTGCATAAGACTGATCGACGTTTTCCTCCAGGTTCACGAAACTATTATAACTGGACATCCACATGATGCCGAGAGCAACAATGACAACGGCAATAATCCCTAGGACCATATAGCCTTTTTTCAAATTTACCACTCTCCCTTCTACTATTAGTATATATCACCGCCAAAAAATCTTACTAAAATGACCAATTTTTTCAAACCATGCGTTTATGCTTTAGAATATGGGGACAGCGCCGAACAAAAAAAGCACCTAGAAAATTCCTTTTCCAGGTACCTCTTATCCTTCTTTAAATACGTATTTGAAAACTCTGCTCCCCCGCATGGCCGGCTGTAAAAACCCGCTCTATGTATTGGATTTCCTGATTTGACATTAACAGCACCGTGGAACTTCTTGTTCCATAATGCTCACTCTTGATAAATAACGGCGATAATATTCGCTCTAATTCTAACGATACACCCGTTTGCGGGAGCCGGTCATCAGGAGCGGGGTCACTGTTTTGAAGAAGCTTGAAAAGTTCATCCACTAAGATTTCCCGGCTTCCGTTAATCACCTTGGACAACTCCGCCTTCCCTTTCACTACTTTTGGCCATTCCGTGTCCAATAAATGGTTACTGACCCCATAAATTCCCGGCTCCAACCGTATTAGATTCTTGTCAATATTTGAAAAATAATAAAGCCCATCCGTGCCGCCTGCTATTAAATTATATCCAGGATACCAATCTGAGCGGTTTTTTAAGCCCTTCATATAAATATCTAAATTTGAAGCTTTTAATGCCTCTGCCACAAGCTCCCCGCGTGAGCGCTTCCCTTCTGTGGATTCCTTTGGATTACGATAATTTGTCAAGGCGGCAAATCGTCCATCCTTCGTAACCCCCATCCATGTACCCATTTTTTCTAAATCCCTGCCTGCCAAAATATGAGGCTCGTCCTCCCAATAGTACGCTGGTGCCGTAGGACGCTCGTAAGACTCATCCCGGTTCGCAGCTATCACCAGCTTGTACACTGGGTGAACCTGATAGGCAAATAAGATTAAACACATTCGCTTCACCTCCATTTCAACAACATGGGATCCCTTATACCTAAGCCCTATGCTATTTTAGCCGGCTAACGGCAATTGAATCTGGACCAGCGTTCCTTCATTCTCTTTACTTTCGAATGTGATCGTGCCATGGTGCTGTTTGATAATTTTGGTGCAAATCATGATCCCAAGACCCGTCCCCTTCTCCTTCAGTGTATAAAAAGGCTCTCCCAGGCGAGGCAGAATTTCTGCAGGAATGCCGCACCCTTGGTCCTTGATGGATACCATACAAATCCCCTCTTCACCTTTTCGGAGCTGGACTTGTATCTTTCCCCCTCCAGGCATTGCCTCAATAGCATTTTTAAAAAGATTGAGGAATACTTGCTTTAACTGATTTTGTTCACAAGTGATGAAAAAGCCGCTCTCCTCTGCTGTAACACGGATCTCCACACCATTCATGAGAGCCTGGGGAGAGATCAGCTCCACTGTGCTTTCGATCAATTCGCGTGCATCCGCAAGAACCAGCTTGACCGCCTGCGGTTTTCCTAAGGTAAGCATTTCACTGGTGATTGCCTCGATCCGCTCTAATTCATTTAACAGCAAATCGCTGTATTCAAATGTCACATTTTGTGCTTTGTACAATTGGACAAAGCCCTTTATTGTCGTTAGCGGATTACGGATTTCATGAGCGACTCCAGCGGCCAGTTCTCCTACAATGGACAGTTTTTCCGATTGCAGTAACATTTCTTCTGATTTTTTCCGCTCGGAGATATCCCGGCTGACGATGACAATATGCTCGATAGAACCATGTTCTCCTTTGACTGGCATGCAGCGTGATTCAAATTCAATAAAGCGTCCATCCTTATGCCGGAACCGGAATTCCATGGAGTAGAATTGTTTTTTTTCAAACATTAACTGTATCGTGCTTCCAAAATTCGCTGCATCATCTGGATGAATCCATCCGATTAATTCCATTCCCTCTAATTCCTCCAATTCATAGCCCAAAACATGTTTATGGGAAGGAGAAAAGTAGCGGATCCGGTGATCTTTATCCATGACTTTGATCAGATCCGACGTATTTTCGGCAATCAAACGATAATTAGACTCGCTTTCCTCCACCAGCTTGTACATCGCCTTCAACCTGTCGTTAAGACGGTACAGCTTTAAATACGACTCAATCAATAGCACCCCTAGGATGACCCCCAGCAGGACAAACAGGACATACTGGAAATGAAACAGCGGCTGCCCCCGAAAAACGTGAAAAAATCCTGGCACGGTAATCCCATAGATCACAAGATAGACCCCATACAAAATGAATGTTTTTTGTGCAGAAGGGATGCGCGGCATCAGCCAATGAACCAGCAAGCATCCGGCAGAGATGGCCGCCCAGCCAATAATAGCCGGAGCCCAATGGCCGCTGGCAGCCAATCTTGTCATCAGGGCAAGGACGCCGGCGATGAGACCCGGAATTGGACCCAAATATGCAAAACTTAGGATGATGGCAGAATAGCGGATATCGTAGGTATAGCCTTGCTGCTGGAAGGATAATTCTATTAAAATGACAGATACAATTCCCGCATACACTCCGCCCCAGATCCGGACGTGTTTGATGGGGTTAATATTGATAAAAGACTGTATGATTAACGGTATGCTTACTAGCAGTGAAAAAATAGAGAGATTAATTATGTAATCTAGTAGAAACAAACGACTCCCACCCATATCCATTCTTACTCTCTATCATAAAGCAGTTGGAATGTTTTGGGAACCGTTTCCTTTATCTAACAATATAAAAAAAGAGGCGCCAATATGCTGGGCGTCCCAATTCAGTCATTTTTAAACTCAGCTGCCAGGCGGCTCTTGATGAACGGTATTTAAGGGTCCAACGGGCTGCGGGATGCGAATGATAAAGCTGGTCCCTTTGTCGATTTCGCTGGATACCTTTATCGTTCCCTTATGGGCCTCGACAATCCATTTGGCAATCGAAAGCCCCAATCCATGCCCGCCCATTTGCCGGGTGCGGGAGGCATCCGCCCGGTAAAACCGCTCAAATATCCTGCTATAGTCTTCTTTTCTAATCCCTATTCCCGTATCCTGGACAATAATTCCCAGTTCCTTTCCTTTTTGGGTGAGGTGGAGCTTTACTTCACCGCCATTCGGCGTGTATTTAATCCCATTATCTAATAGGATATATAAAAGCTGAGATAGTTTTTGCTGGTCCCCTGTAACCATTACAGGTCCCTGCCCAATCAAATGAAGCGCTATACCCTTAAGTGCAGCCAGCGGGCGGACAGACTCCATGGCTTTTTGGGCCTGCTGGAAGAATTCGAATGATTCCATTGCAAGCTCCAGTCTATTGGAGTCGGACCGGGCCAGCGTCAGCAGGTCTGTGACCAAGTGAGACATCCGTTTTATTTCCTGCCTCATATTGGTTAGCATTTTATTGGAGAAGCCGTCTTTACTCGGTTCGATCGTCATCTCCATGGCATCCACGGACGACAGCAGCACACTTAAAGGAGTCCGCAGTTCGTGCGAGGCATCCGCAACAAACTCCTGCTGCCGTTTATATGCGCGGCTAATCGGAACCATGGCCCGTTTTGACATGACGGCACTAATGTACATCGCAACGCCAAAAAAAACGAGGCCAATGACAAAAAGAATCACAAGCATCCAGTGGAATAACTGATAGGCAAACGATATATCCTTCCCAATATATAACTGGCCAATGTACTCCCCTTTTGAATAAAGAGGCTGACTTGCAATCATCAGGCGGATATCCTGATCCTGTTCAGGCGGACGAAATTCTCCCATGCCGCCCCGTCCTCTTGGATTCCCTTGAATGTGCACAATTTCTTTATAAATGCCAGCTGTCCCTTTAAAGCTTTTATTCAGTATCCCAAGCAGCTGTGGCCTCATTCTGGAATTTGCTTCATTTCCCAAAATCAATTCCCCATCAGAATGAACTACATAGTAAAAAAATTGATTGGCTCCCGCAAACACGACCTCTTGGTCCTGCATGCTGTGGAGATCACTCTGCTGGCTGCTCGATAGATAATTTTCAATAAAGCTGGCTTCTTGCTCAATCATCGTTTTTAATTCACGTTCTTGATTGTTTAGAATGACAAAATACAAAACAGAATACACAATGACGATAAACAGAATGAGAAATAACATAATCATACCGCTATAAACCCGGATCAGACGTCCTTGTGTATGTTTAAAAACGTCCTTCTCCCGGCGATTCGTGAAGGCGCGTATAAAAGCAACAAGATTAGTTTTCAAACTTATACCCTACCCCTCTGACACTCTGCAGCACACTGGACTTCCCTAGCTTTCCTAATTTTTTGCGAATTAATTTAACGGTTGCATCGATGGTTTTAAGCGTAACATCCGCATCAAGCCCCCAAATCCGTTCCAAAATAACCTCACGCGGCAGGACTTGCCCTTTATTTTGCACAAATAAATCCAAAAGCTGAAATTCACGGGGACTCAAGCTCATTTCATGATTTCCGGAACGGACCATATGACTTTGACGGTTCAGGATTAAATCACCGATTTGCACTTGATCTTCTACGATCGGCGCATAGTTTCTGCGGGATAGTGCACGCAGGCGGGCCAGCAGTTCATCGATCTCAAATGGTTTGACGAGATAATCATCCGCACCAGAATCGAGTCCGTTGATTCGGTCTTGGACCGAATCTTTGGCGGTCAACATCAGGATGGCGCCCGAATAACCTTCTTTTCGCAGCCGGCGGCATACCTCCACACCTGTGCCATTGGGCATCATCCAGTCCATAATCAATACATCATAGTGGGCGGATGTCGCATAGAAACAGGCTTCGTCTCCTTCCATTACCCAATCGACCTTGTATCCGCCCTTCTTTTTTAACATATAGGCAATTAATTCACCAAGCCGCTCATCATCTTCAGCCAATAAGATATTCATGGCTCTGACTCCTTTAATATTCGAGTTTATTAATTAGGGCCGCCTTAAACGAATCTCCCTATCCAAACTGAATATTACTAATGGAATCTTAAGACTAACTTAAGAGGTTCGCTATCATTTTCATATAGAAAGTTTAAAAAGTGTGTGCCGCTCTGTGTTTTATGACAGCATTTGCTTTTATTCGCGAATTCTAGCCTCTTATTTGCGAATCCGATGAACTATACAAAATCAGCAAAAAAAATAGACTTTCCCGCTAAACGGAAAAGTCCAGATTCACACGTCATTTAGAAAGCAGCGCCAATACCGTATCTAAAACCACATTGACCCCTTTTTCGCAGTCCTCCCAAGCAGTCCGTTCTTCCTCGCAATGGCTTTTTCCATTGATGCTCGGCACAAACAGCATCGCCGTTGGAACAAAGCTGGCAATAAACTGCGCATCATGCCCCGCTCCGCTGACCATTCGTTTATTGGAATATCCCAAAGACTCAGTGGATTGCTCTAATAATTGGCAAAGCTCCGGCTCAAACCAAACTGTATCACGCTCCCACAATTTTGTCGCCGTTACCTCACAGCCCTCATTGACCCCCAAGCTTGAAAGGCCTTCAATGATTCCTTTAACCGCATTCACAATTTCCATATCTTTATGGCGGGCTTCCAGCGTAAAGATCACCTTATTCGGGATTACCGTATGAATGCTTGGATACACATTGACCCGGCCAATTGTAAAAACTAACTCCTCGTCCAACACACTTAAGCGTTTGCGGATTTCATTGATCAAGTTATTCGCTCCAAAAAGGGCATCCTTCCGCATGCTCATTGGAGTCGTCCCGGCATGATCGGACTCACCCGTCACTTCGATTTCATAGCAGGCCATGCCCACGACACATTCTACAACACCGATGGACAGCCCCTCTTTTTCTAAAATCGGTCCCTGCTCGATGTGAAGCTCTAATAAAGCCGCCGCCTCCCTCAGCCGATTTGCCTCGTCCCCTTCATATCCGATGGAACGTAGAGCCTCTCCAAATGTGATCCCATCTTCATCTGTCTTCTCCATCATGACTTCTTTATCAAATTTCCCTGACAGCACTCCCGATGCCATCATCGAAGGTTCAAACCTGGCCCCTTCCTCATTGGTAAAATTCACAATGGTAATGGGCATATTCGGTTTGATTTGATTGTCCACCAGCGTCCGCACCACTTCTAAACCCGTCAAAACGCCGAGAACCCCGTCAAAGCGTCCGCCTTTCTTGACGGAATCCAAATGGGACCCAATGACGATCGGCGGCTTGTTATCAACACCTGGCAATGTGGCGTACATGCAGCCCATATCGTCAACGGTCACCGTCATTCCAAGCTCCTCACAGCAGGAACGGAAGTAATCTCTTGCCCGGCGGTCGGCCTCTGATAACGCTAACCTCGTTACCCCATTATTTTCCGTTCCTCCGAATCCTGCAAATCGTTCTAATTCCAGCCTCAGTCTTTCCCCATTAATTAATAGTTTTTGTTTTTGCATGTCAGACCTCCCACAATTCATTTTTGCACCTGGAATTCCAGACGCCGCATTTCCGCGCAAACGATGGAAAAATTTAGTTAATTCCATTATAGCTTACTCGCTGGAGTTTTCATTAGACAGAATATAAGAACTTTGAACTAAATATTCTTATAGTTTGTATGTTTTTTTAACCTGCCGCAAAATCAATGTGAGGGATATCCTTAATCGAAAATAATAATTCTTGAAGTAATTTAGAATATATACTACAATTAATTGCATAAAAATGCACAGAGGAGTCCACCATGTTACCAACTAGTTTAGTAGATGCAGAATTGAAAGCTTGGGCCATTGAGCAGCGCAGACATTTCCATATGCACCCTGAGTTATCAGGACAAGAATATGCAACAGCTGCCTATGTAAAAGAGAAATTATCGGAATTTGGCATCCCGATCGATACCCGGTATTCACAGCCAAATGTGATTGGCTATTTTAAAGGAACGGAAGGTGCCAAAACCATTGCCCTTCGCGCAGACATGGATGCCCTGCCGCTTCACGAAGAGGGGGACAAACCTTATCTTTCCACGGTTCCCGGTGTTATGCACGGCTGCGGCCATGATGGGCATACGGCAATCCTGCTGTCTGCAGCAAAATGGATGAGCCAAAACCCCGGTTTAGTGAAAAATAATATTGTATTGATTTTTCAAAGCTCAGAAGAAGCTTCGCCAAGCGGAGCCAAGCAGCTGGTACAAGAAGGAATTTTAGACGGAGTCGATGCCATTTACGGCATTCATTTGATGTCTGACGTCCCGCTTGGCAAAATTGGCTTTGCCACTGGTTATGCTATGGCATCTAGTGATGATTTTGACATTACGATTGAAGGCAAAGGCGGCCATGCCGGCTATCCGCATGATGCTGTCGATCCCATCTATATCGCCAGCCATTTAATCCAGTCCTTCCAATCCGTCGTAAGCCGCAGCTTAAACCCCTTGCATGCCGGGGTCATTTCCTTTGGAGGAATGCAGACGGGCAAATCCTATAATGTGATCCCTTCCGAAGTCAAACTTCAAGGGACCATCCGGGCCTTGACCTACGAAGCAGCTGAACTGATGCATCAAAAAACGGCTCAGTTGACAGAATCGATATGTGCAAGTTTTGGGGCTAATGGGCACTATGACTTTATTGAAGGAACACTGCCATTATACAACCACCCGGAAGCTTGCGAATTTGCCAAAACTGTGATCATAAATACCTTTGGCGAAGACGCCTTTATAGAATTGGACCCTGTTCTCGGCGCTGAAGATTTCTCCTTTTATTTAAAAGAAAAAACGGGCGCATTCATCAATGTTGGGATGAAAAGCGATATCAGCCAATACCCGCACCATCATCCTAAATTTGATATTGACGAAAACGCGATCCCAGCCGCGATTGAGCTCATGATCCAACTGGCTTTACAAGCTTAAAAAGGTGTCAGACACTTTTCCCATGGATGTTCTCCAGGTCAGTGTCTGACACCTTTTTTATCTCTTCATTTAAAAGCTGCTGTTCCGAAGGATGAGTTCGGTGGCAATGTAAACAGTTTTAGCTGTTTTTCTGCCTTCGATTCGCTCCAGAACCATGTCAACGGCGGTCTCTCCCATGAGCTCCGTATACACCTTTACTGTACTCAAGGACGGAAACACGTATTTTGATATGCTGACATCATTCACCCCAACGATATTTACCCGGTCGGGGACAGAAATGCCCGCCTCAAGCAACGCTCTCAAGGCCCCGACCGCAATCGAGTCATTTCCGGCAAAGAATGCTGTCGGCAGGTTGTCACCATGTTCAGCGATAGCCTGTTTCATCAAGGCATACCCATCGGAGACAGAAAATGTTCCCTGGTACAGAAAGTCCGATTCAAGAAGCTGCCTTTCCGCTAAATATCGTTTAAAGGTGGTTTCCCTCGGGTCTTCTATGATGGACGTTTGATCTTTAAAAATCTCCCTTCCGCCAATAAAGCCTATTTGCGTATGTCCTTTATCCAATAGATAATCAAGAACCTTCACCGTTGCCTTTTCAAAATTAACGACAACGGAGTCAAATTGTTCTTCATCTGGTGAGCAATCCACAAAGACAATATTCGGGGAGATGGTTTGCAGCTCTTCTACCTGCTTCGAACTGAATTTGCCAATGGCCACAAGACCTTGGATGTCCTCCTGTTTCAGATCCTCATAATGGTCCTGCGGGCACCGGATCACCTGAATCCCTTGATCCTGGCAGCGGTTTTCTACCCCTAAGCGAATGGACATATAATACAAGTCTTCAAGCTCTTCCTTCTCGGAGTACCAATGGACCAGCGCCATTTTTCCAGCATCCTGCTTCTTCACAGCTTTCTTCTTATACGACAGTTCCTCTGCAGCTTCAAATATCCTTCTCTTTGTTTCATCACTGACTGAAAGACTCGTATCATAATTTAAAACACGGGATACAGTCGCAATCGAGACTCCAGCCTTTTGAGCAATATCCTTAATGGTTGCCATATAAAAACCCCTTATGATTGGACAAAGAAACGAAAAGCAGTCAGCTGACGATAGACTTCTTCAGGCTTTAACACCACTGAAGGAAACTCTGAATGATGGATAGCATCTGGCAAGCCTTGCGTTTCTAAGCAAATCCCTAAGTACTTTTTGGCTGGAACTCCCGAGATCGTAAATGGCCCTTCTAGCTGGTTAGTCGTATATACGACCACACAAGGCTGATCGGTCGTCACTTCAAGTGCACGTCCGCTTTCTGCTTCACTTAATAAAATTTTGTTTTCTCCCTGTTTAGAAAATACAAGTGGATGGTCGTACCCGTTTCCAGCAAGCAAATTTTGCGGATGTACAGATTCAATGCCATCCTTTATCTGCCTGCCCCCCCGAAAATCAAACGGGGTGCCGCTTGTTTCCAACAGTGTCCCGGTCGGAATTAAATCCGGTCCCAGCTCCACAAACCGATCATTATCCAGCTTTAGGTTATGCTCCGAAACGTCACGTTTATTATGGCCGCTTAAATTAAAATAAGAATGATTGGTTAAATTCACTAAGGTAGGTTGATCCGTTCTGGCTTCGTAGCTTATTTTCAGTTCATTTTCATTGGTTAACAAATAGGTAACAATTGTTTCCAGGTTTCCCGGGTATCCTTCTTCTCCGTCCACACTGCGATAAAAGAATTTGACACCGGCCGCTTCCTCTTCTTCAATTGGTTCGGCCTGCCAAATAACCGAATTAAACCCCTTATTTCCGCCGTGAAGTTGGTTAGTCCCCTCATTGACGGTGAGATGATATTCTTTCCCATCCAATTCAAAGCTGGCTCCTTGAATCCTTCCTGCTACACGGCCGACTACGGCCCCAAAATAGGGGGACCATTTTAAATAATCATCCAGGTTGTCAAACCCCAATACGACATTTTCCACATTCCCTTGACGGTCTGGCACCAACACTTTCGTAATGACACAGCCAAAGTTCAGAAATGACACGGTCATGCCCGAATCGTTAGTCAAAGAATATTCCAATACCTGCTGTCCATCAATTTGTCCAAAGACTTGACTATTAATTTCCACTCTATACACACCCTTTACATGAATGAATCGATGAAACGCTTAAATCCTGCTTGTCCTGCCTCATCCCGCTTAAACACACCGGCGTCTTCCAAAACTCGCAAAAATTTCTTTCCTGCTTCTTCACGGACGATGGTTTCAACATTGTCCTCATTAACACTATTCCCATACTGCGCCTTCAGCTGCTCCGCCCAGGCGGCATGGTATTCTGCAACTGAGGATGATTGGCCAAGAATATATTTCTCTACTTCCTTCAATTCTTCCTTCAACCGGGCAGGCAAAACGGCCAGCCCCATAACCTCAATTAGTCCGATGTTTTCCTTCTTGATATGATGCACATCTGCGTGCGGATGGAATATCCCGAGCGGATGTTCATCACTTGACCGGTTATTGCGCAGAACTAAATCCAATTCGAAAAAGTCCCCCCGCTTCCGGGCGATCGGTGTAATCGTATTATGAGGAGTCTCATTCGTCCTCGCCAAAATGCCCAGCGCCTCGTCACTGTAATTCTTCCATTTATCTAAAATATGGGCACCCGCAAGCACAAGCTCGTCGGTTTGTTTGGAGCTCAACCGAATGACAGACATCGGCCATTTCACTACAGAGCCCTTTACAGCCGGGAACTCAGCCAGCTCAAAATTCCAGTCGGACTCCGCCTTCGCCATCGCAAACTCGTAATTTCCGCCCTGATAATGGTCATGCGATAAAATCGAACCGCCGACTATCGGCAGATCTGCGTTAGATCCCAGGAAGTAATGCGGAAATTGTTCGACAAATGATAAAATTCTCCGGAACGAATCCGGGCTGATTTTCATGTCCGTATGCTCTTCGGATAACACGATGCAATGCTCGTTGTAGTACATATAAGGCGAGTATTGCAAGTACCATGCCTTATCCAGCAGATTCACCCGGATCATCCTATGATTGGAACGGGCCGGATGGCCAATTCTCCCGGCATAACCTTCATTCTCCACACAAAGCAGGCATTTTGGATAGGAGGACGGCTTGGCCTCCCGTTCCCGGGCAATACTTTTCGGATCTTTTTCCGGCTTGGATAAATTGATGGTAATATCCAGTTCCCCATAAGCGGTCGGCACCTTGTATTCAATATTGTTGCGGAGCCGGTTCATTTGAATATAGTTGTTGCTTTTGCTTAACTGATAAAAATATTTTGTGGCAGCCTCAGGACTCTGCTGATATTTTTCATAAAACAGCCGATTGACCTCTGATGGGCGGGCCATAAAGCAGTTAATGAGCTTGCTTGAAAAAATCTCTTTCTCATCAAAAATATCTTCGACGATTCCCTGGCCTACCGCATAGTCGACCATCTGATCCAGCAAATCAGGAATGGTTTCCGGTGTCACGGATTCGGTTAAGGCGATTTCGGGAAAGTCCGATAAATGCAGCAGCGACAACACCTGATTTCGTGCATAGATTTCATCCTGCTTCTCGATAAGTTCTGCTGCTGCCGCCCGGTCAATAAGCTTCTGTATAAGCTGATAAATCATGTCTCTCACCTTACCTTTGATAGCCGTTTGGATGATGCTGATGCCAGTTCCATGCGTCACGGATAATTTGCTGGATCGACGTCCTGGATGGGTTCCAGCCCAGCACCTCTTTTGCCTTGGCAGAAGAAGCAATTAGTGTACTTGGGTCACCGGCACGCCGTTCGCCCATTTGTACCGGAATGTCGATCCCCGTTACTTCTTTAGCCGCCTCGATTATTTCTTTGACTGAAAATCCTTGGCTGCTGCCAAGATTAAACGTATTGCTCCCGCCGCCATTTTGCAGGTAGCGGAGGGCCAATAGGTGGGCCGCAATTAAATCCTCTACATGAATATAGTCACGGATACAAGTTCCATCAGGCGTATCGTAATCCTCGCCGAAAACCGTAATCGCCGGACGTTTCCCTAAAGCCGCTTCCAATACTACCGGAATCAGATGCGTTTCCGGATGATGGTCTTCACCAATTTGTCCATCATTTCTTGCCCCTGCCACATTGAAATAGCGAAGAGACACATACTGAATGCCATAGGCTTTTTCACACCAGGCCATCATTTTTTCCATCGTCAGCTTGGTTTCCCCATACGTGTTGGTTGGAATCGCCGCCGCTTCCTCTGTAATCGGCACTACCTTTTGCTCCCCGTAAACGGCAGCTGTGGAAGAAAAAACGATGTGCTTGACGCCAAAATCCCTCATCGTTTCGAGGACAATTTGTGTCCCGTACACGTTGTTGTCGAAGTATTTTAACGGCTCCACCATGGATTCTCCAACTAGAGAATTAGCCGCAAAATGCAGGATTCCTTCAATCTGTTCTTTTTCAAAAACGGACTGCATAAATTCACGGCTGCGAATATCGCCTTGATAAAAGCGGGACTTCGGATGAACAGCTTCTCTATGTCCTGTTTGCAAGTTATCAATGACGACAACCTCATAGCCCTGGTCGATTAATTGGTAAACGGCATGGGAACCAATATAGCCTGCACCGCCTAATACAAGAATGCTCATTTTACTTCCTCCAGATCAATCTCTTTTGCCCCGTCGCCAATGCTTGCCACATAGAAATCAGCCGCATAGCCAACCTTCTCTTGATAGGCTGCCCCAACGTTTTCAATGAAGTTTTCCACTGTTTCATTCTCAACAATTGCAATCGCACAACCGCCAAAGCCTGCCCCTGTCATCCGGGCACCAAGCACACCCGGCTGATTCCAAGCTGCTTCTACTAAGCTGTCCAGCTCTACTCCTGTCACCTCGTAGTCATCGCGGAGCGAAATATGGGATTGGTTCATCAGCTGGCCGAATGCTTCCAAATTGCCTGCCTTTAATTCTTCCAGCGCCTTCAACGTTCTTACATTTTCATAGACAGCATGCTTAGCCCGTTTGCGGACGATTTCATTGGCAATCAAGTGCTGATGTTCATCAAACTGCTGTTCAGTCAGTTGTCCGAGGGCCTCGATTGGAAGCTGCTGCTGAAGCTGCGACAGGGCCAGTTCACATTCACTCCTGCGCTCATTGTATTTTGAATCAGCCAACTCACGTCGTTTGTTCGTATTCATAATGATAATTTTATGGTTTTCAAGTTCAATAGGGGCATACTCGTAGTTTAATGTTTGGCAATCCAAAAGAATACCGGCATTCTCTTTCCCCATCCCAATGGCAAATTGGTCCATAATTCCGCTGTTGACACCGATGAATTCATTTTCAACCCGCTTGCCAATCTTGATGAGATCAAGCCGCGGAATTCCCAATTGGAATAATCCACTTGCCATGACCCCAGTTAACAATTCAATGGAAGCCGATGAGGACAAGCCTGCGCCGTTTGGAATATTCCCCTGGATCGCACATTCAAAGCCGGCCGGAATGTGATAGCCTGCATCCAAAATGTAACGGATCATGCCCTTCGGGTAGTTCGCCCAGCCGTGTGTTTTGTCATAATTTAATTCATTTAAATTGAATTCAATGATTCCCTGATCTGGAAAATTGGCTGAGTAAAGCCGGACAAGCTGGTCTTCCCGCTTCCGGGCAACCGCATAGGTTCCGTAAGTAATCGCACATGGAAAAACATGGCCGCCATTGTAGTCGGTATGTTCCCCAATTAAATTAATTCGCCCTGGAGCAAAAAAAGCCTGCTTGGGCAATAGGTGAAACAATTCTAAAAATGTTTTGTTTAGCGATGTTATTTCCATTTATATACCCTCCTGTGACCGATTGCAGTTAATTTGTAATCCCTTTCATTTATTAAAGAGGTAAACCTTTTCTACTGCCTATTCTACTCTTATAAATAAAAACTGGCAATGATTTTTACTAAAACATTTACTAAAAAATTTAACCGAAAAATTTTGTTTGATATTTCGAACTATTCACGACTTAACTATCTATCAAATTGAATTTAAGTGTTTTATAATAGAAATGTTATTTTTAGGAAGGGAATGTAGATATGCTGAAAGCTAGGTTATACGACTTTTCATTATTTCTTATTTCATTGGCCATAGCTTTTAGCTTTGCAGGATTGTTGGCAGATACCAGCTATTTTTTCAAGGCTCTGATCGTTTACTGGTTTTTCTCCATCTTATATTTTCACCTTCGCGTTTTTTATAAAAATGGCAGTACCAGCATCGAATATGGCATTACTTACGATTTGTCCATCGTGCTGTTCGCCGGACCGTTAGGATTGTTCATATTTGAACTTGTCTATCGCTTTTCCGTTTATTTGTATCGCAAATGGACGAAGACAGCAGACCCGACTGAATTAACAGATACGTTTTACAATATTGGCTGCTTTGTCATTACGAATTCAGCGGCATTCTTTTTGTATCAGCAGTTCCATACAAGCTTCGCGGGCATTCCTTTTGGTTTTTGGATTTTGCTGCTGTTATTGGTTTGTATTTCCTCCTACCTGTCAGGGGCATTTATGGTGATTGTCTTTATCCTTTTGGGAGAGCTTAAGTCACGTAATGAAGCCACAAATTTTATTTTTCGAAATATCAGTCTGCTAGATTACGGGAAAGTCGCCATTACCAATGGGCTGCTTTTTATTTTCCTTCAGGATAAGAGCTGGGAAATGCTGTTCATGGTGTTCATTTTAAATTATGTGGTTAGCGCTTCGTTTCAATCCAAATCGCAAAGCATTCAAGATAAATTGGAACGTGACAAATTTGAACAGATGGCCTACACCGATTTCTTAACCGGTGTCCACAATCGGACTTTTATGGATAAAATGCTGGCGGAATTAAATCAGGCAGAGGAAGAAATCGGAATCGTAGTGGCGGACATCGACAAATTTAAATCGATTAACGACAACTATAATCATGCTGTGGGCGACAAGGTGATTCAGCATTTTGCGGGGACACTTAAGAGTTTTCTTAGAGGGGGAGATTATTTATTCAGGAGCGGCGGCGAGGAGTTTACGCTATGCCTTCGTTTTCGAAACTTTGACCAAACAGTGGAATTAGTGACGGACATGCTAAAAGGAATTGAAAACAACGCCGTAGAGGTTGAGTACAACGGTGAAATTCAAATGCTTTCCTATACCGCCTCATTCGGACTCTATTTCTACCAAGTCAATAAAGAATTTCCTCTTGAAAAGGCTTATATCCAGGCAGACGAGTTAATGCTCCAGTCCAAACAGTGCGGAAAAAACCGGCTATCAGCGCTTAATGGAGGGACGAAAAAAGAAGCGGTATTAACCTAAAATGGCCATACCGCCTTTTTATTTTGAGTTCCGCCCGCTTAGGTGGTTTCCCGCTATCGTTGGCACTACTTAATTATTTTTGAAGAATTGAATTTTCGGCATTTAAATATCCTGCCCCATAAATATTGGGGTCCATCCCTGGCACCTTATCGGCGCCATTTACCAGCCATTGTTTTATTTGCTGCGGTGATGCGTTGGGCTTATGCTGTTTGATTAGGGCGACAACTCCAGCACAAATCGGTGTTGCCATGGAGGTGCCAGATAAGACAAAGTAGTTATTTTCTACTCTGCTGGATTTTTGCCACCGATCTAAATAAGAATTAGGGGAGCGCAATGACACGATATTCACTCCAGGCGCCAAGATGTCTGGCTTGGAGATGTTATAAATGGTCGGTCCCCTGCTTGAAAAGCTGGCCGCTTCATCATCGCCCCTGCCAGCCGTATTTTTATCATCAAATGCACCGACAGTAATAACCTTATCACTAATTCCCGGACTGGCAATTGTTCTGGCTCCCGGTCCCTCATTTCCTGCTGCAGCACATACAACGATTCCGGCCGCCCATGCTTCTTCTACCAGTTTTACCATTGGGTCGGCATCCTCGTTTCCATAATCTTGAGCCGGACTGCCCAGCGACATACTGATGATGTCAATTTTCTTTCTGGCATTGCCTTCATTGTATTGCAAACACCATTCAATCCCTTGCATGACGGTTTCTAAGGAACCAGACCCGCTATTGTCTAAAACCTTAACGCCAATGAGGTTCGCTTCTGGAGCAGGTCCCGCATATTTATGTCCAGATGCGCTGCCATTCCCAGCCGCATCACCAGCACAGTGCGTTCCATGGCCGTTATCGTCATAAGGGGCAGTCCGATTATTGATAAAATCTTTGAACCCTATGATTCTGCCTGATACATCAGGATGAGGATATATTCCTGTATCAATTACGGCAATCGTTACTCCCTTTCCCGTTAAGACGGTATTGTTCCGGATCACATTTTTCGCCTTGGCTGCGGGGACGGCCGTATTAAGGAGTGCATGTACTTTCCGGTTTAAATAGACCCTTTTTATATGGCTGCAGCTTTTGAGCATTTCCTCTAGGCTGGTTGCGGTCACATTAGCACTGCAGCAGGAAATTCTGCTATATTCCTGCCTGATGCCGTTCCTTACATGCTTGTTCATGATCCCCGTTACTTGATGGCATCCTGTTTCAAAGCCATCTTTTTCAAATTCAATAATAACGGGGATCTTTCTTGCCTTTTTGAGGACGCCCTCGAACATCTTATGCAAAAAGCAAGGTGTTCTTTTGAAGGGTTTATATAGGTTTAGGATTTCCCCCCTTAATGGCCTGTCCAGTTTTTCCGCGTGGGCTCGTACCATTTGAACCATTGAATATCCAAACAAGGATTGTTCCTCCTTTCATAACGGTTTACTGTACATTATGAAAAGGAGGAATTATGGCAACGGCTGTGTCCCATTTTTTCAAAAAACCTTTATATAGGGCCATTTATTGGTTATGGCATGAAAGTTTGCCCAGATGTCTATAAATCATGGGAGTGTTCCTATTTACCCTCTCCACGCTTTTTCTCTACTAATCTCTTCATAAAGGCACTAGGATGACTGGCACTAATTCAAAAAAAATCACAGAGCAGAATCTCTGTCATTTTTATATTTATAAAAATATCCTTAATGAAAGGAATGCAAACTTACAGCTATTTTTGCGCCTAGAACTGCATTATTTTTTACCAGCGCAATATTAGATTCCAAGCTTTTTCCGCCGGTTAACTCCTTCACTTTTGCCAGCAGGAATGGAGTGACGTCTTTCCCCGAAATATGCTGCTCCTCGGCTTCCTTCAATGCTTTTTCGATCACTTCACTGATGGCTGCCTCATCCATGGCATGCTCTTCAGGGATCGGGTTGGCAATGATGGCACCGCCTTTGATCTGCAAATCCCATTTCGTCTTTAAGGTCGAAGCAATCGTCTCGACATCATCGACACGGAAGTTCACATTGAATTTGCTCGAGCGGGTATAGAATGCTGGAAGCACCTCTGTTTGATAGCCCATAACTGGAACACCTTTTGTTTCAAGATACTCCATAGTTAAACCTAGGTCTAAAATCGACTTGGCTCCTGCACAAACAACCGCTACATTTGTTTGGGCCAATTCTTCCAAATCGGCTGAAATATCCATCGAGGTTTCAGCACCGCGGTGAACCCCGCCGATCCCGCCTGTTACAAACACTTGGATCCCTGCCAGTTCGGCACAAATCATGGTGGCCGCAACCGTGGTGGCTCCTTTTTTCTTCGCGGCGAGCAGGTACGCTAAATCTCGGCGGGATGCCTTGGCTACATCTGAGCTCTTGCCGAACATTTCCAGCTCCTCATCTGATAAGCCGATTTTAATTTTTCCATCCACTATGGCGATCGTGGCCGGCACAGCTCCCAGATCACGAATAATTTGTTCGACTTCACGTGCTGTTTGGACGTTTTGCGGATACGGCATACCGTGTGAAATGATGGTCGATTCCAATGCTACGATAGGTTTCCCTTGTTCTTGTGCAATACGGACTTCTTCTGATAAAGTAATATATTCTCTCATGATTGTTCCTCCATGTCTTTGATCAGCTGTGCTGCGGTTAAGTCTTGACGGACGGTAGATGCTGATTGCAGGGTTTTGGCGGCATTGACTGTCCCTGCTAGAGCAATTTCCTTTAAACTTTTCCCCTCTAACCAGGAAAAAATAACAGCCGCTGAAAAGGCATCACCTGCTCCAGTCACATCCACCACTTCCTGAATTTCTACAGCCGGTATATAATAAATGCCTTCCTCCCGATTTCCAATCATCGCCCCCTGTTTGCCATTTGTGATGACAACATTGGATATCCCGATCGAAAGCCATTTCTCCAGCGCGCTTTTCCATTCGTCGTGATTGGTAATCTCACTATGAAAATAGGATTCTGTTTCATCCCGGTTGGCAATTAACCAGGTCACGCCGGTTAAATCATCCGGCAGCCGGTCCATTTTGGGAGATGAAACTGGGATTAAAACCAAAGGACGCTCATACCTTACGGAAAAATTAACCAGAAATTGAAGCGTATCTTTTGGGCAGTTTAAATCAGCTACAAGGCATTTTGCGCTGCTCAATAGGGTTTCCTGCCTGATCAGCAGCTCTGGCGTAATCGCCTCGTACACTTCCATATCAGCAAGGGCAATTAGCAGTTCACCATCGTTATCCAGCACCGCTGAATAAGAACCAGTGGACATTCCAGGAAGTTTTGTGACTTGATCTAACTTCATATAAAGGGAAGAAGCATCTTCAATAAATGCCCAGTCACTATCAGCTCCGCATGCCGTTAGCAAGGTCACTTCCATACCCAGCCTGCCCAAGTTTTCCGAAATATTCCTTGCCACTCCCCCCACACTTTGTGAGGAACGAACCGGATTCGATGTGCCGAGCTGGGCTTTATTTTTCACCTGCAGCTTCCTGTCTAAATTAGCCCCGCCAATACAGATGATTTGCTGAGAATCTTTTACGATATAGGCTCTGCCAATGATATAGCCTTTTTTGGTCAGCTTGGAGATGATATTGGCTACCGAAGGCCTCGATAGGCCAACCGTTTCGGCCAGCTCCTGCTGAGAAATATAGGGGTTCCTGCAGATGATCTCAAAAATCGCCTGTTCCTTTTCCGTCATACCATTAGACAAGTCCTTCCCCCCTCACTTTTAAACATTTGTTTCAAAAATAAACTTATGTTTACATTGTACTCCTTTATCCTATTTCTGGTCAATTACCTTAGACAAAAGATTTAGAAAAATATGTCCATATTCACGAGAAAGTGCCCGGTCCCCCAAAAAGGAATACTTTTCCAATGAACGAATATAAAATTAAGGGACTATGGATTTAGTGCTGAAGGAGGAAATAAGATGGTTCATTTAGATGCAATGAAGGAAAAATTGGCAGAAACGCGGTTCATTCTATTAAAAGAAATAAGTTCTTTTACCGATGAAGACCTAAACAGGGCTCCTTACCAAAATACATGGAGTGTTGGCCAAATAGGCATCCACTTGTATTTATCTGAATTATTTTTTACCAAATCGATTATGTACGGCCTTACGAAAAGCACGGATCAGGAGTATTTGCCTAAACAAAAACCATTACAGCTCTTAACCGACCGTTCTTTCAAGGTGAAAGCTCCTGATCTGCTCCTGCCAGGCACAGGGCCCTTTCCTAAAAAACAAATTATACAAATGCTCGAGGAATCAAGAACAAAGCTGCTTGATGTCCTTAATACGATTGATGACGAGCTTGTTTTAACCATTAAAGCCGCCAAACATCCCTTCTTGGGCAGCCTGCCGCTTAATCAATGGGTCGAAACCGTCTATTTACACGAAAAGCGGCATTTGGACCAAATCAGAGAAATCAAGGCAGTGATCCTTTAACATCAAAAGCTGTTTCAGCCCTGCTGCATTTTCGCCATACATTGGCAATGAAGGGTGCTCCACATTATTATTAAGAATCCATTACTTTGCAGAAAAATATTCATACCTCGGCGAAGCCAATAATATGGTTTAACATAGCGTAAGGCAAAAGCGCCTTTCATAATGATAAAAATAACATTCCATTTAATGGTTCCATTACAGCACGCATGTACGATTCCTTCCATAAGATAACAGTAACAACTCCTGCTGAAAAAACTATTCAGGAAGGGAAAGATATGGTGGTTTATGATGAAAAATCCTAAGCTTACGAGCCTTTTGTTTCAGAATCTTCAAGAGAAGAGGATGACATTTGAGCAGGTAATGGAGAAAATACTAAAATTTATGGAGAGCGATCCCCGAGGGAATTATCGGTTAATGGTCGGAACGGATTCCCAAGTCCATAAAACCTACACTCGGTTTATTACGGGGATTGTGATCCAGAATGTTGGAAAAGGGGTATGGGCTTGTATTCACAAGGTGGTCATCCCACGGAGAATGAATCACTTGCATGAACGGATTTCGCTTGAACTGTCCCTAACAGAAGAGATTGTGTCCATGTTTACCGACCAAGAAAAAAACGCCATGATTAGCATTGTTCTTCCCTATCTTTATCAAGGGGCAACCTTTTCTATGGAAGGCCATATTGACATCGGGTCAGGAAAGAGGAACAAAACAAGTGAATTTGTCAAAGAAATGGTTGCGAGAATGGAATCGATGGGAGTGGAACCCAAAATCAAGCCTGATGCTTTCGTTGCTTCCAGCTATGCCAACCGCTATACGAAATAAGCCGCTCCTTTTGCCATGTGTCGGGCCATATGTCCAGCAGGGCACTCCGCCTAATTTTTCGATCCAATTCAGGCTTCAAAAGCAGCGTCACCCAACCTTCCTCATCATCACGCGGCGTCCCTTTTTATACCAGAAATTCTCAGGCGGTAAACCCATGCTGCCGCTTAAGGCAGACCTCTTTCCTTACGAATCGGCAATATTTCAAGATAGGTAACCATCCGCCAAACCCATTCCAATGGACCATAACGAAAATATGTAAGCCATACAACACTAAAGCTAAGTTGGATGGCGTAAATGACGATACAAAATAACAGGGATTGCAGATAGGTGATGTTTCCGGAAAAGTGCCATCCATTTCCCGTAATCAGGATGAAGGCGGTCTGAGAAACATAATTGGTTAGTGCCATCCTTCCATAGCTTTTTAACGGTGCTAAGATCTTTTGAAAAAATTTAATTCTCACCAGCCAAATCAACAGACCGGAATAAAAAGCCGAGACCAATGGGCCGACGGCAATACCAGCTTGCAAAAATGGCAGGGTCCCAAGGGCATACTGATTTTGATACATGAGCCCTCCGATGCTCAGGACAAGCATACCACCGGTGAATATAGCAAGCTTATCCGCCTTTATTTCTTCAAAAATCCGATATTGTCCCGCTGCAATACCAAGCAGCATCAAGGGGATGACCATTAAGATTTTTATGGCAAAATAGCCTAGCAGAACTAGAAGAATGAAACCGGCCACCAGATTGATTTCTTTTGCTACTTTGTAAAAAGGCAGAAGCAGAAGGCCGCATACCGCATAAATGGTTAATGCTTCGCCAGGATGGAAATGGACATGTATCAGCCCAAAAAGGAACAGGACAAGGATCCGCCGCAAAAATAAGAGATAACCATTCTTGCCTTTGGCAAATGCTTTGGAAAGAAACAGATAGAATCCAGTCCCGAACAGAAAAGTAAAAATGGTATAAAACCGTCCCTCAACGAACAAATAGAGAAACCGCCCATACGCTGCATCAGCTGAATCTGGCATTGGCGGTTTCAGAGACAGCAACGGGATGACATTGACAAGAATGATTCCCAAAAGGGCAAATCCCCGCAAATAATCAAGGACTTCAATTCGTTTCCTTTCCTCCATCGTCTTCACCCAACCATCCAGCTAAATTTGTTACCATTATTCTATCAGATTATTCGAGTGTACGGTCTTCGAACGGATAGTCTACCCCTTCCTGTATGGCTTTTCCTTTGGATATGGCTGGTGTGGTGGGATCGGCTATTTGGTAAACGGCGTCCTCGATGATTTCAGCCGTTTGCTTAAGCTTTTTCTTGCTAATTTTATCAATGGTATCTGTCGGTTTATGATAGTCAGGTTCGACTGGTGCATGCATAAATAAGGCAGCCGGAATGCCTAATTGGTGAAACGGTTCATGATCGCTCCGCCCTGATTTGCCATATGGGATGACTTCAAAAGTAACTTGCTTGGCAGCAGCGGCGCTAAGATCGGTGACAAGATTCTTCCTTCCGTCAATAGTATACATAATTAGACCGCCGGCAGGATGGTGTCCTCCCGCGTTTTTGGAGCCAATCATATCCATTTGAAAATGCGCCTGGATCTGGCTGATTTCCTTTTTAGAAAGATGGTTCACATAGTAGGTTGAACCGATTAGCCCTTTTTCTTCTGAACCAAAGGTAAGAAAGCGAAGCTCGGTATCAATGGGTGTTTTAGCAAAAAGTTTAGCGAGTTCTAGAACGGCTGAGACTCCAGAGGCATCATCATTGGCACCTGATCCCTCAGGTACGGAATCATGATGGGCCCCAATGGTAATAATTTGGTCCGTGTCATGTTTCTTATCTGGTTTCCGTGATGCAATGACATTATAGGAGGTTGTCTCTATTTTTGTGATATCCACTTCCATGTTAGCTGTGATTGGTGTAGTTTTGAGCTGTTCCACCAGTGTTAATCCGGCTTTTCTGGAAATGGCCACGGCTGGGAATGTGACATTGTCAGGCAGCTGTCCGGCCACGATTCCATCTGGGCTGTTGTTGAACATGATGACACCAATTGCTCCCCCGTTCACGAGGTTCTGCACTTTTTCTACAAAGGTGATGTCTCCTCGTTCAACGAGGGCGATTTTGCCCTTTATCTTTTCGTTGATGTCTGATTTTTGTGCCTTTCCGGCATAAACCAAGGGGGCTGAGACTCTTCCTGAGGCGTCCCCAGTAAATGGTTCTGGGGTTTCATTTATTGTGATCCCGTTTATTTTTACAGAAATTTGGTTGGTTTTATAATGATAAATTGGAAATGGCTGAATCTCGGTTTGATATCCGTAACGTTTAAATTGCTTTTCTATGTATTTGACAGCCCTCCATTCACCATTTGTGCCGGCTTCGCGCGGTGCGGCCGATAGGTATTCAATGGTTTTGTACATGGAAGCAGGATCCGGAGTGCTGAGTGCTGCACGTGTTCGCTGTTTTTCAGCTTGATGCTCGCTTGATTTAACATAGATTGCTCCGGTGGACAAAATGAGCCCTGCAGCCACTATTGAAAGGATTATTTTTCGATGCATTTCCATCCCCCTGTCTTTGGCGTAAAAAGTATTTTGTAATTGTATCACAGCCTTAAATCAAATTACAAAATTTCCCACAAAGTGACAGGTGTGTGAAATGTGCTTAGTACTGTTTTTGTCGTTTATTTATTTTGGGAAGTCATGACGACAAAAAGCTTTTATTTCCTGCTGGTTTTGTCCTCATGAAAATAATCGGGAGTCAAAAATAAAAAAAGAGGTAATCGCGAAATATCTTCTCGATTACCCACTAATCATCTCTATGGTCCATTTCCCCTTGCTTGCATGGACCATCATAAAAATCAAATCATGCAAAACCTCCTAATTAACTTTATATGTTAAATTGGAGGTTTTGCATTTAACCTTATTCCCCCGCGTTTACGATTTGAGCCGATAAATCAAAAACCTTTCATTCTGATTATGCGAATACACATACGGCACCGGAATCTCTTTTTCCCACTCAAAAGCAGTATAATTTTCTAAATAATAAATATAATCCTCAGATGGATAATATAAAATCAATGCCACATCACGGGTATATTGCTCTGCCGATAACAAAATATTGTTTATCACTTTGCGAAACACTTGAATCGAAAAAGGATTAAAAAAGTAGAAACAGTTGTCCTCCGGGTCAATAGGGTATTCTTCTGCCAAACAGCACAAAAAATGAAGCTTATCCGGTCGCTCCTTCGTCTTCTTCAAATAGCTGGATTGGTTCGCGAGTGCCCGCTCATAAAGCTCCTCGCTCATTTCAATGCCAACCACGCTGGCATGAAAAAAATGGTGAATATAAAAGTTTAATCTCCCTTTCCCACAGCCAAAATCCACCACGCGGTCGCTGCTTTTGACTTCAAACTCGCGAAATAACTCTTCCAAGCCGCTATAGGGAGTCGGCTCATAGCGATGATAATGCAGCGACTTATGGAAGCCCTGTTGTTCCTCTCTTGTTTTAATATTTAGCAATTTATCATAATAATGTTCTTTCATGGATAACTCCTATCATCGGGTACCTTCTTTATTTCCTAAATAGCAGGGGCACACAGAAGGAATATTACAATTACTATTTTAAATCATACCACTTATCATTGGTTCTTGAACGGCTCCCTGCTTACGGAGTGACACAAGTAAACAAAACAATAAGCACCCCCTGTTTCACATACTGGGGGTGCTTCCTTGTGTAACCGTTATCTCTTGCGGATTTTCGCAATTTCATCCGCCACAAATTGGACGTTCGTGCCGACAATGACCTGAATGCTGTTTTCCCCGACAATATTAATGCCTGGTACCCCTGTAGACTTAATTTTCTTCTGGTCCACCGCTTTCATATCTTTTACTTCCAGTCTTAGTCGTGTGACACAGTTGTCGACGGAAAGGACGTTGGCGTCCCCGCCCAATCCTTCATAAATGGTTGCAGCCATAGAAGCAAATTTGCTCTCTCCGCCAGCTAAACCTGTTCCTTCTGTTTCTTCATCATCCTCCTCACGGCCCGGAGTCATTAAATTAAACTTGGTGATGATGAAACGGAACAGGAAGTAGTAAATCACGGCAAATACTAATCCTTGAATGAGCAGCATGTACGGGCTGTTGGCAAGCGGAAGTCTTGAACTTAACACAAAGTCGACCAAACCGGCGCTAAACCCAAAGCCTGCTGTCCAATGGAACGCAGCCGCAATTGCTAAAGAAATTCCAGTTAAAATGGCATGTACTAGATATAACATGGGTGCCACGAACATGAACGCAAATTCTATTGGCTCCGTAACCCCTGTAAAGAAGGCAGCAAAACCCGCTGCTAACATTAAGGAGGATACCTGTTTTTTCTTTTTGTCTTTAGCGGTATGAACCATGGCCAAGGCAGCGGCAGGAAGACCAAACATCATGACAGGGAAAAATCCCGCCTGGTACATACCTGTTACCCCTTTTTCCCCTTTGCCTGACCAGAAGTTCCCGATATCATTGATGCCGGCAACGTCAAACCAGAATACAGAGTTTAAGGCATGGTGCAATCCTGTTGGAATCAACAAACGGTTGAAGAAACCATAAAGGCCGGCACCAATAGCGCCTAATTCAGCAATACCTTTACCAAAAGAAACTAAAGCTGTATAGATGACAGGCCAGACAAAGAAAAGAATAGCAGATACAATAATCATGGAGACCGCCGTCATAATCGGCACTAACCGTTTACCGCTGAAGAAGGCCAACGCATCTGGCAGTTTAACATGACTGAATCGGTTATACATCATGGAAGCTACAATACCTGAGAGTATGCCGACAAACGCGTTACCAATTTTAGCGAACGCTGGATCGACTTTCTCCGCGTCAATTCCTTCCAGCAAAGCCACTGAGTTAGTGGATAAAAGGGTCGTCACAACCAGGTAGGCGACCAAGCCGCTCAATGCGGAAGACCCGTCTTTTTCTTTGGCCATTCCCAAGGCAACACCAACAGCAAACAAGATGGGAATATTGTCAATAATTGAACCGCCTGCTTTGATAAAAAAGGCAGCCAGCGGACTGTCAGCCCCCCAGCCGCTTGGGTCAATCCAGTAACCAATCCCCATTAAGATGGCGGCAGCTGGCAATACGGCTACTGGCAGCATCAAGGAGCGGCCAAGTCTTTGCAGATATTTCATCATTTTTCATTACCCCCTAGAAAATAATGCAATAAAAAGATAAATGCTTGGGCAAATCCAAAATGCCTTTCCTGCGGCTTTCGAAAGAACACCACCCCCTTTAGCCTGCTTAAAAATTGGCAGACTCAGCTTAACGGCCGACTTGATTGCCCTCTTGAACAAGGACGTATATCCCTCACCATTCATCGAAATCGTTTCCAATCGTGGATTAAAACATCCTCTATCTGAATGTTTTTCCCATTAACAGGTAATATATCCCAAGAAGTTAGGGGATTGGAAACATCCTCTATTTTCTTTACTACTTATTAATGACGAAAAAAGAAAAAATATAATCCCTTTGGCCAAATAACACTAAAAAAGGCATGGGGATGCAATGATTGTTCCTAGGAACTTGTCATTGCACCCCCATGCCTGATCGTATCATTCACATGTCATCCAGCTAATGGCAGAATAGACAAAGGTTGAAGATATCCGTCATTCTATACATGCCAGCTATTTATTTTAAAAATTGCCTGTCCATCTTAATCCTTTTGGATAATGGTTTTTCAATACCCCGTTGGATACTTTGCCCCATCCGAGGGAATAGCCGTCAACCTCTGCCAGGTACCAGCCCTTTGGACCTTCTGCAGGTAACGATTCGCCTTTCAAATAGGCAGCCAATTCACGGGAATCGCTGTTTAGATTCCATTTATGAACAACCTGGTCTTCTGTTAAGGCCAAGGCCAGGGCATGAGAGGGTTCAAAGCGGTTTTTTTTGATCGTCCCCAAATGCCATCCCGGGCGTATGACCTTTAATTGCTCAAGAGACAGCAGCTCCTCTGGCACCAAGTACAATTGATCCCCAAACAAGAGGTATTCCCCTTTTGGAGCTTCCTTTAGGGCCTCTTCAGCAAATTGCTGATAGCTTTTTAACAGCTTTTTGTCAGCCGCTGTTTTGGCATATTTTCGTTTGGCCGGTTCCTCGCCATCCATTTTTCTCAATACAGCAATATAATGGCCTTCGCCTTGAACCTGATGCGGCCAAATTCGGATGGTTTGCTCGATAGCCGCTAGGGCCTCTGCTGCCCAATCCCGGCGGCCCTTGGAAAAGCCTTCATATACCTGAACATGCTCGATTTCAAAATGCGGGTTCTGCTTCAAAAACTGGCTGATGGTCCCTTCATTTTCCTCAGGAGAAAAGGTGCAGGTAGAGTAAACCAGCCGTCCGCCTGGGCGGAGCATGACAGCAGCCGAGTCCAGGATGTCCAGCTGCCGCATAGAACAGATTTCTACATTCTTCGGGCTCCACTCCGCACAAGCTTCAGGGTCTTTGCGGAACATTCCTTCTCCTGAGCATGGGGCATCAACCATGATCCGGTCAAAATAGGCGGGAAATCGCTGGGCGAGCCGGGCAGGCGTTTCGTTTGTCACCACAGCATTGGTAATGCCCATCCGCTCGACATTTTGCGAAAGGATTTTGGCCCTCGCCGGATGGATTTCATTGGTCAGCAGGAACCCTTGCTGCTCCATTTTTTCCGCGATATGCGTCGTTTTCCCTCCAGGCGCTGCGCACAAGTCGAGAACCCGTTCTCCAGGTTTGGGATCGACCATTTCGGCCGCGGCCATCGCACTCGGCTCCTGAATATAATACAATCCGGCATCATGATAAGGATGCTTCCCGGGACGTTCCTCCAACCCGTAATAAAATCCTTCTTTTACCCAAGGAATTTTTTTCAATGTAAATGGGCTGATGTTTTGAAACTCCTCAAGTCCAATCTTCAAGGTATTTACCCGAAGGCCTTGAGCCCGGTTATCCTCATAGCTATGAATAAAATCATCGAAATCCTCTTTTAATAGGTCTTTCATTTTTAGTAAAAATTGCTCTGGGAGCTGCATATCATTCACCTCAAAACTGGCCATAACGAACCGCTGTCAGATGCGGTTTTGCCCAGAAATTTCATACCTACTAATGTAACTGAATCAACCTTTTAATGCAAAAAAGAAAAGGTGTCGTCTCCTGCCGTCAAAAGGACAGGTACCTGACGCCTACTATTCGATTCATTAATCTTTTAATCTGTTTATCGCCGATTCTACTAAAAAATCTCTTTTTTCATCACATTGTTCGAATGTTTCAAGTAGAATTATCTAGTCTGCACCACTTTAGCCGGTATGGAAGACAGCTTGAGCGTCAGCGGAAAAGCGAATAGAAGCAAACAAACAATGAAGCCGATAACCCCTTCCCACTCAAAATGGGTCCAGAAAAATCCGCCAGTCGTACCGGCCAGACTTGAACCGCTATAGTAAAAGAATAAATAGAGCGAAGAGGCTTGGGCCTTTTCCGATATCGCTCTCCTGCCCACCCAGCTCGAAGCAATCGAATGCGAGCCGAAGAAACCGAAAGTAAATAAGGCAATTCCGGCAATTTTCAAAAGCAGCGGCGCAGCAAGTGTAATGGCTGCGCCGCTGATCATCAGCACCAAACCCATCGATAATACTTTTTTTCGGCCGAGCCGGTCCGATAGCTGCCCCATCCAAGTGGAGCTGAACGTTCCCGTTAAGTAGACAAGAAAGATCCAGCCGACGATCGTTTGGCTCAAGTTATAGGGAGGTTCCAAGAGCTGGAAACCGATATAGTTATACAAAGTGACAAAGCTTCCCATTAATATAAACGCGATTCCGTATAAACAAAGCAGTGCCGGGTCCTTTAGATGGCGAAACAAGGAGGCGAATAGTTGTTTTAATTTTAACGGCTGCGGCGCAAAATGCTTGGAATTCGGCAAATGCCGCCAAAACCACATGCTCAATATAAGACTGATTAAGCCGATGCTGCCCATCGCAATCCGCCAAGAAAAGAAGTCTGTAACGGTTCCCGTTATGATTCTTCCGGCCATCCCGCCTATTGAATTCCCGCTTATGTAAATGCCCATTGCCACCCCCAGGCTTTTGGGGTCGACCTCTTCTCCCAGATAAGCCATTGCAATGGCTGGCAGTCCGGCAAGGACAATCCCTTGGAGGACGCGAAATCCTAATAATGACCCAAAGCTAGGGCTAAACGCTGTAAAAATCACAATGAGTGACGATAACAGCAAGGAAGCCGCCATGATGATTTTTCGTCCCCATGCTTCCGATAACGAGCTGGTGATCAGCATCGAAACAGCGAGCGTGAAGGTGGTAACCGACAAGGTAAGGCTTCCTGCTGCGGCTGATACATGAAATTCTTTTGAAAAAATCGGCATCAAAGGCTGTACGTCGTAAAGGATCGAAAATGTGATGAATCCCCCGGCAAACAAGGCAAAATTCGCCTTTCGAAAGGCCGGTGTTCCTTGCTGCAGTTTATCCAAAGTAAAACCTTCTTTCGTATTGATAACCCACTAAAACTTTACTCCACTAAAACGAATACTTCAAATGATAATCATTCAATATTCGAATAATGCAAAATAATATATTGGGTCTATTTTTATTGTTCTTATAATAACTAAGGTATTCAGTGACCGCGAAGCAAATATGATAGGTTATCGTAACAAAGTCAATGTTCATGAGGACAAAATACTGGTTAACCACCCTAGTTTTGGCGCCAAGATGACATCAGGGGAGAAGAAAGGTACAATTCATTCTTTTTATATATGAAAGTTCTTAAGCAAAAAAACTGACTTAAAAGTGCATCATCGTGATACCCTTTAAGCCAGCCTTACAATATGGACATTATTCTTATCAGGAATCCGCTTAATTCTTGGATCCGTGAAACTACGATTTCATCAGTGCTTCTCGCAGAAAATTCCGATACCGCAGCTCCTTCAGGTCCAGCCTGGAACCAATGGAGTGTATTGGGATAAACCGTTCTCCATTCGACTCGAACATTTCGAAGCTTGCTCCATTTTTGATGCAAAAAAATAACCTGACTTCTCACAGCCATATTTCAGACGGGAAATCAGGTTACTTAAGTGTATTCGGATGAATCTTGTACTAAATCAGACTCTATGTGTAATCACTATCTTACTGTTTGCAATTCCTTTGTTGGAATATCGATAAATGCTTGAGCCTGGATCAACAGTTCATTGCGCTTGGCATATAGGCTGGAACATGTTGGCTTTAAGCAGCAAGGACAAGTACCGCCCATGGTTCCGATATTGTAGGCAGTTACCTTTTCTCCCTCCACACGGCAGTTTAACATGGCCTTGCCATTATTAGTGAAGGTTAAAAGCACATTAAATGTTGAATTTTCCGGCTGTGTATTAAAGATTTCTGCGTTTGTAAGTTGCATAGGTAGTCACTCCAGTTTTTTATTTTCATCCCTACATATTATATCAAACAAATATTCTTTCAACCTATTATGTTACTAGAGAGTTTCTGGAAATGAACATGATTTGTCTTTTTCTAGTTCGAAATGGGCTGCGATGGATGAAATGATATGTAGAGAGTCCCATTCCCCAGAGGAAAAACGAATAATAGGGTAATCCTTAGGAAATAGTTTGTGTTTGATTTCTTCAATAGAGAGGCCCTTCTTGTATAAATTTTCAACTTCTCCATAAAGATTTTCCAGATATTCGAGTTTCTTGATTAACATTTCTTTGCCATTTGGAATGTATCCGGCATGGCAGCAGAACATGGATTCAAAACCATATTTAAGCAGTGTCCGGATAGAGTTCATGATGACGGGAATGGATTCACTATCCATGATCACTTTTGTCCTGGGGGTTACGAATAAGTCACCGGAAAATAGCCTGCCTGTGCCCTCGTCCAGCAGGGACACATGGTCTTCGGCGTGGCCAGGGGTATAGATAACTCTCCATTGCCTTGTCTGGGTTTGGATGGTCTCGCCAAGGGGGATGGCCCGAAATTTCTCGCGTACTCCCCAGGTCAGTTGGCGATATTTAGGATAGGGAGACGCTTGTGCGCAAATCTCTACTCCTAACGGGTGAATATAGATGGGCACCTGTTTAGTTTTCTGAATCCATGGAGCATTTCCCGAGTGGTCTTCATGGCTATGGGTTAAGGTTACAAGCTCAAAGGATTGTTCTAGCAAATAAGAAGTGAATTCTGATTCAATGATTTGGGGTCCGGTATCGACGAGCATGCCGTCCACTAAAAAAGCATACACTGTGCCTAGTTTGATGCCAGAACTAACCACGTTCCCCTCTAAACATGTCACGCCTTGATTTTCTTCTACCTTTAACATGTGATCGCTCCCACCTCGTTTCCTTTTGTTTCATCCTATTTTTTCTAAATATTCACAAAATAAGATTAACGCAAAATGAATGAATAATCAATCATATCCCATTAGGGCTGCTCCTATTTACCTTTGAGGGTGGTTCTTGGCTGACTGGCTTTGTAATCGATTCTTTTGCGTGACTCCCTTTTTTTTTTTCAGCTCTAGGTCAGGCCAAGACTCGTACCATGAGTAAAAAAAAGAGAGCCCTTAAGAGGAAGGCTCTATAAAAACGATTATTTCAAGCTTCGGTTTAAAAATGCTTTCGTTCGGTCATGCTGCGGATTTGACAGCACCTCGGACGGATGGCCGGATTCAATGATCTCCCCATTATCCATAAAGATGACCCGGTTCGCCACTTCCTTGGCAAAACCCATCTCATGGGTGACGACAATCATGGTCATATGTTCTTCTGCCAGCGACTTCATTACTTGGAGCACCTCACCCGTTAACTCAGGATCCAGTGCCGAAGTCGGCTCATCAAACAGCAGGATATCCGGATTCATCATCAACGCCCGGGCAATCGCCACACGCTGCTTTTGGCCTCCTGATAAATTAGCAGGATACGCACCCGCCCGGTCTGTCAAACCAATTTTTTCAAGAAGCTCCGTGCTGCGCTGACTGATTTCAGCAGCAGACTCTTTCTTCACCATTCTTGGCGCCAATTCTAGATTCTCCCTAACCGTCAAATGGGGAAACAAATTGAAATGCTGGAACACCATGCCCATCTTCGCAGTAATCTGTTTGACCTCCTGCGGCTTTGCGTATGCCCCATCCTTTACAAGGTAATCCTCCCCAATCCGGATGCTTCCGCCATCAATTTTTTCCAGATGAACCAAGCTGCGAAGCATGGTGCTCTTACCAGAACCGGAGGGGCCAATAACAGCGACTACATCATTTTTATCCACATCAAAGGTAATCTGTTTTAAGACATCCAGATTGCCATAAGACTTTTTTAAATTAGAAACTTCCATAATGGCCATGCTGCCACCCCTTCCCTATTCAAACGTAACTTTCCGTTCGATCCATTTAAAAACAAGCGTTAAAATCAGCGTCATTAGCAGATAAATTACGCCTGCCACGACAAATGGGAAAATGGAAAAATCCCGGTTGACTGCCGTCTCGGCATAGTGAAGCAATTCTGGAACGGCTACAGCGTAAAGCAATGCCGTGTCTTTAACCAATGTCACCGATTCATTAGCCACGGCCGGAAGCGCAATCCGAAACATTTGCGGCAAGATGATCCGTGTTGTTGTCTGCCATCTATTAAAACCCAGTACTTGGGCAGCTTCATATTGCCCTTTCTCAATAGCTAAAAGACCACCGCGGAAAATTTCTGCAAAATAGGCAGCATAATTAAGGATAAAGCCCAAACAAGCTGCCACGAACCGATCCAGCACCAAATACTCCCCAATGCCTGGAATCATCGGTAAACCAAAACAGATAAATAATAACTGAAGCAAAAGCGGTGTCCCGCGCAAAACATAGATATAAGCCTGTGCCAGCCAGGAAAGCGGCTTGAACCGGCTCCTTACTGCCAGCGTCAGCAAAAAGCCAAGCGGAATCGAGACAACAATGGCAATAAAAAACAACAGAATCGTCATTTGTGCCCCTTCCAGCATCGGCATCAAAATGGATACAAAATAATCAAACGACATAGAAGAAATCCTCCAAAAACAAAACAGGCTTCCCTTTGGAAATCCTGTTTTGCTCTATATTCATTATTTTAAAACTTTGTCTTCCCCAAACCATTTTGTTGAGATATCAGCTGCAGTGCCGTCTTCATTCATTTCGTCCAATGCTTTTTGCAGCTTGTTCAGTAACTCTTCGTTTCCTTTTTTCACTCCAACACCATATTCCTCAGGAGCAAGTGATTCATCAAGGACTTTAAAGGTATCTTTTTCTTTTGTCATATAGTAATCGATCACGACTTCGTCAATGACAACGGCATCTATGCGTCCGCTCTTTAAGTCGTTCAAGGCCATTACGTTATCACCGAACTCGGTTACTTCTTTCACCTTGGATTTAATCGGACTGGCATTCAAAGCATCTGCGGCAGAGGATTGCGATTGAAGTCCTACCACTTTGCCTTCGAGATCAGACAGCTTCGTTATGTTTGAATCCGTCTTAGTGACGACAACTTGTGCATTTTTTAAATAAGGTTTAGTGAAAAGAACCTTTTGTTTTCGTTCATCTGTAATAGTATAGCCATTCCAAATTAAGTCAATCCGGCCGCTGCTTAGTTCAGATTCTTTTGTCTTCCAATCAATCGGCTGAATTTTTACATCCATGCCCATTTTTTTTGCGGCAGCTTTGGCATAATCAATATCAAAACCTACGATTTTGTTATTTTCATCTCGGAATCCCATTGGAGCGAATGTATCGTCAATTCCAATCACCAACGTATTCTCTTTTTCCTTCGCTTCTGATGTATTGCTAGAGCAGGCTGTAAGAACAGTGAATAGCGCGGCAATTACTAGAAGCATAGCTGCTAAACGTTTCATATTAAAAAACCACCCTTTATTTGTGTTTTGGATTTCGCTTTAGTACGTTACCATATTATCATGCTACTACATTATAACACTATAATATTTTAAAAGACAATTACTTTATTTAGTTGCATAAAAATGGCATTTCATCTGCTATTGTCAATCCCCTTGCATCTAATTATTTTATATTTTTAGATTTTTATAAAAATTATGTTACAATAAACTCATTGGTAAATACTGCAAAAAGCAGGTGGAGTTATTGGATATTAAACATTTGCAATATTTTCTGGAAGTGGCTAAATATAATAGTTTTTCGCTTGCGGCCAATCATTTATATATCACTCAGCCAACTATTAGCAAAATGATCAAAAACCTCGAACAGGAATTAGGCGTTGAGCTTTTTTACCGTTCCCGAAAACAACTGTTATTGACAGATGCCGGACGGGTTATAGCCGAGCAGGCAGCATTAATTGACCGTGCGATGAAAAATTTAAATACAGAGCTGGAAAATTTGTCTGAACTAAAAAAGGGCCATATCCGGATTGGACTGCCGCCCATCTTTGATGCCCATCATTTCCTCGAGATTGTTGGCAAATTCCATGAAAAGTATCCTGGCGTCACTTTTCAGCTTGTGGAGAACGGTTCAAAAAAAATTGAGGAGGCTGTGGAAACCAATCTTCTGGATGCTGGGGTGGTGGTGCTGCCAACCAAGCATGAGATTTTTGATTCGTTCTCTATTTTGGAGGAAGATCTTAAACTTGTTCTGCCTGCTTCACACCCTTTTGCTAAAAGAGAACTGGTGAATGTAAGCGAGTTGGCGGATGAATTATTTATTTTATTTAATAAAGATTTTGTTCTTAATGATCGGATTATTCTCTCCTGCAATACGGCCGGTTTTTTTCCGAAGGTGGTCTCTGAAAGCAGACAGCAGTCGTTTATTGTTGATATGGTGGCCAGCAAGCTCGGCATTGCTCTATTGCCTGAAAGCATTTGCCGCCAGTTAAATGAAAAGGTGAAATCAGTGAAAGTGGCAAACCCTTCTATTTCTTGGAAGCTGGCCGTTGTTTGGAATAAAGACCAGTACCTTTCTTATGCAGCAAAAGAATGGATTAATTTTACAAGAAATGAGTTAGTTAGACTAGTTTGACAGAAGCTGTGTTTTTGCAGCTATCAACTGAAAATGCTTACATAGATATTGTCTATAGTTGAAATAAAATAAAACCATTTTACTTTACAGATAGGAAGGCATACACTTTTAGAAGAAAATCCCTTTTTAGATTATTCAAAAAAACAAAAAGGAAAGCCTTTATCTCGTTGGATAAGCCTTGGGAATTTTAAAGGAGGGAAGCTGTATGATTGCTTTATCGAGTATTGTTGAGTTAAATGCTGCCAAGGATGTCCTGAACGATGTAAAAAAAGAATATCCCGAGCTTTTTGAGAAGTTTTTGGATGTGGTTAATCTTACGCGGGCCCTGCATCTTAAATATCAGTATATGGGCTGCCTGCTGATGGATGAAGATTCAAGGGGGTGCACTCCTGAGTTTGTCTATGGGTCTGTACTTCGCTTATATAAAATGGAGTTACAGTGTCTGAAAAATGATCCTGATTTTAAAGTATTAAAAGATATTTTCGTAGAATTTGGAAGCATTGGGTATCCCAAACTATGTCTTTTGGGACTTGGACGGAATCCGGATTCACTGGTTGGTCCAATGTTGATTAAATAACTATATCTACTTGTTTTCTCATGTTCACCTTACAAAAATTTCAAGGCAACAGCGGGGGCTGTTGCCTTTTTTATAAGTTTTAGCTCATGAAACCTAGTAAATAGTTATGGCTTTCCACCATCTCGCTCGCATCGGTTCTGTCCTTCAAGACAATCTCATATATATACGGCCGGGTTAACAGATAGGGAATAATCGGTTTCCAATCAATGCTTCCCTCCCCTAAGGGCAGACCATCATGCCTTTTTCCCTCACTGTCAACCACATGAAAATATTGTATATGGGAATCTAATTGTATAATCTGTTTTATCAAAAGGTCATTATCCCCTTTAAACGAGATAAACGCATGGCTGATGTCATAGGCCAAAGGCAAATTTAGCGGTTTAACTACATCATCATACCAGTTTGGATTTTGAGCAGTAAACACACCATTGATGGAGTTTTCCCATAAGAAAACATCTCCAGTGTAAGAAATGATCTTTTGAATCTCTTTAACAATCTTATCTGTATTTTCTTTATTGACCGCACTGGCATCCGTTACTATGTAATGAGGATGAATCACGCATTTGATGGAATAGGTTAAGCAAATCTCTGCAAGTATTCTCGATGTTAAATGATAGAAAAGATAATCCTCTTCCCGCTCATGGTTGATATTCAAATAGCTTCCATGGTATTTTGTGGGATGATGCAAAAAAACTTGGATCCCCTTTTTTGTCAGCATCGAGATGGTATTTTCAAGCTGCTGCCGTTTAGCGCCAAACAAATCATCCTCATACAAATGCAGTTCGACTATATCCGGACTATATTTTAATCGATCATTAAGCTGCTCCGGCTGGCAAGAACACTTCAGGCCTAATTTCAACAAAGAATATCACCTCTTTCCATAACATCTTATGAACCTACCAATAAATGGATTAGTCATTACGCCTTTCATTATATACCAAAAATCCGATGGGGGTCAGTCCCCCGGTGCTTTAAAGCACTGGGGGACTGACCCCATTACTGTTAAAATAGGGATATATCGCAGATTTATATTGAAAGGAGGCTTGGGTAGTTTTGCTGCTAAAAGACAAGGTCAAGCACCTTCCTTCTACCCCTGGCGTTTACCTTATGAAGGATTCAAGCGGAGGCGTTATCTATGTGGGAAAAGCAAAAAACCTTAAACGGCGCGTTCAGTCTTATTTTCAAAATTCGAGCTCCCATTACCGCCTCTTCATGTAATAAAGGCTTTTTTTGATTTCTTTTTCAACGGCTTGAAAGAAGGTTTCCAGGCTTTTGTTAGAGATTCCTCGTGTGAGATGATGCTCTGCGAGAGAAAGAGCGCCGCTCAGCTGCCCTTCGATCTTGCAGTTTAGGCTAGTTCCCTGCTGTGCTTCCTTTAGCAGTATGTTGGCATGGGCATTTACTTCTCCAAGGCTCCCTTTTCCTTTTACAAACAGCCGGTACAAGGATGGTGATTTCTCCACTTGGCGTTTAATGGAAATATCAAACTGGTCTTGGATTGGCCCCAGCTTAATGTCAATCCTTCCATGATACAAACCTTTTGATGTTTCAACAAATGACCTGCAATTGGGAATCGATTTTTTTAGGATCCCTTCATCCTTTAAATACTTCCACACAATTTTCCGGGGCAATCCAAACGTATAATCATATTCAAACTTCAAAGCTTCCCCTCCACTGACACGACTTAGGAATCAACAAAAATCCCCTCATTAATTCATATTCAAAAACAGGGTGATTGGGGACTGTCCCCCATCAGAGTAACGCATTAATGAGGTGGGGGACTGTCCCCCGGCGAGGTAAAGTGGTGAAGAGTTTGGTATAATATGGTTGTATTATTTGGAAGTTATTTTTTGTTTTGGGGGAGGTTTTTTTGATGACGAGGGTTTATGATTTCACGGTTAGGCTGCCTGATGGGTCTGAGAGGTCTTTAAGTGATTATGAGGGCAAGCCTTTGTTGATTGTGAATACGGCGAGCAAATGTGGTTTTACGCCACAATTTAAAGGTTTGCAGAAGTTGTATGAGAAGTATCATGAGCAAGGCTTAGAGGTACTTGGTTTTCCTTGCAGCCAATTTAATAACCAAGAATTCGAGAACATTGAGGAAACTACTGAGTTTTGCCAATTGAATTACGGAGTCACGTTCCCGATGTTTGCCAAAATTGATGTCAATGGCGACAACGCCGATCCGCTCTTCAAATTTTTAAAAGAAGAGAAAAAAGGGGTTCTATCGAAAAATATCAAATGGAACTTCACCAAATTCCTAGTCGACCGGAACGGCAATGTGACAGGAAGATTTGCCCCGACAACTGAGCCCGAAAAGCTTGTACCTGAAATCGAAAAGGTCCTATAAAGAAAACAGGGGACTCCCTTTCAGGATCGTCCCCTATTTATAAATCAGTTCTAGTCTAATATCTCATTCTACGAGCCAAAAAATCACCCAGAAGGAGGTTCCCCATGTCATCGCGGTTAAACTTCTCAGGCCAATCCATGCTGAGAAACTCCTGTAAATTTATCGTTTCTCCCAAACTATTAACCGTCTTTTGTCCATCCCAAAAATAATTGGTTTCATCTGCGTTTCCAGTAACATAATCCTCCAGATCACCCGCTTCAGTTCGGACCGACAGATTATTTTTAAACACTGACTGCTCCTCCGGTTTAAAATAAGGACTCTTTCTAAAAATAAAATTACATCTTTTATTATTCAAAGCAATATTATCCTCCAGCAGGAGTTTACCCGGATTAAAGTTGTCGGTAAAACCATCCAAGTTATTATCGAAGGCAATATTACCTCGGACAACATGGTCAACGGGCAGACCTTCTCCGCCAAGCTTAAAGCCGCTGCCGGAGTTCCCATCCTTTCGATAACCATCACTGAGTTTCCCATTCGAATAAGAAATATTGCCTTCTAATGTAATCGGCCAATTTGGACCTTCATTGGCCCTGTTAAATAAATCCCAGCCATCATCAATATTATGATGCGAAATATTCCCTCTAAAGATATTGCCCGCTCCGACACCGAGTTTAGCCGCAAAACCATCTGCATTATCATCGGTGGCATCACGATTATCATGAGATTCACAGTTCAGGATTAAATTATATTCCGGCCAACATTCAGGAGCCGTGCCGGCACCGCTAAGGATGAATCCAGTATCGCCGTTATAGCTGAATACCATTTGCTCCACAATATTGTGATGGCCGCTCATTCTCATCCCGCTTCTGGCTGCCCTCGTGAGTTCGATACCTTTTATCCTCCAATAGTCGCCATTCAATTGCAGCACATTAGCCAGACTTTCCTGCCCATCAATGATCACTTTACCGTTTTCATAGGCCAGCAATGTTTTCATATGCTCCGCTGTCCCGCTATATTCCTTCCTAATATTAATCATCTGAGGAGGCAAATAGGTCCCTGGAAGCAGATTAATGATACCGCCAGGAAGAACATATTGCACCGCCGTCTCTATATCAAGCGGATCGTCCATAGTCCCTTGACCTGAGCTGGTCCCTTTAGGTGAAACAAACAAGCTTTCCCGATTCAGAAAGATCCTCTTTTTGACCGCAATCTGTTGCACAATAGGCTCTGCCGCTGAATGATTTTCTGGAGTGCAGCTAATTTTAAAATCAGTGATTTCCCTCTCCAATAAAGTACTGCATATAAAAACCGCATTCTTTTGAATGGCAGCCCCGCTCAGCACCTCCATACCGTCTTTGAGCAGATGGACGGTACCGTCAAAATTCGCCAGTACTTTAATATCATAATTCTCCGAACCCGACGCTGGAGCCGAAACAATCGTAAATCTCGGGGCTGCTGCTGCAGGTTCTGCAGGGGGAGAAGGAACCGTATCAGCTTTACTTATCGTTAATTGAGCATTCTCCACCGTCATTTTGGCATTCCTTGCAGCATAAAAACCGACATACATATTGTCCGGGTCCAAGACTTGGACACTGTCCGCTCCTCTAACTCGATGCTCGAAGGTTTTTTCCTCCCGCAAATGTGTAAACCTGACCGACATAATAAATTCGGTATCGGTTCTCTCTAACCTTGCCTTGAAAGGAACCCCGCAAGGAACATGATATTCGGGAGCATCTGTGAACGGTGCATCGATTAACACGCTGCCGACGTTTCCCCAAGGATGAACGACTCCTGTCCGGTACAAGGGGCAAACCCCATGCCGCATCATCCCTGCAGCAAACATGTTGGAAGCAGCCGGGACTTCCTCATAGCCTAAGATCATCGGGTCCTGGCGCGGAGCTCCAATAGTATCTCTTACCATAATTCCCGCACTTTCCTGCCGGTTCGGTCCGGCTCCATTTTCTGGGCCAAATTGTTCAATCGTTAAATCGGCTTCTAACACAAAATTATGAAGTCCAGGGTTTAACCTTGTATAATAAAAGGTCAATCCATCATGACCAGGAGCCAGCTTTCCGCCCCTGCTTTCCAAAGTAATTTTTCCATCAATCGTGCCGGGGTACTCTGGTGACGCATAGTTGATCCCTACTTTTTCAGGCACAATCTTGGCTGCATAATTTAAATCGGTTGATTGTCCAAAGGTGATACTTTGCCAAACAAAATCAGCTTCGTAAGTTTCGGTTCTGCTCTCCTGATCAGACATGGGGTATATCCTCTCATTTCTATATGATTTAGTCATAGAAAAATCAGCGGGGAATCTTGTTCCCCACTGAATGCTGACATATTAAAATTTCTTTTCGATTAAATAATCACTTATCGGCAGGCCAAGCTCCTTAATCCCCTCAATGACTAGTTCAGCAATCTTGGTAGCCCCGTAAGCACTAAAATGTGTATCATCCACTTTCGGGCCGCGTGTTTCAGGCACTTCTTCATACCAGGCGAAAAACTTCTTCGCTTCCTCTCTGCCAACCTGTTCATAAAGGGCTTTTGACTTTTCAAATAGATCAATCAAGGGAACTTCCAGTGCGGCTGCCAGCTGGCGTACTGCCTCTGGATAATCTCCCAGGGAATTGATCAATTTCCCGTCATCAGCAAATGTCCGGCGATTCACCGATGTAATAAGAATCGGGACCGCCCCTTTCGTCCGCGCCCCTTCAATATATTGGGTCAAATATTCTTGGAATGTCGTGTAAGGGTCAGTACCTCGGGATTCATCCTCTATTTTTTGATCGTTGTGGCCGAATTGGATAAACAGAAATTCGCCCGCCTTGATTTCATCCAGAATCTCTGCCAGCCGTCCTTCATCAATGAAGCTTTTAGTGCTGCGTCCACCTGCAGCATTATTTATAATTTGGACGTCATCGGTAAAAAATGGCGGGATGTGCTGTCCCCAGCCTTTTTTCATCCCCTGCTCAGGTTTTACATCTTCCACCGTGGAATCACCGGCTAAAAAGACCCTTAGCGGCTTTGTTTCACTGCCGCCCAATGTCGGCCAGCCCTTAAGCGAGCCAAAGATATTTTCAAGTGTGTACCCGGCTACTTGTTCCTCTGTTAAGACCTTTGCCCAGGGAACACGTCTGCCCAAACGCCCCCCAGGCCCCCTGCTGTTGTATTCTGCATAAAAGAGCGTTTGTTCCGCATGCGGCTTATCCCAATTATGCCAGCCCTCTTCTTTGATATGCCCGCCCATCCAGCAATCGATAAACACCGTTTTCGCGTAATCCCGCCATGGCCTGCCCAAATACACAGTTTGTGCAGCAGCCCTGCTGGATAATGTACAATTGAAAAAGACATAGCCATACTCTTGCCCAAGCGGTGTAGAAGCCGCTGTAATATAGCCGTTGACATCCTGATTCAAATCCAAGCTATGAATCTCACAATTATCAAAAACTGTTGTGGCGGATCCAAAAATAAAATCAACATCGCCTTCCAGGTAGCAGTTTTTAAAATAACTTCGGCATGACCGCTTTTCAAGCCCTTCGCGCGGTCCGCCAAACTTGTCACCTTCAATTGGCTTTGGCGGCAGCGGTGCCGTAAACAATGTATCCTGGCTGGCCAAGAAGGAACAATCGTGAAACTCAGCTTGATCGGCATCCACATACATGGCAACTGCCTGCCCGACGACACTGCCTTTTCCGGCACTATTTTCAAATGTGATATTTTTTGCAAAAAATGCATCGCCTGTCACAATGCAGGAGTAAGAACCAAATGTCCCCATTTTTTCTCCATTGTCCAGCCGTTTTTTGGCATAATCATCAAAGGTTAGTTTCACTTGATCCCGATGTGTGCCAATCAGAGAAACAAATGGTTTATTGATGTCCAATTTCTCTTTGTACACACCACCCTTAATATAAATGGCCACTCGGCTGGTGTTATCCTTTGAAATGCTGTCAATCGCTTCTTGAATAGTTGTAAATTGACCTGTTCCATCTTGCGCAACAATCATGTCTATCACCCTATAAATTTTTTTGAAGAAACTGGCAAACCTTGGCCCTCATCCCGGAAGTTTCTATATGCCCGCAGTTATAGCGGACCAACTTCCAGCGTTCTGGAAACCCAGCTTGTGCATAAGCGGTACTCAATTCCTCATCAATAATTTCCAGACCGGCGGAAGGCGTGAGCCGGTCATGGTTTCCTGCCGCACTTAAATGATGGCGGGGTACTATAAGACTCTGAATCTCAGAGGTGCGAAAATATTTTAATAGTCCTGGGACATAGGAATAAAAGCCATGGTGGTCCAAGCCGCGATTGGCCACCAATGTTTCCGCATCCACTTGGGCCGCAATGTCAATGCAAACCTTCACACGTTCATCAAGAGCGGCAAGCCACCATGCCATCAGCCCGCCCATCGACATGCCCAGTGTGGCAATTCTCGATGTATCGACGTCTTCCCTTGTTTCTAAATAATCGAGAGAACGGATGTTATCAAAAATCATCCTGCCCCACATGACCTGCCCTTTCCAAAGCAGTTCTTTAAAAATTTCACTTTCTGCTTTGCCGCGTCTTTCACCAAAACCCAGCATATCAATACATAAAACCCCATACCCCATAGAAGTCAGCTGCTCAGCATAGGAAATTGGCTGGAGATAGGCACTGCTTTGAATCAGTTCTGTTTTGCCTACATGATACTGCCCCCCGTGTGAATGGTTGAATAATACAACCGGCAGCTTGCCGTTCATGATCTTCGGACGGGCAAAATATGCCGGGATCCGTTCATTCTCGTATGGTTCCATTTCAAAGACTTCCAGTATATACGGTCCTTTATCTATTTCATCAATTGTTGTCGTCGCTATAAGGCTACCATCACTAGGCAAATCCCCCAGCAATGAAAATAGTTTCTGGCGATTCGTTTTTTGGGATTCCATTGTTTTTTCTCCTCTAACACCTATTACTGTGAAACGGTGGCATTTTTTAACACAACCATTGGATCATTTGTACGCGGATGTTTCGTACGGCAGCCCGTCACTTCGATATCCTCTCCATTTTCCACATAGAAGGCTGGGCCTTCATGATTAGATACCGTTACCTGATTAAACCGGATATCCCTGACATTGGAGCAGAAGAACCCTCGCTGCTTCATTGGTTCAAGCTCTGCCATCATGGCCGGCATGCCGGGTTCGGCATCCTCTGCCATTGCAACCGAGACTTGATCAAACGTAATGTCCTCGACATACATTTCAGCCAAACCATATAAGAATCCGGCAGCCGCACTTACTTCACGGGCGGTAATATTGGAAAAATGAATCCGTCTAAACGCAGGGGTTTCTTCTGTGATTGGATATGGATTCTTATCCCATACATATTTATCATTCCCCCGCGGTCCGCAGAAATAGTAAAGGTTGGCGATAAATGGACAGATAACGCCTTTCATCACAATATTGTTCACCCGAACATCCTCTACCACGCCGCCGCGGCCGCGTCTGGATTTTAAACGGATGCCCCGGTCGGTTCCCTCAAATACGCAATTGCTTACTGTGACATTGCGTATATCTCCGCTCATTTCACTGCCGAGAACTACACCGCCATGGCCGTGAATCATCGTACAATTGGCAATCGTGATATTTTCACATGGAACCCGTTCTGCCGTATCCTCCGTGCCAGCTTTAATGGCAATGCAATCGTCCCCTACATCAATATGACAATCGGAAATACGGACATTCCGGCATGATTCAGGGTCAATTCCATCCGTATTTGGCGAATTAGCTGGGTTTACGATGCTAATATTATGAACCGTGACATCTTCACAGCAAATGGGATTAACAGTCCAGCTTGGCGAATGAATCATCTTAACCCCAGAAATCAGCACATGGCTGCAGTGGTCGAAGCTGACCAGCTTTGGTCTTGGATATTCATTTTCCTTTCTTCGGAAAAGTTCCCACCAAAACTTTCCATTTCCATCCAAAGTGCCGCGGCCGGTTACGGAGATATTTTCTGCATTTTCTGCATAAATGCAGGAGGCATACACTTGTCTTTTTACACCCTCCCAGCGGGAATCAACGACAGGATATTCGTTCACATCGTTACTAAACAGCAGGGTGGCACCTGCTTCCACATACAAATTGACATTGCTTTTTAAAATGACTGCCCCGGTCAAGAAGACGCCTGCCGGGACATAAACGGTTCCCCCGCCGGCTCCCGAACAGGCTTCAACCGCTTTCAAAATTGCCTTTGTATTCAAAGTGGTTCCGTCCCCTGCTCCTCCAAAATCACGAATATCGTAGATACTAGATGCCGCGGTTACTTCCATTTCTATTCCTCCCTGTTGTTTCTATAATTTAATAGTAAACGATTTCATCGCTTTTTACCCTATTTCATCCTGCAATAGATAAAAATAAACATAATGACCCAATCCTTTGGCAAATATGGTTTTAAAAGAATCAGCATGTTCATTGTTATCTTTTTTCAGTAGAAATGAATAGTCCTTCCTTCTCAATCTTAAGTTTAAGAGTACAAAAAGAAAGGACCATCCATTAACCTAGAAATTATTTTTTATTTGCTTTTTTATATGCTTCTTCGTATTCCTTCTTCATTTGGTCTCCGCCGGATTCTTTCCATTTCTTCACCTCAGCGTCAAAGCCTTTTTCATCAATTTCACCCATGATGTACTTGATTGTGGCGTCAATGATGATTTTTTGAAGCTCTGTGCCGCGTTCAGTGGCGGTTGCGGACTCAAGTGGAACCGTTGGATCCATGATAGAGATTTCGTCATTTTCTGAGATCATATCGTTAACTAATTGTTTATCAGGGTCAGCATCTTTTAATTTATACGTAATTTCACTTGGTCTTGAACCGGAGAAGCCTTGAACATCCTTCTGCCATAATGGATTGTCCAGGATTTTGTAAGCACCATTTTCATCGATTGTATAATGCGTTTCCTTAATGCCGCCAGTCATCAGCATGAAGACATCTTCATTCATCATGTCGTTGACAAATTGAAGTACCCGCTTTAACTCAGCTTCTGTTTTAACGGCTGATTTAGGGAATGCTAACAAGCCGTTGACACCGTTGCCTTCCGACCAAATACGGTATTCGCCATCTGGTCCCGCAATTTTATTTTGCGGTACAATTTCAATTTTATTATTGATTCCAGAAGCCATATTTTTTAGCTGAGTAATGCTGATTAGACCTGCATAAATACCGGCTTTTCCTTGAGCAAATTTTTGCAGCTGGTCATCTTTAGAAGTTACGGCAAAGTCTTTATCTAAATAGCCATTTTTATAAAGCTTTCTGGAATAATCCATCGTTTCTTTATATTCTTTGGTTTCATGTTCAGGAGTAAACTTGCCGTTTTTATCCACTGCCCATCCATTCGGTACACCAAAATACGAGGCAAGTGTTTTGAAGCTTCCATATCTTAACTCATTCCGGTCGCTCCATCCGAAAGTATCATCCTTACCGTTTCCATCCGGGTCATCCTCTGTAAAAGCTTTAGCAACTTCATATAATTCATCTAGATTAGTAGGTACCTTTAGGCCAAGGTTATCCAGCCAGTCTTTCCGAATCAACAAACCTCCGCGCGCAAAATCTTTTTGGAATGGAACACCATATAAATTTCCCTCAATGGATGCTGCTTCACGGCGGTCTTCAGAGATTTTTTTCAAGTTTGGATAGTCATCCAAATACTTGCTTACTTCCCAGAATACTCCTGATTTTAATGCTTGCCGTACAGAAGAGTTAGTTGTCAATGTTGTTGGCAATGAAACAATATCGGTCATATCCCCTGAAGCAATAGCCGCGATCATCCGTTCATCCTTCGTGGCATCTGGAATCCAGTTAAACGTAAGGTTGGTATTGGTTGCTTCTTCAATCTTTTGGGTTACTACTTCAGTAGGGGCAGTAGCCACATATAGGATTGGGCTCCAGCTGATATCTGCTTTAGCATGCAAGTCGACCTTCCCCGTATCCGTTTTTTTACCGCTGGCTTGCTCATCTTCTTTGCCGCAAGCACCAAGTACCAATGCAGAAGCAAGCAATGTGCCTGCCGCTAAAATTTTTCCAAACTTTTTGTATTGTGCCATTTTGACCTCTCCCTTTTAACTAGCCTATTTTTTTTAGCAGGATTTAAAACGTTTTCAAAAAGAAGGCGTTTAAGCCCCACCACCTCCTTTGATGGCCTGTTCTTCGTCCTTTGCATCTATAGCTGCTGCATGCAGTTCAATTCGTTTAAAAACCTGATTAGTCATCCACATAATCATGTAGCTGCCAGCACTGACTCCAAAAAAAGCCAGTGTCCCTGGATACCTTAAGAGCACAAAATAGACCGCCGCAAGTGCGACAAATAAAATTAACGTATATTGCAAATGTGAAATACCAAAAAGAACAGAACACTTCATTTTTAGCATGATGCCTTTCCAATCATAATGAACGAGAATCGGAAAGATATAAGTGAGTGAGATTAGGTAAATAAATCCGATTATAATGAGCAAACCTCTTAATAATTGGGAGTGCACATATAGAAGGTCCACATATATAATCGTTCCGGCCGCCAGATACAAAATGCCAAAACCTGCTGACTCTTTAAAGCCCATTTTGTATGCTTGAAGAAATGTCTTGAAAATAGGTAGGTCAGTATTTCCTCTGATCCATTGCCGCATCACCGTGAACATCGCATAAGTAGAAGGCCCTGCCCCCAATAAAATAAATCCCAGCAAGGTGAATAAGAGCCATAATATTTGAATGTAAAAAAGCTTCAGCACCAACATGCACAATTCATTAAGACGTTCTCCCAGCCTATCCATAACTCCCAGGACCTCCTCTCCTAAAATATATGCCTATTAATACAAGCCTTCTTCTCCAAACTTCTTCGCTAACCAGTTTGAACCCATTACTAGGATTAATCCAACGATCCCTTTAAATAGTCCGACAGCAGTACTGAAACTCAACTGGCCATTTTTCATACCTGCTGTATATACATAGGTATCAAAAATTTCCATCATATCACGATTGATTGAGTTGATTAACAAATAAACATGTTCGAACCCTAAATCCAAAGTATGGCCAATTTTTAGAATCAACATGATAATGATGATTGGGCGAATCGCAGGCAAAGTAACGTGCCAAATTTGTTTCATCCGGCTGGCACCATCCATTTTGGCTGCTTCATATAATTGAGGATCGACTGCGGTCACAGCAGCTAAATAGATTATGGTTGACCAGCCCATTTCCTTCCAAATGATTTGAAGAATGTAAACGACTCTGGACCATGTGCCATCTGTAAGGAATGGAACCTTGTCTCCGCCCATACTCGCTATCAATGAATTGATGGCACCTCCGTCTTGGGCTAAAAATACATAACAGATTGAAACGATAATAACCCAGCTCATAAAGTGAGGAATATAAATAACCGTTTGTACGGCACTTTTAAAGAATTTGCTTCTTACTTCATTTAACATAAGTGCCAAAATAATCGGAATTGGGAAGAAGATTAATAGGTTTAACGCAAATAGAAGCAGCGTATTTCCTAACAGCATAAAAAACGTTGGTTCTGTAAATAACCGTTCAAAGTGTTTTAATCCCACCCACGGGCTGTCGGCAATCCCCAAAAACGGCTGATAGTCTTGGAAAGAAATGATGATACCGCCCATTGGCACATATTTAAAGATAATAAAGAACAAAATCCCAGGTATCAGCATTATGTACAAATACCTATTTCTTACCATACCAGCGAGAGTCTTTTTTCTTGCCATTTTTTTCGCGCTCTTATCGATACCTATCAGGACCCCTTGCTGATCTTCAGCAACAGCAGCGGATTCTCTCACTAACAATTCCTCCTTCATTGAATTTTTCGTTGTTGTGATTTTTTGAGTACATGTCAAAGGTATATAAAAAAAACCATAACGTCTACAATCATCCGGTTAGATTGTCTGTTAGCTGCCATCATGTAAGCCCTTTCTTAAGAAATGATTATGTATTTTTGGAAATGAGTATTTTCATCGTATCTTTGCGTATGCGCATGAGGATACAGATGATTGCTCCGTCATTTCCATATTATAGTTGGTGAAGAAATGATTATAGACGTACCAATCTGCTCGTTGCTATAGTGAAATCAAGAAAAAATCAACATCATATGGAGGGATTTATAAAATGCACGACAAAACACTTGGGAATCGCGTGTTTAACTTTGTTAACGCAGCGATTCTATTACTGATCTCACTAGCCTGTCTGATTCCCTTTATTAATGTAATTGCCAGCTCGTTTGCAACTACAGAGGAGGTAATTCAAAAAGATTTTATCCTGTTCCCCACCACTTTCTCATTGGGGGCCTATAAGTATATCTTTTCAACCCCGATGATTTTTAAAAGTTTGACAGTCTCCATTGTCGTAACGGTGGTCGGAACAGTCGTAAGTATGGTTTTAACCTCGTTTATGGCTTACGCTCTTTCACGAAAATACCTATATGGAAGAAAATTAATTAACTTCTTAGTGGTTTTCACTATGCTGTTTAGCGGCGGGATGATTCCTACCTATCTAGTGGTAAAAAACTTGGGATTGATCAACTCTTACTGGTCATTAATTCTTCCAATCGCCATTAATGCATTTAACTTAATTATAATGAGGAACTTCTTCTCAGGAATTCCGGACAGTTTAGAAGAATCTGCAAAAGTCGATGGCTGTAACGATATTAAGATTTTCTTTAAAATCATGCTGCCATTATCACTTCCATCGATTGCCACCATTTCACTGTTCTATGCAGTTGCTTACTGGAACCAATATACAAACGCTATTCTTTACTTAAATGACTCATCGAAGTGGCCGATTCAAGTGTTACTTCGTCAAATCGTTATTGTTTCAAGCGGGATGCAGGCAGATTCAGCAGCAGTTGATGTCATACCTCCTGCTCAAACGGTTAAAATGGCTGTTATTACCGTAGCAACGATTCCAATGCTAATCGTATATCCATTCCTGCAAAAGTACTTTGTCCAAGGAGCTTTGGTGGGTTCCGTTAAAGCTTGATTAAGAAGTAAACAAGAGCTCACCAAAAAACAGCAGCCAATGGGCTGCTGTTTTTTGGTGGATATAAGCAATTAGCTGGAAAAGAGCGTATCGTCCCGATGGAGATCACGATATTTCCCTGGGGTCGTCCCTTCAATTTTTTGAAAAGAACGAATAAAGTTCTGCGAGTTATTATATTGAAGCCTTTCGGATATTTCCTTAACCGATAAGTTGGTATCTATTAGCCATTTCTTCGCCATATCAAACCGGTATAAAGATAAATATTTGCTGAATGACTGGTTAAATTCCTTTTTAAAGATACTGCTTAAATAGTTTTTATTGTAATGAAGCCTTGAAGCTATGGATTCCAATGACAGGTCAGTATCATATTCATGATGGATTATATAAACCATCTTTTCTGCAATCGTTTTGAATTGGGAATCCGTTCGTTCAGCAATCATATCGGTCAATGGATAGACAATCTTGTTCTTGATAAACAGCTCAATTTCCTCTGCCGTACTCATGTCTGATATCTCACGGTAAATGGTCTTCTGTCCATCAATCTCTATCGTATCCATTCCCATCACTTGCATTAAGCTCATTAAATCATTGATGAATCTCATGATGTTAAGTTCAAGTTCTTGCGGTGTCGGGCTATGCTTGTACATGTCAGCCAACAGCAGATGCAAAATCTCCTTTGCCTTTTCACTTTCCCCTAATTTAATCGAATCAAACAACTGATTTTCCAGTACTTTTGGAAAATAGGTATTGATTTGCTTGTTCGTATAAATATCAGAAATGCTATCGTAAAAGATAATTGAGCCTTTTCCAAATTTCAGACGATATTTTAATGAATCAATACCTTGCAGTAATGCGTTCTTACTATCGGTCAGATTTTCAAAGGGTTTGCTGACCCCAATACTTATCGATAAATTGAATATTTCTTTAATCTGGCTTTGGATTTTTTCACCGAATTGATTAATTTCAATCACGTGCTGCCCATATTCCGTGTCCTGGCAAATAAAAATGGTCGCCTGTGTTTCTGAGTCATAAACAGTTGGTGTCAGCCGCTCTCTTGGGTCAATTAACTCTGACACGATTTGATTGATCGAGAACAGCAGCAGATCTTTATCATTTCTTGTATACTGGCTATTTTCCAAACTATCAAATTGGATGACAATTACATACAAACAAGCCCAGCTCTGTGTATAGTCAAACCCTTGCATTTCTTCCATTATTTCTATTTCTTCCATCCGGCCATGGAACAGATGAAACATAAACAAGGTCTTTAATTGTTCCTGCTGACTTGTCACAATATCTTCTAAAGACTGGTTTTTCACCAATACCTCACGTATCGACTTACCGATTAGTTCAAATTCATCCTTAATCCCCTCTTTCTTTGCCAAGGGGATAAATTTCTGCAGTTCCCGGATTGGTCTTGAAAGATAATCCGAGCTCACGTAGGCGATGATGAGCGTAATGATTAACAAAAAACTGCTCATTAATACAGAAGCAACCATCGTGGGTTTCATATTCTGGGACAATTCGGAATCACTTATCTTGGATACGTATAGCCAGCCATTGTATTCTGACTTAGAATACACAACTTGATACTTTTCCTTCCCTTTTGGGTCAACAGCCTTTATTCCTGTTGGCTCATGCTCATTTATTAAGTTTTGGAGCGTATTTATATTAATGCTTTGGTCCTTTTCGATATGAGTTGGATAAAGCCGTTTTCCATCCTTACTGTAAATATAAATTGGATTATTAGTGTTAGATTGATAGATTAGATTTGAAAAAGATTTCAGTGGAATATCAATAATGATTACCCCGGATTTGGCGGTCTGATAAAAAGGAGTTCGTTTAACCAGTTTAATGATTCGGTCGTTTTGTTCTTCTTTAAGCCATGTTGAATCATGCGGGAGTGATAGATATGTGTCTTGTATTTGTTTTTTATCCTGTTCGGTAAGCTGTTTCAAACCTTTTTCATTGATCACCCAATTTCCTTCAAGACTAACTAAATCGACGGTTGTTTGGCTCGGCCCAAAAGAAGAGATATAATTTAATTGTTCTTGTATCGATCGATATTGATCAAATTGCTTTACCGTTAACGGCTGCCGTATATAGGACTTATAGGCCGTATCATGGATATATGAATTAAACGTATAATCCAATGTCTGAAGTTTTTGCTCAAGAGTATTCATCGTTTGGACCACATTTTCTTGTTTTTCCTTTGTGATTTTCTCCTCAAAAGAATTTTTGGTAAAAAAATAAGCAAATCCATTAAACAAGATCATTCCTATGGTTCCAACTAATATAAATGGAATAAAGATACGATAAAAATACTTTGGCTTATGCTTCAATTTTCTCAACTCTCCTCAACACTCATTAAGCGCTTTCATAATTTTACCTTAATGAATCTCATTTTTTATGTCAATGTCGTTTCTCACCCGTAATCATTTCTTCATGCTGATTTAAAAGGCAGTTGTTAGAAAAAACTGATAAAATGAACATCGTAAAAAATAATGATTATACCTTATAACATATAGATTGCTATATAATTTAGTATAAAATAGTTCTATTGTGCAGCAGATTGTCATCCGTTATTAGGATTATATGCTTTTGTTTAGAGGAGCTGAAAAAATGAAACATTTTCTTTGGAATGGGGAAATTCCTTTTCTACAACTTGATGACCAAGAAAATCCGCCAACACTTATTCCCTTTTTGGTTAAGGAGAGTGCAAATAAAGCAGCAATGATTGTTTGTCCTGGCGGCGGCTATCACCATCGGGCCAATCATGAGGGAGAGCCTGTTGCCAGATGGTTAAATTCCCTTGGGATCTCGGCATTTGTCTTAAATTATCGCACAGCGCCCTATAAGCATCCCGTCCCGTTGACTGATGCACAGCGGGCGATCCGGTTTGTCCGTTCACATGCTGAAGAGTGGAATTTGGATAAACAGAAAGTAGGTATACTTGGTTTTTCAGCGGGCGGACATTTGGCCGCCTCGACGTCTACTTTGTACCATCATCATGGAACTGATTTTTCTGATCTGGTTGATCAAGAAGACTGCCGCCCAGATCTTGCTGTGCTGTGTTATCCGGTTATCTCCTTATTGGAGCATTTTCATGAAGGGTCAATGATCAATTTACTGGGAGATCATCCTGATGAGGAAGCTCGAACCTTATTGTCTTGCGACCGGAATGTGACAGCAGATACCCCGCCCGCATTTCTTTGGCATACTGCCGATGATGCGTCGGTTCCAGTTGAAAATAGTCTTTTGTATGCTGCAGCTCTAAGTAAAAAGAAGGTCCCATTTGAAATGCATATTTTTCCACATGGACGTCATGGATTAGGGCTTGCTTCAGACGAACCTATCGTGGGAAAGTGGACAGAGTTATGTGCAGGGTGGTTAACTCAACAGGGATTTTGATATAAATATGGTTTGGGTGCAGACAAATGAAACTGCACCCCTTTTCTTTAGTTCACTCCAGGGTTCCACCCATTTAATATATTCTCAATGGTGAATTTTTTTGCCTCTTTATCTGTCAGCTGCGGCCGGGCCGGATTGGCACCAGGACCATGATTTCTAGATTCATAGAACCGGGCATCCTTAGCACTAAATCCCGACATATCCGTCCATCCTTCTGGATGGATGTGTGAACCCAGATAATTATTTATTAAAACGACGTTTGCGGCTGAATAGGGGTCTCCTCCTGGATGCCATGGCCTGCCAAGGTATACCGTGCCATCTGGGGCTGGACTAATAAATTTATTGTTTAAAAATAGGAACCCATATGGCTCATTAATGTGGGTGCTGGCAGCAGAGACATATCCATTGTCGGTAGAAGAACCACGGTCCAAGGAGACTATCTCACATTCTTCGAATACAGCTCTTGCCCCTCCAAAAATAAAGTCGATGTCCCCTTCTATATAGCATTTTTTGAAATAGTGGGTTCCGTTTTTCACATAAAGAGTATCTTGGTTTCCGAGAAATCGCACCTGAAAGAATAACATCCTTTCACCACTAGCATAGACAGCTACTGCCTGTGTCTCTCCGGCCATTCTTTTTGGATTAAACGAATTTTCCATTGCTAGATTTCTGGCTGTAAAGTCACTAGCGAATATATAAATACTTGCACTGCCGCTGGTTCCAATGATGCCGCCTTCAGGTTTTGGAATTTTCGCGTGGTTGTCGTAGGTTAAGATCGTATTTTTGTCATTTTCTCCTATTAGCGTAATAAATGGTTTATCTGCTGGGATAGTGATCTGTTCTTTATAGACCCCTTTTTTTATAAACACTTCAATTTTGTCTTTATTATTTTCTGGTATGGCGTCAATTGCTGCCTGAACCGTATGATAATCGCCCGTTCCATCTTGAGCTACGGTAATGTTGAATGGATGTATTTTGCCTGGTTCTGTTGTCATTTCCTCGCATCCCCCTTTAATAGATTGGCAGGGTTTCTATTAACATTGAGTATATTGCTCGCATTCTATTGGCTATATAATCATTTTTCTTATAGGATGTTAGTAGAAATTGCGGTAAATGAGTATCTTGGAAAAAATGATTATTTCTGGGTTTGTAGTCATCATATGGCTTTTAAATCGAGCGAGAGGCAGCCCTTCCTGTAGACAATTCTTGAGAGTTTCGGATGCTTTTTGTTCTCATGAGGTCAAATTAGCTACAAAACAGCCCCCTCCATTTCACATTCGTACTAACTATTTATAGCCATCCATTCAGATAAATATAAGCTCGGGCAAGCTGCCCGAGCCGGTATCCTATAAAGTAACGCCCGTTTTAAAAATAGCAATCTCTCTAAATTCATTTTTCTCGTTATTAACAAGTTCACCGCTCGCTACGCTAATGATGTAATCAATAAACTCCCTTAACACAACACCAGATTCCTTCTCTAACAATACCCCGGCATTAAAATCAATCCAATGCGGCTTGTTTTCATACAGCGGCGTATTGGTGGAAATCTTCATCGTTGGCACAAATGAACCAAATGGAGTTCCGCGTCCCGTCGTAAATAGAACCAATTGGCAGCCAGCTGCCGCCAAGGCAGAAGAAGCAATCAAATCATTGCCAGGTGCACTCAACAGATTGAGGCCTTTTTTCTGCAGACGGTCACCGTACTTAACCACATCAGTAACTGTCGATGTACCTGCTTTTTGTGTACAGCCAAGTGACTTATCCTCTAAAGTCGTAATTCCGCCCGCCTTGTTTCCTGGAGATGGATTCTCATAAACTGGCTGTTTATTCTCTAGGAAGTACCCTTTGAAATCATTGATCAAATGAACGGTTTTTTCAAATACTTCTTCATCTGCTGCCCGCTCCATCAGAATAGTCTCCGCACCGAACATTTCAGGCACTTCTGTTAAAACAGTCGTTCCTCCCTGTGCAACAAGAAAATCGGAGAATCTGCCCAACAGCGGGTTCGCAGTGATACCAGAAAATCCATCAGAACCGCCGCATTTCAAGCCGACCCTTAGTTCAGAAAGAGGCACGGTTTCACGCTTATCATTTTTAGCAGCTTCATAGATTTCTTTTAGCAGCTCCACACCCGCTTCAATTTCGTTGCTCACTTCTTGTGATACCAGAAACTTCACGCGTTCTTCATCATACTCGCCCAAGCTTTCTTTGAACTCATGCAGATTATTGTTTTCGCATCCAAGGCCTAGCACTAACACACCGCCGGCATTTGGATGAAGTACAGCATCCCGTAAAATTTTTCTAGTATTCTCGTGGTCGTCCCCTAACTGAGAGCAGCCAAGATTATGCTTTACGACCATGATATTGTCAAATGGGCTGATATCTCCGACTTCTTTTTCAAAAATCTTGATCATCCGTTCTGCCATCCCGTTGACGCAGCCGACTGTCGGCACAATCCACAGCTCGTTGCGGATGCCCACTTCGCCGTTCTTTCTGCGAAATCCCTGGAAGGTCAGACTCTCCTTTTGATAAGGGTTGGAATTAAGCTTTTGAGTGAATTGATACTCCTTTATCCCATCCAGGTTAGTTTTCGTATTATGAGTATGAACATGTTCCCCAGTCGAGATGTCTGCAATCGCATGGCCAATCGGATAGCCATATTTCACAACATATTCATTAACAGCGATTGGCTGAATGGCAATCTTATGGCCCCTGCTTACGTCCTGCTTCAGTTCAATGTTTTTCCCTTTTACCGTAATAACATGGCCAGCTGGTAAATCTCTCAGTGCTACAACCACATTATCGATCTCGTTAATTTGTGTAAAATCCAACATCTGCTTTCCCCCCTATTAATTCGCTGCTTTCTGACCCAGCACTGCCTGAACCGACTGCTGCATTCCCTTAGTTAGAATTTCAAATAGATCCTTCGTTACAGCTTCCGTTAATCCTGGTACTTGGTTTAAATCCATTGCCCAGTTTTTCTCATAACCCAGCACATTTTTAACTATAGTCTCCACGCTTTCGATAGTTCCATCATAGCCGCCCCATTGTGCTGTATAGAGTTCAAGGATGTCCTGGTCATCCGCAAGCTTGATGTCCTCTTCCCCGCGCTTTCCTTTGTAAAAAGCAATCAGTGCCGCTAAAGAGAATACTAGTTTTCTAGGCAATTCTTGCTTGCGATTAATGAATTCGAGTAATGACGGCAGGTCCCTCGTTGTAAATTTAGACATCGAGTTTAAAGCGATGCTCATTAAGAAATGCTGGATAAATGGATTTCTAAATCTCTCTAACACGGCAGCCGCGAATGAGTTTAGTTCATTAATTGGCAAATCTAGCGTCGGGATAATCTCCTCATAGATTAACTCTTTAATATATTGGCCCACCACTTCATGATCAACCGCTTCAGCCACTGTATCTAAACCATATAAGTAAGAGACTGGTGTCATGGCAGTATGGGCGCCATTTAAGATCCGAACCTTCCTTGTGCGGTAAGGAGTCATGTCATTGACAAACAATGTATTCAGCCCTGCTTTATGTGCCGGAAACTCTTCACGAATCCATTGCGGTCCCTCAATGACCCATAAATGGAACTGCTCTCCGACAACCACCATATCATCTTTATAGCCAAGCTCCTCTGTTATCTCATTGATGGTATCTCTCGGAAATCCTGGAACAATCCGGTCTACCAGACTGCAGCAGAACGTGTTAGCTTCCTCAAGCCACTGAACAAATCCTTTACCAAGATTCCAAAGCTCTGCGTATTGCAAGACGATTTGCTTTAATTTTTCACCGTTGCGGTCAATTAACTCACATGGAATGATGATAAAACCTTTTTCTTTATCACCGTTGAAAACTTGATAACGATGATATAAGAATGCGGTTAATTTGCCTGGATAACTGCTTTGTGGACGGTCCTCTAAGCGGTCATTTTCATCAAAGGCAATCCCCGCTTCCGTCGTATTAGAAAAAATAAACCGCAATTCTGGATTGGCCGCCAGCTCCAAATATTGGTCATATTCTTTAAAAAGATTTAAGCCTCTGCTGATGCTGTTAATCGTTGTATGCTCGCGGACTGCTTTTCCTTCCTTCATCCCCTGCAGGTAAAGCGTATAAAGTCCATCTTGTTCATTTAACTTTTCTACCATACCTTGGCCAAGCGGCTGAACAACAACGACGCTGCCGTTAAAGTCTGCTTCCTTGTTCAAAACATCAATTTGCCAGTCGACAAACGCACGTAAGAAATTGCCTTCGCCAAACTGAAGCACCTTTTCCGGATATTTCGGAGCATTTTTCACTACATTCCTTGATAGTTTTTCCATTTGTAACTCCTCCTCATGTTTAATACAGATTATGCACACGTTAACAAAATCATGTCTGCCCGCCAGCTGGCTAGCAGGTTTTAAGGCGTAACTGGTTTCACTGACTGTCGGACGACAAGTTCCGTTTCCACAAAGATTTTTTCACCAGCTTTAGGATCTTCTGTATTCATCATTTCTAGAATCTTTTTAGCACCGAGAGCACTTATTTTTTCAATCGGACGTTTTACAGTGGTCAGTGACGGATTGGTGTAGCGCGCGAATTCAATATCATCAAACCCGACAATGGAGATATCATCCGGGACCCTTATGCCATGAGCAAAAGCAGCGTTGATGGCACCGATGGCCATATCATCGTTCGAACAAAATACTGCTGTCGGCGGATTGTCCAGCGCCAGCAATTTTTCCATCGCATTATAGCCGCTTTCCATATCATAATTCCCTTGAATGATGTATTCGTTTTTTAGCGGAACATTGCCATCTATAAGGGCTTTCAAATATCCCTCTCTCCGCTCCATAGTGGATTTGAATCCTTTGATCCCCTCGATTAATCCGATGTCACGATGGCCGTTTTGCAGCAGGTGCTTGACCACCTGTGTGGAGCCTTCGCGGTCATTTGACAGGATATTGATGATGGACTGGTCGCCAATATCTCGGTTCAATACTACACAGGGAATTTCTTTGTCCTTTAGGTAGGCAATAAAATCATCGTCGACTTCACTCTGGCTCATTAAAATAATGCCATCAAACCGTTTGTTGTGAATCATTGAATAGTCTTGAATATCATCGATTCCTCTTACAAACAAATTATAATTCTGATTAATTATTTGATTAACACCCTTTACCGTTTCCACAAAAAAGCTTGATGAAGTACCCTGAGTAATGCTCGTCAAAAACAATCCGATCGTATAGGACCGCTGCATGACAAGACTTTTGGCATTATAGTTTGGTGTATAGTTCAGCTGAGAGGCTATCTCAAGAATCTTTTTCTTGGTCCCTGGTTTGATTAGCGGGCTGTCATTTAAGGCCCGTGACACTGTCGTATGGGAAACATTTGCGATTTTAGCAATGTCTTTAATAGTAACCATCATTTCACCCTTTACACATTCGCTGTCCTATATTTTATCATATCAGGAAATTACATAATTGATAGCCGCCCAGCCAGGTTATTTTTTTATCTAACTAATGCCTCTTTCCCTTGAAATTGAAAGTAGTCCTTCGCATTATTATAGGAGATGCCTTGCACCACTTTGCCCAAGAATTCAAGATCATTTGGCACTTCGCCGTTTTCAACCCATTCCCCAATTAAGGAACAAACAAGTCTTCTGAAGTATTCATGTCTTGTGTAAGAAAGGAAGCTTCTTGAGTCTGTCAGCATCCCGATAAACCGGGTGAATAAACCCAGGTTGGAGAGAGCTTGCATTTGCTCAAGCATGCCCGTTTTATTATCGTTAAACCACCATGCTGTACCAAATTGGATTTTCCCTGGAATTCCGCCGCCTTGGAACGAACCGATGATCGCTGCAATAACGGTGTTATCGCTTGGATTTAATGAGTAAATAATGGTTCTTGGCAGGCCGTTTTCCTGCTCAATCGCATCCAATAAACGGACAAGCGGTTTAGCAATTTGATCATCATTGATAGCGTCATAACCAGTATCAGGTCCAAGCTGTCTGAACCCTCTGGTATTGTTATTCCGCAATGCGTTAATGTGGAACTGCATTGCCCAGCCTAGTTGGGAATACAGGCCGCCCAGGAATTTCATTGTGTAGGTTTTATACTTCTTCTCATCTTCAGGAGAAACTTTATTGCCCTTTAACGCTTCAGCAAAGATGGCCGCCGCTTCTTCTTTCGTTGTTTCAGCAAACAGCATGGTATCAATCGCATGGTCAGAAACCCTGCCGCCTGCTGCATGGAAGAAGCGGACACGCTGTTCAATGGCTTGTAAAAATTGCTCATAGGAAGTGATTTCGATGCCAGATGCCTGTTGCAGCTTTTGTACCCATTCCTGGTAGCCATCGCGGTTAATTTCCAAGCCTTTATCCGGGCGGAAGCTTGGCAATACTAATACATCAAAATCAGCATCTTCTTTTAATTTCAAATGGTATTCCAGGCTGTCAGCCGGATCATCAGTTGTGCAAACCACTTCTACCTTTGATTTTTTGATCAAATCCCTTGCCCCAAAGCCTTCGCTGTTAAGAAGGGCGTTTACCTTCTCCCAAATTTGCGGTGCACTTTTTTCATTTAAAATTTCATCTATACCAAAGAAGCGCTGCAGTTCTAAGTGGGTCCAGTTATATAATGGATTTCCAATCGTCATTGGAACAGTTCTTGCCCAAGCCAAAAACTTGTCATAATCGCTGGCTTTGCCGGTAATATATTCTTCCTCAATCCCGTTAGCACGCATGGCCCGCCATTTGTAGTGGTCGCCATATAACCAAATCTCAGTAATGTTTTTAAAGGTTTTGTTTTCAAAAATTTCCTTTGGACTTAAGTGGCAATGATAATCAATGATTGGCATATCTTTTGCGTAGTCATGATACAAGCGGATGGCAGTTTCATTGTTTAACAGAAAATTTTCATCCATAAATTTCTTCACTTAAAGCACCAGCTTTCAATAGAATAGGTTCATATTTTCAGAATATGTTCACGTTAACAAATTTCCGCAAAAAAATATGTTCACGTTAACAATTTAGCTTCTCCTCCATTTTACCTTGGCAAAATAAAGTTAGCAATATTTTTTAGAAATAAATTTAAAGCGGTTACAGACTTAAGCTTTTGATCATGCCTGAGTCTGCAGCCGCTGTTATACTAGGCTTTCTCAAATTTCTCCTGCAAATAATTTTTACTATGGCTAAGATGGGGTTCCCTTGTATCCTCTAATAAGATGTTGATATGTGGTTTTTGATACTTGATATATTTAAAGACTGCATCATAGTTCAATAACCCCTTCCCAACCGGGGCCATTTTGACCCAATTGTCATCAATCACAAAATCCTTGGCATGCAGAATCACGATCCGGTCGCCAAACAGCTCAAATGCTTCTGCAAAGACCTGCTCTTGGTGCTGATAATTATCAATGGTTAAAAAGTTAGCCGGGTCAAATATCACTTGAAGGTTATTGGATGGAATATCATCAAGCAGACGCTTCATTCGCTGCGGTGTATGGATTGGGTGGTTGACGCCCCCTTCAATCCCAACGATGACTCCGAATTTCTCCGCTTCGCTGACAAGCTCCCGAACACTTTCAACCACCTGCTGATAGGGCTGTTCGGTAAAATTATCTTCTGTATAATGAATTTCTGCATGCACATTCCCCGTTTCGGTTCCGACAATGCTGCAGCCAAAATCCCGTGCATAGCGAATATGCTCTTTAAACCGTTCTAACACTTTTCTTCTTTCCGTGACATCCGGGTGAATCATATTAATGTAGCAGCCTAACACCGCTATTTGCAGGTTTTCCTTACGAAAGGCACCCCCGATATATCGGGCAAGCCCGGGACTTAAACTTCCCAGCCCTGTGTTAATATCAGGAAACGACTTGGCCAATGCCAGCTGCACCCCTGTAAACCCTTTGCCTGCAATTTCCTTCGTCAATTGCTCTAAAGAAAGAGATGGAACATCATGCGCTCTAATTCCAATATTTGCTTTCATCAGTTTCCTCCAATGAAAAAGTATTTTTATAGAAGGAGCCGTACCAACCCTCATTGATACGGCCCATTATTCTTTGTAGGATTACCTGGCCAGCCATCCGCCATCAACGGCCAGAATATGTCCATTCATGTAATCGGATGCCTTGCTTGCCAAGAAAACGACTGATCCCATTAACTCAACTGGAGTTGCCCAATAGCCTGCTGGAATGCGGGAAGTGATCTCCTTTTTCCGTTCCAGGTCCTCACGAATAGGAGCCGTGTTTGCCGTTTCCACATATCCAGGGGCAATCGCATTGATTTGAACGCCATACTGGGCTAATTCATTGGCAAACGCTCTCGTTAATCCAGCTACAGCATGCTTACTGGCAGTGTATGGAGGAACAAATTTACCGCCTTGGAAAGACAGCATCGATGCGACGTTAATGATTTTTCCAGATTTTTGTTCGACCATTACCCTAGCCGCTTCTTGGCTGAGGAAATAAACAGAATCTAAGTTTAAATCCATAACGGCATCCCAATCCTCTTGCTTGTACTCTAGCAAAGGGGAACGGCGGATTGTGCCGGCATTGTTCACGAGAATATCGATATGGCCGTAAGCCTGTTTGCAGGCTGCTACCAAATCCGCAATTACTTCTCGATTTGATAGATCAGCTTGGAAGAACTCAGCACGGCGGCCTTCTTTTTCAATCAACTCACGAGTTTCATCCCACTCCCTGCCATGAGTAACAATGAACAGGTCGGCGCCAGCTTTGGCGAGCGCCACAGCAAACCCTTGACCGATTCCTTTATTTCCCCCTGTGACGATGGCCACTTTCCCCTTTAGTGAAAAATAATCTAACGAAAAATCAGTTAATTGTGAAGTCATTCATATTTCCCCCTTGAAATGATTTAAGCCTCTGGCATTCCCCATAATACCCGAGGATCTAAGTAATCTGAATTCCCCTTTCCTTGCGTCACATACGTGAGGATAAGCATAAGCCATTGAACATATGCTTCTCCATCGAAAGGGAGCATCTGTTAAATATACGTATTCAAAAATTCAGATAGACAAAGGATTGTAAGTGATTGTCCATAAGGCATAGCCGTAATTTTAATATCCTTGTAAAACTGCAGGGTATCCCCCATCCCCGTTCCAACAGATACCTTTTTGACAGTTCCGTCCTCGCTTATCTCGTTTAATAATCCTCTTATCGCTTTATAAGCCACTTTCTCATAGTCCCCGCTAATATAGCGCTTATGAACGGACTTAAGGATACCGTAGGCAAAGCCTGCAGTTGCGGAGGCCTCAAGGTAGGATGCTGGGTCATTTACCAGAGTATGCCATAAGCCGCTTTCATGCTGGTATTTTGCCAGCGACTCCACCTGTCGATTCAATGTCTCTATCAAGAAATCTCTGAAAAAGTCTCCAGCCTTAAGATCAAGAATCTCAATAATTTCTGGAATTGCGATGGTTATCCAGCAATTTCCTCTTGCCCATAATGCTTCTGCAAAATTATGGTTTTCTTCAAATGTCCATCCATGAAACCATAGTCCCGTTCTCTTATCGGATAAGTATTTAATATGAATTAAAAATTGCTTTTTCGCTTCTTCTATATACTCTGGCTTATTTAATAATCTGCCGATTTTAGCCAGAGGCAGAACAGTCATCATCAAGGTGTCATCCCAAAGCTGATTCTTGTTTTCGGGGCCATAGGTCATATGCTGCAATCCGCCCTCTTTTGTACGAGGCATATCATGCATGACCCATTCCGCCCATTTTTCTAAATAGGGAACGAATACCTGCTCCTTCGTATCCTCATATAGAAAAGCTAATGTTAACAAAGGAGCCATTGTATTCACATTTTTTGGAGGAACTCCCTCCTCAAAACGAGCATCAAACCATTCTTTGATGATGGCCATAGCCTGTTCACTATTGGTCAATTTCCAAAACTTATATATGCCATACAACCCAACACCTTGCGGCCAATTCCATACATTCCAGCTCTTATCATCTACCACCAGGCCATCGAAGTTTAGCAGAAATTCACCTGTATCATCCCTGATAGTTGTAAGATTATTCATTAGTAGATCAATGTTTTTTAACACTTCTTTTTTTTCAATAAACAACTCTTTTGTTATCATTTTGCAGCCTCCTGCCGCTTAGATAGAAAATTAATGTTCTATTGTTCATGTGCTAAAATCGACTAGTTCACTATTCAAATCTCCTGCCCTTTTTCAGCCACTACTAGATGGAAAAAAGCCGTATCACTCTCCAGTGTGATACGGCTTTTCCTTTGACAATCCTAGATTATCTAGCAAGCCATCCGCCATCAACTGCGAGGATATGTCCATTCATATAATCAGATGCTTTACTTGCCAGGAAGACAACTACTCCCATAAGATCTGCCGGAGTTGCCCAGCGGCCTGCCGGAATCCGGGCAGTGATTTCTTCCTTGCGCTCTTCGTCTTCACGAATTGGAGCTGTATTTGCTGTTTCGACATAACCAGGAGCAATGGCGTTGATTTGGACACCATACTGTGCCAGTTCATTTGCAAATGCTCTGGTAATTCCAGCTACGGCATGCTTACTGGCTGTGTATGGCGGAACAAATTTACCGCCTTGGAACGACAGCATCGAAGCAATGTTAATAATTTTACCGCTCTTTTGTTCCACCATAACTTTAGCCACTTCTTGGCTTAGGAAATAAACAGAGTTTAAGTTAATATCCATGACGGCATCCCAGTCTTCTTGCTTGTACTCAAGAAGCGGTGCACGGCGGATGGTGCCGGCATTGTTCACCAAAATATCTATTCGGCCATATGCATCCAAACAGGCGGCCACAACGGATTTAATGGCCTCCCTATTTGTCAGGTCAGCTTGAAAAAACTCAACACGGCGGCCCTGTTTTTCAATCAACTCTCTTGTTTCATCCCAGTTATTGTCGTAGGTTACGATAAAAAGATCAGCTCCAGCTTTTGCGAATGCTGCCGCATAACCTTGGCCAAGGCCCGTATTTCCTCCTGTTACAATAGCGACTTTGCCTGATAAAGAAAAGAAATCTAATGAGAAGTTGTCTAACTGCGTAGTCATCTGATTTAGCCTCCAAATGGTATATTTATATTTTTATAAAAGTTATATCCATTTCCGTCGTTCTATCGCAATTCTTCCATTTTGACATGGTCCATGTCATCATAAGTAATGTTTTCGCCGCACATTCCCCAAATAAATGTATAGTTGCTTGTAGCAGTTCCAGTATGGATAGACCAGCTTGGAGAAATAACAGCCTGTTCATTTTTCATAATCAAATGTCTTGTTTCGTTTGGCTGGCCCATGAAGTGGAATACACGAGTATCTTCTTCCATATCAAAGTATAGGTATACTTCCATACGGCGTTCATGCGTATGACATGGCATTGTGTTCCAAACACTGCCTGGCGAGAGCATCGTCAAGCCCATTTGCAGCTGGCAGCTCTCGCACACATTTGGATGAATGTACTGATGAATTTTTCTTTCATTTAATGTACCTGGTTCACCTGCTTCAAGCGGCTTAATTTTATTAATATCAATTTTCACCGTTGGATAAGTGTGATGAGCTGGTGTTGAATTGATATAGAATTTTGCTGGATTTGCCGCATCCTTGGAGCGGAACAAAACTTCCTTCGTGCCTCTTCCTACATAAAGACCATCATAGCGAACCATATCATATTCAACGCCATCAAGAAAAACAGAGCCTTCCCCGCCAATATTTATGATTCCTAATTCGCGGCGTTCAAGAAAATAAGAAACACCCAATTGTTTATCAAGAGTAATCGTTAATTCTTCCTCAGCAGGTGTTACGCCGCCAAAAATCATGCGGTCAACATGCGTATAAGTTAAGTGAACCTTTCCTAGCTCGAACAGTGTTTCTACTAGGAAGTGTTTCCGTAACTCCTCCGTTGTATAGCGTTTAATTTCCTCTGGATGATTCGCATAACGTGTTTCCATTTTCATTTTCCTCCTAAAAATATGATTTTTGACTATAAAAATGGTTATCTAACAATTCTTCCAGGTGCACTATTGGCAAAAGCAAGAATTTCATCCTCCGTGAATACATTGCAGTCACCATGGACCGTATGCTTTAACACGGATGCCGCTGTTGCAAAGGTGATCAGCTCTTCTGGAGCAAGCCCTTTCAAAATGCCATGGAGGATTCCTGCAGCAAAGGCATCGCCGCCGCCAACACGGTCGACAATATGATCAATTTGAAATGCCTTTGACTGGTACAGTACGCCATCCTTATAGAAATTCCCCTGAAGCGTATTGGTTGAAGCAGAGAGAACGCCTCGGAAAGTGGAGCTTACATAGCGGATATTTGGATACTGCTCTGTTAAGATTTGATAGTAGTAAGCTAACTTTTCTTCCGGTTTCAAAGACTCGTCTGCTTTTTCCATTCCTAAAAGATAGATGGCATCTAATTCCCCGCATGAGCATATGTCCACATATGGCAAATAGGTTTTAATCGCTTCGGCCGCTTCCTGCTGACTCCAAAGCTTTGCCCGATAATTAAAATCGAAACTGGTCGCCACTCCATATTCCTTGGCTTTTTTCAAAGAATATAAGACTACTTCTCTCATAGCTGGAGCCAATGCTGCGGTGATGCCGGTAACATGGAACAGCGAGGTATCCTTGAAAATTTCATCCCAATTCAATTCATCGGCCGCCAGCTGCGAAACACTGGAGTTTTTACGGTCATAGGTGACTTGAGCACTGCGCGGGCCCACACCTGATTCCACATAGTAGGTTCCCAGCCGCTCCCCGCCTTTTAACAAATAATCCGTATGTACGCCATAGGATTTCAAATGATTCTCCACTGCTATTCCTAGGACATTATTAGGCACTTTGCTAACGTAATAAACATCATGGCCAAACAGCGCTAATGACACGCTGACATTTGCTTCAGCACCGCCATAATGCATATTGATTTGTCTAGCCTGTGAAAGCCGCTCTCCCACATCGGTCGATAATCTAAGTAAAATTTCTCCAAATGTAACGACTTTTTTCATAGATTTATGCCTCTCTTGCTGCTTGAACTTTTTCTACATAAAGCCGCGCCATTTCGGTCACCTTATCAAAATCGCCCGTTTTTGCAGGGGCTACCAAGTTCCCGCCGACACCGACTGCCACACAGCCATTTTTAATCCATTGGTCTGCATTCTCTAAGCTTACACCGCCGGTTGGCATTATATTGACTTGTGGAAGAGGAGCCTTAACCGCTTTCACGAAGTCCGGACCGAAAGCACTTCCAGGGAACAATTTTACAATGTCTACACCTGCTTCTAAAGCATGCTTCATCTCCGTAATGGTCATGCAGCCTGGCATATATGGAATTTGATATAGGTTGCAAAGTTTGGCGGTTTCCGCATCAAAGCTTGGGCTGACAATATACTGGGCACCTGCCAGGATGGCAATTCTTGCAGTCTGAGCATCGAGAACGGTACCTGCGCCAATCACGACATCTTGATTTGTTTCATAGAAGGATGTTAATTCCTTAATGACCACATCAGCATCCTTGACAGTAAACGTAACTTCAATTCCGTAAATTCCGCCCTTTACGCATGCTTCTGAGATATTAATCGCTTCTTCTTTGGAGTCTGCTCTAACGACGGCGACTACACCACAATCTACTAGTTTTGTGAGCGTTTTTAATTTTTTCATTGAATCTCCCTGCCTGCCTTTAATTTCTTATTTGGAAATTTCATTTATTATATAGAAACTTACAACTCAATTATATATAATCATATTGGGGATTACAATGAATATCCGAAACTATGTATCTAAAAAATTTATTATACGAAAAGACGGGTGGAACTATGGCAGAAACAAAGCAGCTTTATGGCACCGTTCTGATTAAAGCAGACCAAATACTAACGTACTTAACCGAAAAGGACACTCCACAAACATTAAATCAAATTGCCAAAGGGGCAGGGTTGACGAATCCAACCACCTTAAAGATTCTCGACACATTAACGGCAATTGGTTATGTACGGAAAGATGAAGAAACGAAAAAATTCAAATTAGGCCCATCACTTATCCGCTATGCCAACAGGGCGATGGATCAATTTGACATTAAAGACCTTGCCCAGCCATATTTAAAACAGCTGCAAGCCGAAACTGGAGAAACTGTCCACCTTGGAATCAAGAACGGCTCCCACATTGTCTATATCGATAAACTTGAGAGCAATAAGCCGATTTGTTTGTATTCTCAAATAGGAAAAAACCTGCCGCTATACTGTTCGGCCATGGGAAAGGCAATGTTGGCTGAGCAGATGGATTCAGAAATCGAAACTTATATCAGTGAAACAGAGCTTACTCGGTTCACCCAGTATACGATTACAGAAAAGCAGCCATTTATGGAGGAAATCAACCGGATCCGCAAACTGGGGTATGCCTTTGATAACCGAGAGCATGAGGAAGAAGTATTTTGCATTGGCATGAGTCTTAGCTTAAACGGAAAAAACTTCGGTGCCTTTAGTGTCAGCATTCCTTATTATCGGGTTAATGAACCTGTTCTGCAGAACGCTCTCTCGTCTATGAACAAATGCAGGCAAAACCTGTTAGCGGACCTAGATGCGGCTTTTCCTTTTTAAAGCACCCATTAAACATGGCAAAAACTCCATCAGCAGAAATGAACGTTTCCCTGCTGATGGAGTCTATTTTAAAAATTTTTCCGATACTCAGCAGGAGTATAACCTGTATATTTCTTAAAACAAATACTAAAATACTGCGGGTTACTATAGCCTACCCGATCACTGACCTCACTCGTTTTAACCTTTCCCTCCTGAAGCAGTTCCATCGCCTTTTTCATCCGCAATTCCAGCAAGTAATCGCCAAAATTAAACCCTTTCTCTACTTTAAATAAGTTGCTCAAATAAGGGGTACTGACATGAATGACATCAGCCAATTTTTGCAAGGTCAAACCTCGGTCCTGATAATTTTCTTTCATGTATTCGATCGCTTGGTCAACATGGCTGAATTGATTTTTCCCCTTCCGTTTGGACATGGCCTCAGACCATCGCTGAATGAGTTCATTGAGTATCTCGATCACCTCAGGAAGCGTTTGCACTCCTACTATATCTTGATACATTTCCGAAGAATTAAAGCTTCCGGTTTGTTCCTCATTCCATTTTTCTATTTCAAAAAACAGCATGGTGCTGAATTTCAAGGCAAGAACCCTTACGTCAGCCAATCCCATCGCTTTTGTTTCGAGGATTGCCTGATGTAAGTTCTCGAGGGTTTGTTTCGCCTTATCTGGCAGCCCCAGCTTAATTTGGTTTTCCATTTTGACTTGCAATTCCACAATTTCATTTTCCTGCTGTTCCACCTTTGAAACTGTATCCTCAAAGGATATCACTCTGCCAGTTCCCATGATATGCCGCAAATCCATGGCGAGACAGGCTTCCAGAAAAGCCTTGCGGATTTCAAATAGATTGGCATAGGTTCTGCCATAGCAAATGGTGACTGGCTGCTTGGCTTTTTGTTTAACAAAATCAAATAACTCTTGAGCAAGCATGGCCTTGGTGCCATCGAAATCATTTTCCAAGGATACTAGGATGGCCAGTTGATTCATGCTCACTTCCATCACGATAGAATCTAAGCTGGCAAACAAAGCTTCAGCCAGCTGCATCATCTGATCTTTAAAATCCTGTACTTCTCCCTCGCTGTTGTACTGCATAAGAATGACTGAAAAGTATGGCCCCGCCATTTGGATGCCCAAATTAGCCAATTCCTGTTCAATATCCATTTGCTGGCTGCTTCCTTCCTCGGCCAGCCTTTGGAAAAAATGTTGTTGAAGCAGCGGCAGTGATTCATGGAAGCGTTTGTCCTTTAACACTTTCTCTTCCCATTCCGCTGCAGCCTCCTTTGCCTTCTGAAGCAGCAGTTCACCCGTAACGGGTTTTAACAAATAATCAAACGCTCTCAATTTAATGGCTTCCTGGGCATATTTAAACTCCTCGTAACCGGTCAGAAAGATAATTTTCGTGTCCGGGCTGACTTCCTTAACCTGCTTGGCCATTTCCAGCCCGTTCATAAACGGCATATTAATATCAGAAACCACCACTTGCGGCTGCTCTTTTTTGATTAAATCAAGGGCTACGGCACCATCAGCCGCCTCCCCTGCCAAGATAAATCCATTTTCCTCCCAAGGGATGGCCTTGCATAGCCCGCGGCGAATAATTCGATCATCCTCTACAACGATTACTTTATGCATGTTTCACACTCTCCCCTTTTGTTTTGGGAATTCGCATCCTCACAGTTGTCCCATGACCAGGTTCACTCAAAATCGTCAGACCATACTCTTTACCAAAATGAATCTTAATTCGTTCATTGACACTTTTCAGGCCAATCCCGATAAATGCCTTTTTATCTTGGTAGGAAGACTCCATTTCCCTCCTTATCTCATCTAATTTACCTTTTTCAATCCCTTGACCATCATCCGTTACTTCTAATAGAATGTCAGTTCCCGATTGGCTCCCTTTGATGGTGATCTTCCCTTTGCCCCGCTTTTGCTTGACACCATGGTAAATAGCGTTTTCAATCAGGGGCTGTAATGAGAGTTTAATAATATTATAGGGTAAAATTCCCTCATCTACATCTATTTGGTAAGTGAAATCATCGCCGTAGCGCATCTCTTGGATATACAAGTAATGCTGAATATGTTCTATTTCTTCTTGAATGCTGATGATTTCCCGTCCTTTGCTGATGCCGATCCGAAAGAAACTGGAAAGCGCGCTGATCATTTGGCTGGCATCCTGATTAAGGCCCATATCACACAGGCCCTTAATAGAGTAAAGTGTATTGTATAAAAAATGCGGGTTGATTTGGGCATGCATAATGGCAAATTCCAATTGGCGCTTCTCCTCTTGCTCCAATTGAATTTGCTCCATTAATGTATGGATGCGCACGATTAATTCCTTAAAGCCATTATGGAGAATTTTCATTTCTTCCGGGCCTGTCACATCATAGTCAAGGTCCAGGTTCTTTTGATTAAATCCCGCCATTTGATTGGCCATTTTTTGGATTGGCTTTGAAATAAATCTACCAATAAAGTTAGCTAGAAAAATGGCAAAAAAGGCCAGAATGACAATTAACAAAATGGTAAAATGCTTGATATAATTGACCTTGTTTAAAATTTCACTTTCAGGCACAACGGCGGCCAATTTCCAATTATTCGAATCAAGGGTATCGTAAATGACAATCATATTTTCGCCGACACTGCTCTTATAGGTAAACTGACCGTTTTCTTTGTCCTCCATTTGCAAGGAATGCAGCGTCTCTTTGTCGAGCTTATACTCCTCTTTCACAGTCTTTGATTCAAAATTTCCATCTGCGCTAATTAACGTCAAGTAACCATTTTTACCGATCAATGATTTGTTCAATACCTGTTCAAAGAAATCAGTCCTTAAATTAAATAGCACCATTCCTCTTGTTTTTTCACTTTCCATCAATCTCAATACGGAGATAACTTTATAGTTTTTATTAAAATTGACATCCGGGTGAAGATTTTCCCAGTAGTAGCCCTCCCGATTCCCCTTATATTTTGAAAAATAAGCGTCATAATTGACAGACGGATATGAATTATATGGAGTACGGTAAAACGGGTGCTGTCCCCGCTCGTAATCAATCAGTACAGACTCCAGAATCACGCTATAGCGCGAATAGATCATCTGTAAATTTCGATCGATCTCTACCCTTGTTTCAGGTGAAATTTCTGATTCCTCCGCATTCAAGAGCGACTGAACCTTTGGGTCACTTGACAGCGACACCAGCTGCAAGAAGACATCTGATAGCATGTAATCTAAATAACTCTTTGTCTGAAAGATAGTATCATTGACATTTTTATAGGCATTTTCTTCAATTTGTGAGGTAGCCAGCATGGATGAAACCCAGCCTGAAATGAATATAAAAATAATAATGATAGGGAGGTAAAGGGTATTAATTGTGGATTTAAAGGAATTGAAAAAATAATGTTGGAAAAAGTTTTTTATCTTTGCAGCCATCATTATCAGACTCCCTGTTAGCTGATCATGGAAGCGTTTGCCTCCCTTTTAACAATAATCTATATTTACCGCTTGGTAAACAGGTTTATTTTTATCTGAAACTACTAAATGATGAAGTGATTTTTCTCTCTTCATAAGTGAATAGAAAGCTCCCCCTCTAATCGAGAAGCCCTCTATTCAGAAAAAACTTTTTATACCTTGCTGTTTCTATTTTATCTGGCCATTGCCTGCCCCGTTGCTTGAGTTAAAATCCTTATTGAGAGTAAGGGTTTTACTAGGTCCAAACCCGCTCCATCTATACCCTTCCACTGCCACAAGCCCTTCTGGAAAATCCACACTGCCGGCCAATCTTTCTCGTTTGGAATATTTGATGCCTTTTCCGACTGCTTCCACTTTAAAGGTATATTCCTTTCCTCGTTTAAGGCCTGTTATCGTATAAGTGGTTTCAATCGTGGTTACTTCATTATTAATAGGTGTAAATACTGCTCCCTCTGGCTTAATAGGCTGACCGTTGACATAAACACGATAGCCGAGGACTTCTTGGTTTTCCGCTGTTGCCCTGTTCCAAGAAAGAGTGACACTTTTTTTATCGGCTCCCATTTGAGCTTGAAGTCCGCCCTTAAAGGACGGTGCCCCAATTGCATACGGGACGGCAGTTTCCAGTTCATACGTGGATCCATATGGTGTTTTATTTCCAGCCAAGTCGACTGCCTCTACTTCAATCCGATATTTTGTACCAGGCTGAAGCTCAGTTAGGGTATAGTTATTGGAATCAGCAAACCCATGAAATTCTCCGTTAGCATATACATTATAACCGGCAATTCCAGTGTCATCACTTGCCGGCTGCCAGGTAACGGATGCCCAGGTAAATCCAGGGTAAATCACTTCTACTTTTTGTCCGTTAAAAGTATCACTAGCAGGAATCATTGTAGTTGGTTCTTTCATTTGAGTGCTGGCAGGGAGAACTGGTTTAGTTACATCAGCTGTTCCACTCGTTGTCACTTTAGTTTGTGGACCGTCTGAAGTTCGATTGCCCGTTGCGTCGGCTGCTTCTACCTTGAATGTATACTCTTTAGCTGGGGTTAGTCCCGTTACCGTATAGCTAGTACCTGACGTTGTGGTATACGCGGTCCCGATTTTCTGTCCATCTTTAAAGACGGTATATCCAGAGACACCTGTATTGTCTGAGGCACCATTCCAAGTTAATGTGACGCTCTTTCCATCATCCGACGACACAGCTTGTACCGTTGCTTCATCTGACCATTGCGGTTTTTGAGCCGCATTTTGTGGAGCTGCTGTTGTATTTTCAAAAACCAGCCCTGTCGAGTTTTGGATCCTCCACGGATTTCCGCCATTATCAAGGACATTTGTAAAGGAAACATTGATAAATTTTAAATCCTTTGCATAATTTAAGTTGGCAGAGAAAACTTTATCGAACTTAACATTTTTGAAAATAATATTTTCGTGATAAACCTCACCCACATCACTATTGCCTGTTACCAAGATGGATTGTTTCTTGCTTCCCCCTTGATTACGGACCGTTGTATTCTCTACGCGAATATCCTTAAATTGAGAAATTTTCTGTGCCGGCTCATAGAGGATCGCCGCATTTGCGTCTTCATAAGAGGATGTAAACACGAATGGGCCATCACCATCTATACCCTCCAAAGCATTATCTCGGAATAGGATATCTCTTGCTCCGCCTCCCATTGGCGTGTTAGTTTTGGCACGCAGACCGACATCTGTTTTATACATAATATTATCTTCTACTAAAAAGTCCTGTATCCAGCCGCCTGTATGGCTGCCAGTCACCACTCCGCCATGGCCTTCGCGGATATAGTTGTTGAAGATCCATGCCTCGCCAGTAGGTTCTTCATCGGCTGCTGCCTGTCCCATGCCTGCTGCAAAGTTGATGGCATCATCTCCGGTATCTACAAAATTATTGAACACCATAATGTTTTGTGAATCTCCAAACTCAAAGCCGTCGGCATTATTAGCATCATATGTTTTGGCCGTTGTACCGTTGACTACAATATTTTTACTGTGAAGATTGACAATCCCATGGAAAGAGGGGTTAAGCTGGGTAATTCCTTCATAATACATACCATCAACACCACGTACCGTAATCAGATTGGAACGGGTAGAGTAGGCAGACTTGGCATTCATGCCATCCACCTGAGCTGCATAGGTTTGAGCTGCCGCCAAAATCCCATATGTATTAGGGGAAGCAAGTTCGAGCGGACTCATTTTCCCATTTTCAACTTTTACATCACCGGTTACTTTTGAATTGCTGCCAGCCATTAACCGAGGGAGTTCATTCCCTGCTTCATCAATGGCAGGGGAACTCGGATCCTGTTTCCACCCATTTCCATCTATTGTTCCTTTACCGACGATCCGAATATTCTTAAGGCTCCCATAATCATAGGTGTGAGCATTAATGAGGGCGTAGGAGCGCTCATCCGTTGAATAATCATAAACCCAGAAATTTCGGCTGTAATCTTCAGGATCTGGAGAGCCAAGCAGGTAGCCGTCGATTTGTAACGTCATGTCCGATTTCAGCCAGATCTCCCCTGAGATAAATTGACCCTTTGGAATCAATACCTTTGCTCCCGGGGTTGCTGCATCTATGGCTGCCTGAATAGCCTTCGTATCCTTTTTGTCATCATTTGGTACAGCACCATAATCAACAATATTAAAAACATCAGGAACAGCCGTTGTCTGGCCAACAATTTTGTTGGATGGCGCCGACTCCACACCAGCCGCATTGATTGAAGTTACATAAAATTCATAAGATCTGTTTGGTTTAAGATTTTCAACTGTGAAATTATGAATTAAAATATCCACGTGAAAATCGTCTTGATCAATATTTTTATAGAAATTATCGATATAGGCCTTTGCCGGGCCGCTGTTATCCTTTAAAGCGCTTCCGATTTTCTTGCCATTCATATAAACATTAAAATCAACAATATCACTGTAATTCTCTGGCTTATCCCACACAAGAGTAATGCTGTCTTCATCAAAAGCAAGGTTCGGTATCTGCAGGTTTACAGGTGATGCTGGTGCGGACGTTTGCGTTTCTGCATGTATTTTTGCACCGAAATTACTGAAAAACAGTAATAATACTAACATCATTGAAAGACACACTTTCAATCTCTTCAACTCCTTTTCCACCTTTCACATGTCTTTTGTAAAACAGTCTAGTACAATAGTCCCCCTTCCCCTAAAAATGTATAGAAACCTTTTCCCTGCCTAAAAAACCGGCATTAGAAAAGGTTTATACCTTTGATGATATGTTGAATATGCAGAGGCCAAAAATCAAAATCATTTAATCAGGTCGTAGTAGGCCATGCTTCCTAAAATAAACGCACCCATTCCATGTAAATCATTAGTAGATGTAGGGCGTTCCACATAATAATCATAAACGCCAGCAGAAGTGCCGATACAGATGCCGTTCAGATCAATCGTTGTCTCCTTTTCTTCCACCATGTACTCCAACAAACCTTGGTAGGCCTTGTCTACGACTGCACGGTAGGACTCATCCACATAGCCATGTTGAATCGCTTTTGAAATGAAGTAAATAAACAATGCGGAGCAGGAAGACTCAAGCCAGTTGTCTTCACGATCGCCTTTATCCACAATTTGATGCCAAAGACCCGTTTTTTCATCTTGGAAATGGACAATCGCCGGAATAAAGCTTTGAAGGGACTTGATTAATTCCTCTTGTCCTCGGTTTCTGTCACCTAGAATTTCTAGTAAATCAATCAATGCTGTGCCATACCAGCCAACAGAACGTCCCCAAAACTCTGGAGAGCATCCGGTTTCGCGATCTGCCCATGGCTGAACCTTTTTCTCATCCCATGCATGGTAAAGCAGGCCTGTTTTTTCGTCGGTCATATGCTTTCTCATTAGTTTTTCCTGCAAGAGGACCATCTGGATCAGTTCTTCTTCATGGAACTGCTGGCTATACAGCAGCATGAAAGGTCCACCCATAAACAGGCCGTCGAGCCACATTTGATATGGATATTTTTCCTTGTGCCAGAATCCATTTTCGGAGGTTCTGTTCAGGGTATCCAAGGCACTTCTTAAGCGTTTCGCCGCAATCATATATTTTGGATTCTTTGTTTTTTCATATAATGGGAACAGCAGAATTCCTGCCATGGTGGAATCCAATTGATCACGCTCAAAGCAAACATTACCGTCTTCATCTATCAAGTTATCATAATAGGCTTTGATATATTCAAAATACTCCTCATTTCCCGTTGCTTGATACACTCGATATACTCCATAAAGATACACTCCCTGATGATAATGGAAGGCATTCACTGGAGGCAGCTCCTCCGCACGGAATTTTTCCATCAGTGCACGGCTTGCTTTTTCCGCCATCAACAGCGGAGTTTGTGTTGTGATTTGTTTCGTTGTCATTCCCATTCTCCTCTCTCCTGCTTTGAAATTGATTTTTTTTCATTCACCTATGCAATAGAGAAACTGGGTGCTAAGTTCGTCAACACCCAGTAAACCAATCTTATTTTTTCTTAAAGGTCTCGTCATATTTTGCTTTAGAGTCTTCAATTGCTTTTGCCCATTGGTCTAAGAATTCTTTCGCTGTCATTTTTCCGCTCATTACCGACTGTACGCCTGGGTCTACAATCGTATCAAGGATGGATCGGTAGTCTGGCAAATAGAACGGCGGCATATAAATCTTGGTTTTTGGATTATCGTACACTTCAAAAGCCGTCTTGATATGCTGTGCATTTTGAACCCATTCATCATCTAAGACATCTTTGTTGGTTGGAATCTGGCCAGTTTGTTCGTTCCAGTAGCTTTGTGCCTCTTCAGAGTTTACAAACTCGATGAATTTCCAAGCCGCATCAGGATTTTTAGTAGATTTGAACATTGCTAGGTTAACCGCATTTCCGCCCTCAGCAACATAATTGCCCTTATCTGTCGTTGGCAGTGGAATCATTTTGTATGTGCCTTCAGGCAGCGCTTTGCTGTGCTCGCCGTAAGAACCAGGGTTATGGTGTACCATTCCTACAACACCCGTATCAAAAGCAGCAATCATTTCTTTATAACCATTTGTAATGTCACTCTTTGGAGTCCATTTATCATAGTAAGAGAAGTACTTTTCAACAAATTCAACGTGTTTTGGATCATTAATATTGGTTTTGCCGTTCTTATCAAAGTAATCCAATCCACTATAAGCAAACATGGCTCTTTGAATGGTGAAAGAAGCTCCGGCACCACCGCGGATGGTAAAACCATAACGGTTTTGAGCTGGGTCTCTTAATTTTTCAATATCAGCAAAGAAGTCATCCCAAGTTTTTGGCTCTTGTATTCCTGCTTGCTCGAACCAGTCAGTGCGGATCCATAGAGCATCCAAGTTTTGTGCGTAAGGAATACCATAAAGCTTTTTATCTTGGGTAATTTCCTTGTTTACATCCACTGCACCTTTGTTAAGCTTCTTGCTGATTTCTGAATCCTTATAATAAGAATCAAGCGGTTTCAAAGCTCCGCGAATAGCGAACTCTGGAAGCCATGTCGTTTGTACAGAACCAATATCGGGTGTATCTTCAGCAGCAATGGCCGCATCATATTTTGATTTTGCGGAACTGTTAGGAATACCAACATACTCCACAGTGATATTTGGATACTTAGCTTCAAATCGCTTAATAACTTCTTCCCAAACCGGTGTACGTGCAGGTCCTGCGTTTTCGTCCCAGAACGTTAGAGTAACCGGCTCGTCAGATTTATCAGCTGATTTTTTGGATGAGCTGGCTTTTTCATCATTGCCGCCCCCGCCGCAAGCAGTTAGAAACATACTGGATGCTACGGTCAGAGCAAGAGCAGTCGTTGCAAATTTTTTCTTTAACATAAAACTGCCTCCTAATTTTTTTTATATTAACCTTTCACAGCCCCACCCATACCATTGACAAGGTGTTTCTGCGCATAGGCAAATAATATGATTGCTGGAATTAAAGCGATTACACTTCCTGCCGCCAAAGCTCCATAGTTGACGTTAAACTCGCCCATCATCGTACTTAATCCGACAGGGAGTGTGAACTTGTCCTGTTGGTTGGTCAGCATCAATGCAATTAAAAATTCATTCCAAGTATAAATGAAGGTGAATACCCCAGTTGCGACAATACCTGGCAATAACAGCGGAAAGACTACATACCGCAATGATTGCAGCTTGGAACAGCCATCAATCATGGCCGCTTCTTCCAATTCCTTTGGAACATTTGAAATGAATCCGCTCATTAAGATGGTCGTAAATGGAATTTCAACCGCGGAATACGTAATGATCAATGAAAGTGGATTACTGATTAACCCGAGGTTCTTGAAAATGATGAACAACGGAATAATCATCATCGCTCTAGGAATGAACTGTGTGCACAAGAGCATGAGCATGAACGCTCTTTTCCCTTTGAATTGATACCTTGACAGTGCATAACCAGATAAAGTAGAACAAACGAGAACCACGATTACAGCTGAGACACCAACGATTAAACTATTCTTAAAGAAAGTGGCAAAACCGATATTGGTCCATGAATTGACAAAGTTATCAATGGTTGGATTTGTCGGAAGATACTGCAGCGGACGCTTGATAATATCTCCTTCAGGCTTAAATGCCGTATTGACCGTCCAGTAAATCGGAAAAATCGTAAAACACAGCATCATGGCTAACGGAAGATAGAAAGTGATGAGTTTGTCAGCTTTTTTATTATTGAATAACATCCCAGACGTCACTCCTTTTCATAACGGGATAGTTTCAGATAAACGATTGCAAAGATTAACAGAATAGCGAAGGTAACCACTGTTAATGCTGAACCATACCCGAAATTGCTTCCGTGGACTGCTAAGTCAGCGATGTACATCGTGAGTGTGGTTGTCGAATGAGCCGGACCGCCACCAGTTAAGTTAAACAAAAGATCGACGTTATTAAATTCCCAAACAACCCTTAGTAGTGTCGTTAAAACAATTGTATTTTTCAACTGAGGTATCGTGACATAGATAAATGTCTTCCATCTGCTGGCCCCGTCCACTTTAGCAGCTTCATATAATTCACCAGGAATACTTTGCAGGGAAGCAAGTAAGGTGATCGCGAAGAATGGAATCCCTCTCCACATCTCTGCGAGAATAACCGACGTGAATGCTGTTGCCGTGTTTGCCAGGAAAGCCTGCGGTTCATCAATCAATCCCAATCTCATGAGCAAATCATTCAGTACTCCCATATGTTCGTTAAAGATTAACGACCACATTGTGGAAGCAAGCACCCCGGAAATGGCCCATGGAATAAAGGCAACTGCACGAACTAAACCTCTAAGTTTAAAAGTTTGATTTAATAATAGAGCTAAAATCATACCGAATATTAATTGAAGTCCTACCTCTGATACAACCCACTTTAAGCTGTTAAGCAAGCTGGGCAGAAACATTTTATCTTCTGTAAAAATGGTAATAAAGTTATCCAGACCTGCAAAGCCATTATAGAATGGCGCCGCCACATCATAGTTTTGAAAACTATAATAAAATACGGTTCCTATTGGATAGAAAAGGAATCCGATAATTAAAATAAGAGAAGGCAGTATAAAAAGATAAGGGGCAATACTTCCCTTGTTTATTTTCTTTTTTTTCACCGTCTTCTTGCTTTCAATCGATGTTTCAGTGACTCCACTTGAAATATCCATCTGATTTCCTCCTTTCTTGATTTCATTCTAATGAAAACGGTTTCTCGAATAAATTAAAGATTTTAATATGTTTGATTAAAATTTTAAGATATTTCGGGCAAATTTTTGAACAATATTTCATAATTATTAAACCGTTTTCTCACTAAAAAATTTATTTGCTATTTTTCCAACTTGAAATATACTGACCGCCCCTAGCAGAGAAGCAGTCAGCATGTGATTTTCCTCTCAAACTTCAGGACCGAATAATCTTAGGGCTTTCACAGGTTCATTACCATTATTCACGATCGTGAGGGTGGAGACTTGAGCAGGAATGAACAATTGGTCGCCGTTTTTCACTTCCTGGCGATTGCCATCCGTAACGATTTCCGCATTGCCGGATAGGATATAGAGACCCGAAAACACGCTGTTCCCTTGTATCTCCATTTGATTTTCAACATCCACTTGGGTCATCCGGAAATACGGGGTTCGATTATAACCAATTATTTCTGTTTCCCGATTCCCGTTTGATTCTGTTAAAATCCGGGGTCCAACCTGCCATTTTTTCAGCGTATCTTCCCATGAGCAGGATTCGTATTTGAAAATATCAAACATTTTTTCAAAACCGATCCCCTGATGAATCAAGTAATCTTCAATATGCAATCCTGAAGGGGATGTTTTCTCCATACGAATGGTGAAATCCGTCGGTTCCTGAATTTCTACCAGTAAACAGCCTGGACCTATGGCGTGAGGCAGCCCAGCCTCAATTATGAACGTATCCCCTGGTGAAACATAATACTTATGGAGGCAGTTAAGCATGCCCTGGATATCTTGTTCATGAAACAACTTTTCCCAATGTTCCCTTGTAACACCGGATTTAAAACCAACATAAACGTGAGGCGGCTCACCATTTATTTCTCTGCCTCCCACGAAATGCCAGCACTCCGTTTTTCCATATTTCGAATTGAATAATTCTTGGGCCTTCTCCTTATCAGGGTGGACCTGAATAATTAAACGTTCAGCGGAATCAATCAGCTTGACTAAAACCCCCGTCTGAGCTCCGAATCTTTTAACATGCCTTTTTCCTAAATATTCCTCCGGATCCGCCTCCACAATTTCCTTTAGGGTAATGTCGGCATCACTTAGGTCGATTTTATTCAGTCCGTCGTCCTCGCGGCCAATGGTTCTGCTCGAAACAATAGAAATTATCCACTCTTCCGGGAAATGACTATCCTTTGGATCATCAATGCCATGCAGTTCATCAATCATTTTTCCGCCCAAATAGGTCCTCCAAGACCTCGTAGGCTTTAACTTAATCGGCTTGGAACTAGTAATTTTTTCTCGAATGTTATACAAAACACCTAGCCTCCTTCAAAAATAGCTTCGTATTAATGATAATTGAAAACGATTTCAAGCATAATTGATAATTTTTGGGATATTGTTCAATATTTTAAGAAAGTGAAAGAACATGCGGCTAATCCCACTGCATGTTCTTTCTTTGAAAAATGAATTTAATTGTTCACTAGTTTTTTAGGCTCCTGTAATAAATCCTTTATCTTGATTGGTTTATTTTCCTGAACAGAGCGCCATACGCCTTCCCCGACAGCAATCGAATATGCACCTGCTTCGGATCCTGCCAGAATTGGATATTTTCTTGCTGGGTCTGGGCCGAGGAATAAGTCTGCGATTAACACTGGATCTCCTCCGCCATGTCCGCCTGCATTTTTAACAACTTCAATTGTTTCTTTGGCTCCGAAAAGCGGAAAATATTCGATTGTCTGCTCAGGGTATTTAAACGGGATCCGGGACGGCTCATGGAATTCCGTAGTTTCGATCCTGCCTTTTGTGCCATTAATTGCCAGTCGATAACCTTCATACGGAAGCGAAAAGTTAATCGAATAGCTTAAAAGACTGCCGCCATCATATTTCACTGTCGCAGTATAAGTATCTTCAATGTTGATTTCCTCATCATAGATACAAGCATCCGGACGATAGTTGGAATACGGAACTTCCTTATAAACGCCTGCAAGGAGATGGTCATCTTTTACATTGTTGGTGCCGCTGCGCGGGTTCCAGCGCATGAAGTAATCGCAATTTACTTTATCCTCACAGGTTCCGCAAAAACGGCTTGGAACTTTACGAGGATTGTGTTCCCCGTTCGGTCCATAATAGTTTAATGCCCCATAGGCAAATACTTCTTCAGGTTTTTGATCTAGCCACCAATTCACTAAATCAAAGTGGTGTGTGGATTTATGAATGGATAAGCCCCCTGAGTTTTCCCGGTTTCGGTTCCATCTTCTAAAATAGCTGGAACCATGGAAGGTATCGATATACCAGTTTAAATCAACAGAGGTTATTCTGCCTAGTTTTCCTTCAAGGATCATTTCTTTAATTTTTCTATGGAATGGATTATATCGATAGTTAAAGGTCACAATGACTTTTGCCTGACTCTCTTTTTCTGCCTGCATTACTCTGAAAGCATCTGCTGCGTTTGTCACCATCGGCTTTTCTGTGATCACGTCTACCTGTCTTTGTAAAGCGCCGATGATGTATTCCACATGGGAATCATCTCTGCCTGCTGCGATGACATAATCCGGTTTGGTTTGTTCCATCATTTGTTCGAATTGGTCTGGCAAATAGGTTGGGACTTGTTCCAGCTGTGGAAATTGTTTTTTGCAAATGTTAAAGCGAAGGGAATCAGGATCTAGCAGCCCAACAATTTGGTTCTCCTCTTGGAATTCTTTGATTAGAGGTTTAATAAACATATTAATTGCACGATTACTAACCCCACAAATGACATACTTTTTCATTATTCAGCCTCCCTGTGTTAAACTCCAGTATAATGTTAACGTTAACATTTTCAAACAACATGTTATCGTTTTCTTTTATTTTAATTGATTTTCTTTTTAATTCAATGAAGATTTAATGAAAATTTATTTTTTATTTATTTTTTATAAAAGTGATAATTTTGCGTCCATTTCACTCCCCTTCTGCCAGGAGTGAAATGGTATTCATGATTTAGAAGTGAATCAGCAGGCCAACCCACAGGAGCATCTCGTTTTTCCTAACAGCAACGAGTACGCAGATGGGAATTCCTGATTAACCCGTTGTACTTCTTTTGCAAACTCCTCTTCAGTCGTCGGCACTGCTTTTAACGAATCCGCTTTGGCTTGTGTATCAATGTAAGCCCCTGGAGGAACAAAGCTATTGGGCTTGAGTGTCACCCCGGCAGTCACGACTGCAGCAGACGAAATAAAGCTGCCTTTTCCGACCACGGCATTATAGACAATCGCTTTAAACCCGATAAAGACATCGTCCTCTATTAAACTTGGGCCATGGATGAGGGACCCATGGGCACATGATACACCATTTCCAATATAAATCGAGAATCTTTGGTTGTTTTTATCAACATATTTTTCCTTAAGTCCGTGCAGAATGACTCCATCCTGCAGATTGGTGTTACGTCCAATATAAAAAGGAGTGCCCTCGTCTGCCCTGATGCTGACGAACGGAGCGACATAAGTATTTTCCTGGATCGTGACATCCCCGGCAACGAAGGTAAACGGGCTTAATAATGCAGTCTGATGGATTTTTGGAGGTTTAGGGCAGGGATTCCAAGATGTTGGTGGATTGGTGCCGACAAAATAGCTGTAGATATTATAGGGCTCAAAACCATGATTTGATTGATTCTTCAATGGTACTGGCTCCTTTCTGTGGATCTGTTTGTTTTAAATACTTACGTGTGCTTCAGGTAATTTTTCTTTTTTCTAATAAACTTACTGATTTTTGTGTCATGGCGACAAATCTCGGGCGGTCTCACTGCTTTTTGTCCTCTTTGCGGCTTCATGACGACAAACCTCAGGCGGTCTCACTGCTTTTTGTCCTCTTGGCGGCTTCATGACGACAAATCTCGG
>NZ_CALPDF010000012.1 GCF_943193175.1 Neobacillus muris
TGACGTCTCTTTCAGATAATGAAAAGAAGAGTGTCGACTGAGTCAACACTCTACGCGACTGCCCGTCGCACAAAAAGCTGACCTAATGTCAGCTAATCTCTAAATTATTCAATACTGCAAAAGATGGCAGGGCAGTTTTCGCAGCCGATTTGTTGTTTAAGAAATGGGAGATCGTGGACGGTAATTTTCTTTTTTTCAATCGAAATAATGCCTTCCTCTTTTAATTCTTTCAGTAAATGGTTAATGCTTTCCCTTGTCGTTCCGCAAAAATTGGCCAATTCCTGATTCGTCAAGGGAAGATTAATAAGGATGCCATCGTTCCTGTTAACCCCGTAGCTATTGGTCATCCGAATCAGCGTGGAATATAAAGCGCCTTTTTTCCCATAAAGAATCAGGTCGCGAAACTTCATTTGTGTTTTTCGCAGGTGATCGCTCAGCCATTTTATGAATTCAAAGGCTAACGCACTGTCTTGAAACAGCTTCTTTTCGATCATTTCTTTTTTTACAACGGCGATTTCTCCATCCTCCAGCATTAACGCACTAAGCAGATATTTGGGGGATTGGGTAAATAAGGTCAGTTCACCGCAGATTTCATTCTCGCTGCAAATTCTTAAAGAAAGTTCACGGCCTTCAGGGCTCAGTTTGCTAATCTGGACTTTGCCAGAAAGTATTAAGAACATCTCTCCTGCATTCTGACCCTCTTGAAATAGATATTGTCCTTTTTCCAGCTGGATCGTACGGTCTGCTATATGTAACAATTCCTTGATTTCAATTGACTTGGTCGGTTTTAGTGTGCCAGGCATTGGAATCCTCCTTGACATTCAGTCGTATTTCTAAGTTTACCACATGAATAAAGTGTTTTTCCGCCTTAACTGCGGCAAATTTGAACAGTTTGTGAACAATCGTACTGGTGTGAACTACTTCACAGTGGGGAAGGCAAAGAATTTTTTAAGATGTTACTAAAGTTAAAGGAGAAAAGGAAATTTCCTTGTAGAGACTTTGAAAAAAGAGGAGTGTGCTTCAAATGAAACATAAAGGCTTACAATTGCCATTACAAACATTCAGTTTAATTGCCGGATTTATGGTCTGGGTCATTTTGTCATCGTTAATGCCATTCATTAAAGAAGAAATCAGCCTGACAAGCAATCAATTAACCCTGGTAACCGCCATACCGGTCGTCTTGGGTTCGGTGCTGAGAATTCCGATTGGTTACTGGACCAATCGTTTTGGCGCCCGGAAACTGTTTTCGATTAGTTTCTTGCTTTTGATCTTCCCGATTTTTTATATTAGTAAAGCGAATTCCTTGGCAGATCTAGTCCTTGGCGGCCTTTTCTTAGGGATCAGCGGGGCCGTATTTTCAGTAGGGGTCACCTCGCTGCCAAAGTATTATCCAAAGGAACGCCACGGCCTAATTAATGGAATCTATGGGGCCGGCAATATTGGTACGGCGATTACGACGTTCGCAGCACCTGTGATAGCCACAAAATTGGGATGGGAAACAACGGTACAGTTTTATCTCATTCTTGTTTTAGCAGTATCATTATTAAACTTTTTATTGGGTGATAAAAAGGAACCCAAAGTGGTCACCCCTTTATCAGAACAAATTAAAGGGGTCTATAAAAATGAGAAGCTTTGGTTTTTAAGCGTGTTTTATTTCTTGACCTTTGGATCGTTCGTGGCGTTTACCGTCTATTTGCCAAACTTCCTTGTGGCCCAGTTTGATTTGTCTAAAATTGATGCAGGAATGAGAACCGCTGGATTTATTGCTCTAGCGACTGTTTTCCGCCCTGTTGGCGGCTGGCTTGGCGACAGGTTTAATACCTTTAAAATTTTGATGGTCGTGTTTGCCGGACTAACTCTATCAGGTATATTGCTTGCGTTTAACCCATCCCTAATGCTGTATTCTGCAGGGTGTTTGGCAGTGGCATTCTTTGCCGGCATTGGCAATGGAGCTGTCTTCAAATTGCTGCCGTTGTATTTTTCCAAACAAGCTGGCATTGCCAATGGAATTGTTTCTGCCATGGGCGGATTGGGCGGATTTTTTCCGCCGCTGATCCTGACCTTCCTATTTAATTTAACTGGCCATTATGCGATCGGATTTATGGCTCTGTCACAGGTGGCAAGTGCCTGCTTGATCCTTGCCATATGGATGTATTTTCAGGAAAAATTAGCAAGGACAAACCAGGGCATTAAAAATGCTGATCAAACGATGTTGGTTATGGAATAAATCAATAAAACATTTTAACGGTGCACTTATGGAGGTGCACCGTTTTTTGTTTCTTGTCCTTAGTAGTCGTTAAATCGATTCTGCCAATAAGTGGCAAGGTTTTTATGGACGGTTGCGGTTACAAAACCCTTATGGTATTCTATTTCTCTATTAAACTAGTAAGATTTTTTGACACAAGGGGAATTGAACGTGATAAAAAAACTAATCATAACGGGCGCTGTGATTGTTTTGCTGCTGGCTATCGGCCTTGGAATCGGCAGCAGCTATTTCTATAATATCGCTATCAAACGCAGCGCGGACGCACCTGACTTGCATGGGGGCGGCAGCAGTGAGGCAGCTGCCAGTATAGAAGAAACACCAGAACAGCAAGCGAAAATGGCGGAACTTATGCAATGGACCGAGAAGCAGGAGTTTGAAATCGTCCAAATCCAATCCTTTGACGGGTTAACATTAAAGGCGCGGTTTTTGAAAAATCCCAACTCGAACGGAAAAGCGGTTATTTTGGCTCATGGCTATCGGGGCAGCGGCGAACAAATGCAAGGAATTACCAAATATTATTATGATTTGGGCTATGATATTTTAAAACCAGACGCCAGAGGCCATGGCATGAGTGAGGGCGATTATATCGGCTATGGCTGGCATGAACGGAAGGATTACGTGGATTGGGTAAATTTTTTAATAAAGGAACAGCAAGAGGATAAAATCTTCCTTCACGGATTTTCAATGGGAGCGGCAACCGTCCTAATGACTTCAGGGGAAAAGCTTCCTAAAGAAGTCAAAGGAATTATCGAAGACAGCGGTTATACAACCGTCATGGATGAATTGTCCCACCAATTAAAATATTTATACCACTTGCCGGCATTTCCGATCATGGATGTGACGAGTGCCATCACGAAAATGAGAGCTGGATACTCGTTTAAAGAGGCCTCGGCGCTTGAAAGCGTCAAGAAAAATAAACTGCCTCTGCTCATCATTCATGGAGACAAGGATGAGCTGGTTCCGACTGAAATGGCCGAAGAAATTTACGAAGCAGCTGCAGCCGGTAATAAAGAGCTATGGATTGTGCCTGGTGCTGGGCATACCGAAGCTTACACCATTGCTGAAGCGGAATATCAGCAGCGGCTAGAAGCATTTTTAGAAAGCGCTCTTGGATTACAGTGATAAAAATAAAGAAAGGTGTACAGTTATTGTGCATCTTTTTTTCATGGATATGATTTAATAATGATAGAACAATTTATAAATAATAAGGTTAGGCAGGAATAACGGAATCCTGCAAGAGAAGGAGAGAGCAGTTTGGAGAAGGATTCTAATTTTGAAAATGGCTATAAAAAATACGAGTCAAAAGCCGGAGAATACATCCATGATAAAGAAAAGGCGGATGGCTTGCTGAAAGAGGCCATCAAAAAAGCGAATGATAAAAAGGGAGCATTGAGCGGCGTCTGGGAGAAGCTCCAGCTATTGCTCGAATTTTTTAAGGCTTGGAATAAAGGGGAATACAAGGAAGTTCCCACCCGCTCGCTTGTCATGATTATAGCGGGTATTTTATACTTTGTTTCTCCTATTGATCTGGTACCGGATTTTATTGTGGGATTAGGGCTGGTCGATGATGCGGCCGTGATTGGATTTGTCCTGAAGCAAATTTCGAATGATCTGGAAAAATTTAAAGCATGGAAAGAGAGAAAGGAATAGATTTATCGTTAAAGGCGCAGAAAGCGTCTTTTTTTTGTCAATCTGCCTCCGAAAAACTGTCTGCGATTTCAGGAGATTTTAGGACTTAAGTAACATAGAACAAAAATATTAGGCAAAAATGTATATGAAACGGTCATTAATCGAATGAGGTGACAGCATGAATCCCTACATAGAGGTCAAAGGTGTCTCAAAAATTTTTGGCAATAATCCGAAAGCGGCAATTGAGTTACTAAAGCAAGGAAAACCCAAGAGGGAAATATTAAAAGCGACGGGACAGACCGTTGGGGTCAAGAATGTTTCCTTTGAAATATATCCAGGTGAGATCTTTGTCATTATGGGCTTATCTGGAAGCGGAAAATCAACCTTAATCCGGATGTTTAACCGGCTGATAAAGCCAACCATCGGAGAAATCCTAATTGAAAACGAGGATATCGTCAAAATGAGCGAAGCACGCTTGAGGGAAGTTAGGCAGAAAAAAATCAGCATGGTGTTTCAGAACTTTGCCCTGTTTCCACATCGAACCATCCTTGAAAATACAGAATATGGGCTTGAAATTCAGAAGGTCCCAGCTGAAGAGCGTCAGGACCGAGCCAAAAAAGCATTGGAGGTTGTCGGATTAAAAGGGTATGAAAACCAGCTGCCGAAACAACTGAGCGGCGGCATGCAGCAACGGGTCGGATTGGCCCGGGCGCTTGCCAGCAATACCGCGGTCATCTTAATGGACGAGGCCTTCAGTGCGCTGGATCCATTAATCCGGAAGGATATGCAGGATGAATTATTGGAAATTCAGGAGAAATATAAGAAAACCATCATTTTTATTACCCATGATTTAGATGAGGCCCTGCGCATCGGCGACCGAATTGCCTTGATGAAAGACGGAAGCTTGATTCAGCTTGGAACTCCCGAAGAGATTTTGATGAACCCTGCCAATGAATTCGTTGAAAAGTTTGTGGAAGATGTTGATTTATCCAAAGTATTGACGGCTTCCCACGTGATGAAACCGGCAGAAAGGGTTGCGGTCGACCGGGGACCTCGGGTAGCTTTGGAAATTATGCGGAAGCAAGGATATTCCAGCATATTTGTTGTGGATCGGCATCGGAAATTATTGGGTGCCATTACGGCTGAACAAGCTAGGCAAGCCATTGCCATGAACCAATCGATTGCGGAAGTCATGACAACGGATATTCCAACGGTTTCTGGAGATACCATTCTGGCCGATTTAATGGACGTGATCGCTACATCGAGTTTACCAATCTCCGTTATTGATGAAGGACACAGGTTAAGAGGAGTTGTCATCCGCGGTGCGGTTATCGGAGCGTTGGCGGGAAATAAAGATTCCTTGAACGATTTGGAGAGTGAATGATATGAACTTGCCAAAAATCCCATTAGGAGATTGGGTAGATGAACTGGTCAAATGGGTCACTGTTGCCTTTGCTGGATTCTTCAGCTTTGTCACCACTGTAATTGAAGGCTTATTAGACCTTGTCGTCGATGTATTGAGTGCAGGACCGCCCATCATTTTAATAATCGTCTTAACACTCCTCGTTATTTATACGAGCAGATGGCCGCTGGGAATATTTGCACTCTTGAGTTTGCTCCTGATCGACAATCTTGGTTATTGGGAATCCAGTATCCAAACGATTGCCATTGTTTTATTATCAGGTTTACTTACGATCATTGTTGGGATCCCGGTTGGAATTTGGTGTGCCCAAAGGAAAACGGTGCACCGAATTGTCACGCCATTGTTAGATTTTATGCAGACTATGCCGGCATTTGTCTATTTGATCCCATCGATTTTATTTTTTGGCATTGGGGTGGTGCCTGGAATTATTGCTTCCTTCATTTTTGCGATTGCCCCAACGATTCGGATGACAAATTTGGGGATTCAGGAGGTTCCGAAGGATTTAATTGAGGCTGCTGACGCCTTTGGGTCGAGCAACAGCCAGAAATTATTTAAGGTTCAGCTGCCGATTGCCACGCCAACAATCATGGCAGGGGTAAACCAAAGCATAATGCTAGCCTTGTCGATGGTTGTAACTGCCTCACTTGTGGGAGCGCCAGGGCTGGGAGCAGACGTTTACCGGGCTGTGAGCCAAATTGATGTGGGCCGAGGGTTTGAAGCGGGATTATCGATTGTGTTCATTGCCGTCATTCTGGACCGGATTACTCAAAACCTGCGTAAACCGGCATATGAAACAGTCATTAAGAAAAAAATCGTCTTTTTGATCTTGGCGGTTCTTGTCATTGTGACAGCTGTGGTGACAGGAATGACGAAAGAGACTACTAAGGATAAAGGAGGAAACCGCATTGGGGCCGAAACCGATTTTCAGATTATCGGGATTGAACCTGGTGCAGGCATCATGGCTCAGACACATCAGGCTATGAAAGATTATCAATTAGATGATTGGCAGCTGCAGGAAGGTTCATCAGCTGCGATGGCAGCCGAAATGAAGAAGGCTTATAATCAGAAAAAACCAATCATTGTCACCGGATGGGCGCCGCATTGGATGTTCTCCACCTACGATTTAAAATTTCTTGAAGACCCTAATCAATCCTTTGGAGAAGTAGAAGATATTCATACCATTGTTAGAAAAGGGCTGGAACAAGATGCACCTGGTGCATATACGATTCTTGACCAGTTCACCTGGAAGCCGGAGGATATCGAAAAAATGATGGTAGATATCAAAGGCGGAACGGATCCGTCACAAGCAGCGGACCAATGGATTAAAGCCAACACTGATAAAGTGGCGCAGTGGATCAAGGGGGCGCCATCAGGCAGCGGGCAAACCATCAATCTGGTCTATGTGGCATGGGATACAGAAATAGCCAGTACCAATGTGATTGCCAAGGTTTTGGAGCAAAATGGCTTTAAGGTGAAATTGAGCCAAGTAGAGGTCGGTCCTATGTTTGCAGGTGTGGCCAACGGAAGCGTCGATGGAATGGTCGCTGGCTGGCTGCCAAGTACACATAAGGAATATTACGACCAATACAAGGAAGATTTTGTGGATTTAGGGCCAAACCTTCATGGAACAAGAAATGGCCTGGTTGTGCCAAGCTATATGGATATTCATTCAATTGAAGACTTGAAGTAATGTGTGAGGACTGTCCTGATGGGATGGTCCTTTTTGAAGTAACTTCTTTAAATCAATTTTGTGCATGATTATTCATTATAATTTGTGAAGTGTTCCTTAGTTTGTAGAAATTAATGAAAACGCTTACCTCATAAACAGAATAAATATTCAAAAAATAATCAAAAAAGGATTGTCAAACCTTTCAATTTTATCTATAATCAATCTATCAGATGTAACAAAATATAACATGGAATTGGAAGGTAACGTGACATGAGCGAAACAGTAACTTCAAATTTATCAGCAGCTACTTTGGAACAAATTAAAGCAACCATCAATGAAAAAAGTGTCGAATTACTGCACTTGCAGTTTGTCGACATTGAAGGAATCTTGAAGCACGTAACCGTTACTAGTGAACAGCTTGAAGATGTAGTGGAAGGCAGAATCATGTTTGACGGTTCTTCCATAAAAGGTTTTTCACCAATCAACAATTCGGATCTATACTTACAGCCGGACCTGGCTACTTTCGCCGTACTTCCTTGGACGGAGGAACAAGGCTATTCTGAAGCTAGATTCTTATGTTCTGTTACTAAACCGGACGGAACCCTTTTTGAGGGAGATACAAGAAACGTCCTAAAGAAAACGGTAGAGCGCGCAGCAGACAAAGGTTATACCATTTCAGTAGGGCCTGAGCTGGAATTCTTCCTTTTCAAAACGGACGATAATGGCTATGCTACACAAGAGATCAGTGATAAGGGCGGCTATTTCGAGCCATCTCCACATGACCTTGGCGAGCGGGTGCGTTTGGAAATCTACCGTGCCTTAAAAGCGATGGGCTTTACTATTGAAGCTTCTCACCATGAAGTAGCAGAAGGACAGCATGAAATTAATTTTAAATATGCAGATGTTTTAACCGCTGCAGACCTTGCAACCACTTATAAATGGGTTGTAAAAACGGTTGCCAAGAAGTTTGGCTTGCATGCAACCTTCATGCCAAAACCAGTATTCGGCATCAATGGTTCAGGAATGCATGTCAACATGTCTTTCTTTAAAGGTAGCGAGAATGCCTTCTTTGATCCAGAAGATACACTGCAGCTTTCAGAAAAGGCTTATCAATTTATTGCCGGCGTTCTAGAGAACGTCAAGAGCTTTGCGGCTGTAACCAATCCGCTGGTAAACTCCTATAAGCGTTTGGTGCCTGGTTATGAAGCGCCTTGCTATATCGCATGGTCTGCATCCAACCGTTCAGCGTTGATCCGTATTCCTGCCAAAAAAGGCTTGGCAACACGTGTTGAATTACGTTGTCCAGATCCATCTTCTAACCCTTACTTAACGTTTGCGGTGATTGCATCTGCAGGGCTGGATGGAATTGAAAAAGAATTGGAAGCACCAGCACCAATCAATGAAGATATTTTCCATATGTCTGAAGAAGAAAGAGCCTTCCGAGGCATTGACAGCCTGCCAGGCAGCTTAGCTGAGGCTGTAAAGGAATTAGAAGCAGGTGAAATTGCTGCTAAAACCCTTGGTGAGCATGTTTACGGTGAGTATGTTTCTATGAAAAAAGCTGAATGGGACAGTTATAGAACTGCAGTTCATGCATGGGAAACTGAAAACTATCAATCTAAATTTTAATCGACAAGTGGGGATGGGCTGTTTATCAACAGCGCCTGTCCCCGCTTTTTTTGTGCTGCTTTTCTTTGCAAGGGGGTTGTCCAAAAAGCAAGAAGTCAGACCTCTTGTTTTTTGGACAGCCCTTTTGTCTTTTTAACTGCATTTTACAGGTTTATTTCAAAATGAAAAATACGAACAATATAAAAAACTGCAGGCATTGAAGGAAGCTGGGATGGATATGAAGAGCAGTATAGAACTGTAGACGCATAATGGCTAGTTTCAAAACAGGACTTAAATTAACGCCCGGATTCACTTGAATCCGAGTTATTTAAATTCTATCTCGACACTTGTAACAATCACTGAAATTCACAATCAGACTTCTTGACAAACGGAAACATCTCCACTTACTATAGGTGAGATAGTTCTCCATTTCATCATATAGAACAGAAAAGGAAAACTTAAAAATAGGCTAATCAATTTTATGCCATGATCATTATTTATTGAGGGGTAAAGAAAATGTCAAAGAGAACTACCAATCGAAAGATGGTAACTGTAGCTATGCTTGTTGCCATTCTTCTCGTCGCTATTGATGTCACTGTCGTCAGTACGGCCACGCCGAAAATTGTCGCTGACCTTAGCGGACTAAATTTAATCAGCTGGGTATTTGCTATCTATACTCTTACCACTTCCGTAACAACGCCGATTTATGGAAAGTTAGCCGATTTATTCGGCCGAAAGAAAGTTTTTATCACTGGGGTTATCTTGTTTGTAATCGGCTCGATGCTATCTGGTGCGGCCCAAACGATGCACCAATTAATCTGGTTCCGGGCGGTTCAAGGGATCGGCGCTGGTGCGGTGATGCCGCTCACCTTTACCATTATTGGAGATCTCTTTCCTGGTGAGCAGCGGGCAAAAATGCAAGGGGTATTCAGTTCAGTATGGGGAATCGCGGGACTCCTTGGCCCATTAGTTGGCGGCTTTTTTGTCGACCAAGTTAGCTGGCGCTGGATTTTCTTTATTAACTTGCCAATTGGAATTGTCTCGCTTGTCTTAATTACTGTGTTTTTCCATGAAACATTACAAGAGAAACAAAGCCGCAAAATTGACTATCTTGGAGCGGTTACTTTTACGATTGGTATCTCGTCCCTATTGTACGCGCTCTTAAATGCGGGGGAAGGGCAGAAATATGCCTGGAACTCTGCGCCAATCTATCTATTGATTGCTGTTGCGGTCATTTTTATTGCGCTCTTTGGTTACATTGAATCAAAGGTGGAGGAGCCGATGCTTCCGCCATCGTTATTCAGGATTCCAGTCATCTTGGTTTCCAATTTGGTTAGTTTCCTATCGAGTTCTGTTGTTATAGCGGTAAACGTTTATTTGCCAATGTGGATTCAATCTATTCTTGGACACAGTGCGACAAGCTCCGGCTTTACTTTAATGCCAATGTCAATCGCCTGGCCGCTGGGGGCAACATTTGCAGGACGTTATATGTATAAAATCGGGTCTAAACTGACGGCTGTAGCAGGTGCGATTTTTATTGCCCTCGGGTCAACTTGGTTATTGGCCCTGGAACTTGATTCGCCTTATTGGTATTTTGTTGGAATCATGATCGTGATTGGACTTGGAATGGGTTATGCAACAACGCCGACGACCGTATTAGTTCAATCAGCTGTTGGCTGGCAAATGCGCGGGGCTGCTACCGCTTCCAACACCTTTACCCGGTCAATTGGCCAAACAGTTGGGATTGCGGTGTTTGGGACCATCTTTAACAACGCACTCATCACATATGGAAAAGGCGATGTGGCCGGCGTAAGCAATGCCGCTCTTGCCCATGGGATGCATCTGGTGTTTGTTTTGGTATTTTTCATTGGAATTGCCACTCTAATCGCCATTCTATTCCTGCCTTCTCATAAAAAGGTATTGGAGCAGCAAAAGCAGGTCCAACAGTAAATGGACCGATTTAGCTGCTGATTGGGGCGGCTTCAGATAATAGACAAATAGGGTTTTAGAACTTGCCCCTAAGTTCTGAAACCCTATTTTGCATTCGTTTTATGTGTCAGGAATAGACTTGGGATGAAGATTGCTGCAAGGAAAATGGCGGATGCTAAGAATCCGGCATGATAACCTTCTAAACTATTGGAGATTGTTGGCTGCAATCCTTGTATGACAATTGCAGCAACCGTCGCGATGACAGCTGAACCAAAGCTTGAGCCAAGGTTTTCAATGATCGTAATACCGACACCTGCCTCGGGAAGTTGTTTGCTGTCTAGTCCTGTATAAGCGTCAGCCGTCAACGGAAGCATAATGCCGCCAAAACTGGTGCCTCGGATGAACAATACGATGGAAATCCAAGTCATACTTGTTTGATCGGTGATAAAGATTAGCGGAATTGATCCGATCAGTGAAAGAATCAGGCTGACCATGACCACGTATTTCGCACCAATCGTATCAATCATTTTTCCGATCATGGGCCGGGTAATAAGCATGCCAACTCCTTGCGGGATTAACGCAAGTGCTGCTTGAATGGCCGTGAAATGGCGGAAGGCTTGGAAAAACAATGGAAGAAGTAGCATAGGTCCCATGATGGCCATATTCGCTAAGAATAAACCGATACTGGAGGCTAAGAAGCTCATATGTGCAAACAAATTCATCGGAAGCACGGTTTGATTTTTTCTGAATCGATTATATCCGAGGTACATTACTGCTAAAACAAGGCCAATACCCACCCAAAGGCTGGTTTCACTATTGTTAAAGGATGAATGGTCCGCTGCTTTCGTAATACCGTAAATCAATGCAGCACTCATTAAGGACAAAGCGATCATCCCAAAAACATCGAGCTTACTGTCTTTGTTGAATGGTTCAAAGTCAGGAATGGTTTTCATCATTAGTGGTGCAGCTATCAAAATGATGAAAATGTTGATGAAGAATATCCAATGCCATGATGCACCTTGAACGATGAAGCCCCCGATAACAGGTCCTAAGATAGGGCCGAAGATCATAGGTGTGCTGACGATGGCCATCACTTTTCCAAGATTTTCTGGTCCTGCGGTTTTAACCAGGAGTGTTGACATGAGCGGTGTAATAATCCCAGCGCTAAATCCTTGAAGCAACCGAAAGAAGATAAAGCTGGAAATGTCCCAGCTAATTCCAGCAAAAACAGAAATGACACCAAAGGCGATGACGGCGCCGACGAAGATTTTCTTACCGTTAAATTGGTTCATAAGCCAGCCGGATACTGGGACTGCCATCGCAAGGGCTAAAACATAACCTGTAATAGACCATTGAATGATATTCAATGACGTGCTGAAGTCCTTCATTAGTTGGTCGATGGCGATGTTCACCATAGTTGAGTCAAGCATTGGAGCAATGGCTCCAAGTGCAATAGCCCAAGCCGCCGTGAGAATTTCTTTTGGTAATCCTGGTTCTTTAACTAAATCCTCTGACATAGGATTCTCCTCTCAGAAGTTATTATTGTTTCCTTGTCAACAAAATATATCACCATTTTGTTTCCTTGTCAACTAAATGTCAGAAAAAAAAAGCACCCCGCTCTCAATCGAATTAGGCTGCCTGAAGCTACATTTATTTAACTTTTTCTGAATTAATGAATCGTAATTCCTTGTTTCTTTATTTCTTCATCCAAATGCCTGCTATACTTTTCCACGAAGCTCAGCATCCAGTCAAATTGCTCCCCGGTTACTTGTTCAAATATGGCTTTGTCCCGTTCTTGAAACTCTTTATGCAGTTCCTCATGGATTTTATAAATGACTTTCCCTTGGTCCGTCAGCCTGAAATAGATTTCTTTCTGGTTATCAGGCTTTTGGTAGCTATCAATCAGGCCTTTTTTTATCAGCTTCTTCGTTAATTTGCTAATGGCCCCTCTCGTCATATAAAGGGACTCCGCAAGTTTTGTTACGTTGGCATCTCGATTTTTTTCAATAGATTCGATACAATGCACTTCAGAAGGCGTATAGCCCTTAAGTCTGTCTTCCATCTTACTCTTATTAAGCCAAACCATCTTGTCAAATAAGTCTCTGAAATTCATGATGAGCTGTTCCTCTTTGTTCATGGCCTTTCCTCCCTCTCGTTGGTCCATTATCCATATTATATATTAAATTTCTGTTTCCATTTCAACAATATTTTGGGTTGTGGTAAAAGGTCTGAAAAATGGCTGCTACAATCAAATTTTTTTACTAATAGTAAAAAAAGCCTTATAGTAAAAAATATTGCTATACCGAATTCATATACGTTTCAAAAGAGGAAAGAACATGAAAGTATTTGAAGGAGTTATTCTCATTCATCGCATAAAGGGCACAGAGGTCGTGCTGCTTGATGACGAACCTGTGTCAAAAATTTTTAGCGTCCTCAATGATAAAGAAGTCATGCTAAAAATAAATGCAGGCCCAGAGCTTTCTTATACATTTGAAGGAATTGCGGAGGTATTTTATTTTGAAGGGATCCAAAAGTCCCATTCCGGAATAAAGTACGTTAACGATTTTTATATCGATGAAGCCGATATGATCGAAATTTTAAAAAAGCATGAAGGCAAGAAAATTGAACTTATGGTGTTGGAGAGGGATTACAGTGGAAATCATTGAGGTTACGAAACAACCCCCTTATGATACTGCTCCGTTAACTTTAGTGATTGGAAAATTTGATGGAGTGCATTTGGGGCATCAAGCTATTTTACAAACGGCTAATGAGGTGAAGGGGGAAGGCGAATCACTAGCAGTGTTTAGCTTTTCAGATCACCCCTTATGGATTCTAAGAAAAGATGCAGAATACCAGCCAAAGCTTACGCCAGGTCAGGAAAAAATGCATATCCTGAAACAGTTTGATGTCAGCAGGTATTATCGGGTCCAATTTACGGAAGAGTATGCAAAAATTACGGCGGGTGAATTCGTTTTAGAGCACCTCTCAAGGTTGAATGTGAAAAGAATTGTCGTCGGAGAAGGCTTCCGTTTTGGCAAGGGAGGAGACGGCTCGGTAGAAGGGCTCATCGAACTTTGCTCGCAAATCGATGTATCGGTCACCGTCGTTCCACTAATGAAAGAACATGGAAGAAAAATCAGCAGCACCCATATTCGTTCTCTCATTAAAGGGGGGAATATGGAGGCCGTGCAGGCACTGCTGGGAAGACCTTATTCCATTACTGGCGAGGTTGTCCATGGCGAGGCCTTAGGGAGAACCCTTGGGTTTCCGACAATCAATTTAGGGGGAATAGAGTCTTATGTGGAACCAAAAACCGGGGTCTATTTAGGGGCTGTGGAAATCCATCACGAGGAAGGCGCAAATGAAATATGGAACGTCTTGATCAGTGCCGGTTACCGTCCTACTGTCAATGGGCAAGGCTATTTGGTTGAAGCTTATTTAATTGATTATGCAGGCGATCTATACGGGAAAACGGTCACCGTTTCCTTCTTGCGGTATATGAGAGGGGAAATCAAATTTACGGGGCTCGACGCACTCATTGAGCAGATGGAAATGGATAAGAAAGAAGCAAAAGCGCTGCTGGGGATGGACTAAATCCCGTCATTTTAAGGGTGTGAAAAAACTTAATTATTTGTTGTAGGAGGGATTCAAATGCTTCACATTGAAATGTGGACTGATTTCGCTTGACCGTTTTGCTATATTGGCAAAAGGCGTCTGGAGGATGCCATTAAACAGGTTGATTACCCAATTGAAGTGACTTACCGATGCTTTGAATTGGATCCGGCAAGCGGAACTGATATTAAAGAAAACATTTATGAATCGTTAGCGAAAAAATTCGGCATGAGCATTGCTCAGGCCAAGGCAAATACCCAGCACATGGTGCAAATGGCGAAGGAAGCTGGCTTGAATTATCAGATGGATACCCTTATCCTGACGAACACCTTCGATGCACATCGTTTAACCATGTTCGCCAAAAAACACGGTTTGATGAAGGAGATGGCGGAGCGCATCTTGCGAGCCCATTTTATTGAATCCAAACATATTGGCCATCATGAAACGTTAGCGGAATTAGCTGCAGAAGTGGGACTAAACAAGGAAGCCGTTGAAAAAATGCTGGCAAGTGATGAGATGGCAGACGAGGTCCGTGCAGATGAGCGGACAGCACAGCAATACCGGATTACTGGTGTCCCATTCTTTCTGATCAATAAAAAGTACGCTCTAACAGGGGCACAGCCTACTGAAGTGTTTGTGCAGGCGTTGAGAAAAGTCATCTCAGAGGAAATCGTCGTATTAAACAACGATGACGGAATGTCCTGTGATGAAAATGGATGCGAAATTCCTAAAAAGTAAGGCGATCGAGAAAGGAATAAACCATATAAAGATAGTATTGATGAAATTTAAAATCGTCCTTTGAAGGACGATTTTTTTTGCAATTATGGACAAGGAATCTTCGCACTTAAGTTTTTTCCTTAGGTGCTTTCTTGTTTTCTAATGAATGTAAAAAAATCTAACCAAATAACGAACATTAATTTGAATTGACATAATAATGTTCGTGTATTATACTCTTACATGTTGGATCGTGAATAATTGATTTTATTCAAGTTAAAAATGAAAACAAACATGAAAATATTAATTTCTTAAATTGCAAGAAAAAATCGTCTTTTTAAAATGATAATTGGTAAAGGGGAATAATGGAATGGATAATGTTTTTGATTATGAAGATATTCAACTAGTCCCAGCAAAGTCTATCGTAAATAGCCGGTCTGAATGTGATACAACGGTTACGTTTGGCGGTCGTACCTTTAGGCTGCCAGTGGTGCCTGCTAATATGCAAACGATTATAGATGAAAAGCTTGCGGTTTACTTGGCAGAGAATAATTATTTCTATATCATGCATCGTTTTCAGCCAGAGAAACGTCTGGATTTTGTCAAAGAGATGATGTCCCGGGGCTTATATAGTTCAATAAGCGTTGGAGTTAAAGAAGAAGAGTATCGGTTTATATTGCAATTGGCCGAGGAACAGCTATCGCCTGAATATATCACCATTGATATTGCCCATGGCCATTCCAATGCAGTGATTAATATGATTCAGCATATAAAGAAACATCTCCCTTCAAGCTTTGTCATTGCTGGAAATGTTGGAACTCCTGAGGCAGTGAGGGAACTGGAGAATGCCGGTGCAGATGCCACAAAGGTAGGTATTGGGCCAGGAAAGGTTTGTATCACGAAAATTAAAACCGGTTTCGGTACGGGCGGATGGCAATTGGCTGCGCTCAGATGGTGTGCAAAAGCTGCCAGCAAACCGATTATTGCGGATGGCGGAATTCGGACACACGGTGATATTGCAAAATCGGTCAGATTTGGAGCAAGCATGGTGATGATTGGGTCGTTGTTTGCGGGCCATGAAGAATCCCCTGGGGAAACCATTGAAAAGGACGGAAAGCTATTTAAAGAATATTTTGGTTCTGCTTCTGAATTCCAAAAAGGGGAAAGAAAGAACGTAGAAGGCAAAAAAATGTATGTGGAATATAAAGGTTCCATCAAGGATACCCTCATTGAAATGGAACAGGATCTTCAGTCCTCTATTTCGTATGCCGGTGGAAACAAGCTGTCGTCAATCCGAAATGTCGACTATGTCATCGTAAAAAATTCCATTTTTAATGGCGATAGAATATACTAAAGTCAAAATATTTAAAAAGGGCCTTCTGGGGTCCTTTTTAAATTTATTAACAATAAGTAAAACATAATATCATTATGTAAACTAGTTTGCATAAAGGAGTGAATGATATGAACTATCGGAGAGCAGCTATGGATGATATCGATCGTTTAATTGATTTGAGGAAACTGCAATTACTTGATGAGGGAATTGAGCCTGCTATTAACATTGACACGGAACTTCATCAGTTTTTTCTCCAAAAACTAGAGGATGGTTCATTAATCCAGTGGGTGGCAGAAGAAAAAGAAGAAATCATTGCATGTGGTGCCGTTATTTTCTATGATTTTCCCCCATCGTACACTAACAAGACTGGAAAAAGGGCTTATATTACCAATATGTATACCCACGAAAATTTCCGGGGTCAAGGAATTGCGACTCATTTGTTAAAAAAATTAGTCGAGGAATCGAAAGAAGCAGGTGTTACAAAAATGTGGCTGGGAGCCTCCAATCTTGGCAGGCCGGTCTATCAAAAGTTTGGTTTTAAAGAAACGGATGAGTACTTAGAATTAAATCTTTAGAATTTATGGAATGAGGTTGTGCAAAAGCGGCATTGGGTTGATGCCGCTTTTGTTACCCTACCGTTTTCGAAGAATCTTAAAACCGTTATTGATCTTTTCAAATCCAATGTTCGGATAATATTCCATGGCGATGGGGGATGCCAGCAAGACAAGCGTCACTTCGTCCCCGATTTCCTGCTGCAAAAGCCGGACCAATTCCTTTCCAATTCCCTTTTTTTGATGGTCTTGATCGACAGCTAAATCTGATAAATAGCAGCAATAGCTATAATCGGTAATCGCTCTGGCGACTCCAATCAGTTTTTCCTGTTCCCATGCTGTAAGCAGGATATCAGCATGGTCAATCATTCGCTGAAGCCTTTGCAAGTCGTCTGTTGGCCGCCGGATGCCTGAGGCGTCAAAAACAGCTGATAGCTGTTCAGCGCTGATGCCCGCATTGAATTGATACGTGATATTGAAGGTTTTTTCCATATGTTCTTCCTCCTTTAAACTAAGTTGTTATTGATTTTAATAGAAAGTTCTTCCATTCGTAAGTGCCAGATTCAAATGTTTTTATGGTACCAATAGATGTTTTTTTATTTTTATAATAAAATAGAGGATATTTTCAAAAAATACTAAATTTATATAGTGAATGAAAAGGGAGGAATGAAAATGACGAAGAAAATAACATTCATTCATTCAGCTAATTTAGCAGAGGTCGATTATGCCTATGCAAGCCGTGTACCATCAGGGATGGAGCTGCTATTTTTCGCCGGATCCTGTCCGCTGGATCAAGACGGCAGGGTGCCAAGTGAAGGGGATTATCGGCTTCAGGCAAAGCTTTGTGTGGAAAATCTTAAATTGGCGTTAAAAGAATCCGGCGCCGCCTTGGAAGATGTGGTATATACGAGAGTTCTGGTCGCAACCCATAATCAAATAGATTTGGTCACCGCATGGGATGCCATTCGGGAAGAGTTTGGTGTCCACGATGTCCCGAGCACCTTATCTGGAGTGACGGTTTTAGGATACAAACATCAATTGGTCGAGCTCGAAGCTGTAGCGGCAGTGGAAGGGCAGGCAAAGGAAAACTAGGTTCCTCCTTAATAGAGAATAAATATTTTTAAAAATTTCTTTCACAAATTTTACCTTCCGGCATATCGTTACTCTTGGGAGAAAAAAATTGGGAAGGAAGAATGCAGCGATGAATAACCATCAAATCACGATTATTAGGAAAGATGAGTCAAAGACTGAAGAAAGCGGCTATAAGATAATCCAAGTGAATGTCTCTGATCCATCTGAGAATCTATTTGCTGTCGTAACGCCTATTAAAAAACAATAAGAAACTAGTTTAAAACCATCTATTTGTCATGATACATAGACAGATGGTTTGTTCAAAAAGGATTACTAGTTTTTTTCAAGAAGATGGCCCGTAAAGGATGTGCTTTCACGGGTTTTTATTGTCCCCAATTTAAATGCACTTATTTGTAGCTCCAAATCCATTTTGATAAAATAAAATCTTGGCAGTAAGGGCTTTCAACTAGCGGGAGTGAGGAAGTAAATGAGAGATATCAGCAAAATTGTCCAAAGAAAGAATTTAACGGAACTGGATGTCCAGCTAGTCCGATATATCATTGATAATATTGACGACGTATTGCATAAGGGAGTACGTACGATCGCGAAAGAAAATTTCACTTCACCGGCAACGGTCATCCGTTTGTCAAAAAAATTAGGCTATAGCGGGTTTGTCGATATGTATTATCAGCTATTGCCTCTGGTCAAAAAGGCGGATTCTTCGCATAACGATGGAATCGAAGATTTTTTTGAGATTAATCAAAAGGATTTTTTGTCCCATAATTCGATGGAAGACATAGAAGCCTTTATAAATAAGGTCCTGAACCTTAAACAACGTTATATATTTATTTATGCCACCGGTTTTTCAGCCATTGCAGCGGAATACTTATATAAAAAATTACTGGTGCTGGGCAGAAAAACGATTTTTGCCAGCGGGACAGATTCCATTGGTGTGTTTGAGAATAATCTTGAAGACATCGGAGCCTTGATCGTCATTTCGAAGTCAGGTGAAACGCAGGTCGTAATCGAGAAATTACTTGCAGCGAAAGAGCATGGGATATTGACTGTATCTTTTACGAAGGAAACAGATAATCGGGTTGCGGAGATTGCCGATTTGAATTTTAGAATTATCGACCATAATAAACTCGATGATCGAAACATGCTGCCGAACCGCTTTTTCCCGAGTCTTCTGCTGATGTTTGAATTTATCTTCAAGCAGTATGTTGAAACATTGAGTTCAATAATAGGCAATAACGAGTGAAACGTGTTTCAATGTGTGAAACACGTTTTTTATCCTTTAGAATGTATCGACTTAAAAGCGGTTACATTGTAAGCTAAACCTGTCGACAAAAACGAATGCATGAGGAGGGAGAGGCAAAATGAAAACGAAGATCATGGATAGCATGCAGCGCTTTTCAAAAGCAATGTTCATTCCAGTCCTTATTTTGCCGATTGCGGGTATTTTAATTGCCTTAGGAAATTTATTAACTAATGTCAAATTATTGGAAGCGGCTCCATTTTTAAATAATCCGATCACCACTGGTTTCGGTACCATCTTAACCGGATCATTGGTTTCCATTCTCGGTAACTTGGGACTCATTTTCTGTGTCGGGATCACGGTCGGTTTGGCGAATAAAGAAAAAGCAGTGGCTGGATTTACAGCATTATTAGGTTATCTAGTGTTTGTCAACGCCATGAACAAATTTATGTCTCTAAACGGGCTTCTGTTTGATGGGGAATCACTTCAGGGGACCGGACAAACCTTGGTGCTGGGTGTACAAATTCTTGATATGGGTGTGTTCCTTGGGTTAATCCTTGGTATTATCACAGCAATGGTTCATAACAAATTTATTGATACAGAATTTAACGGCGCCTTCCAAATATATGGCGGCTCGCGATTTGTCTTTATCGTCCTGATTCCGGTCGTTGTGCTCTTATCGATCGCTCTGACATTTATTTGGCCCATTTTCCAAACTGGTATTAACAAGTTAGGAACTTTGATTAATCACAGCGGCAGCTTCGGTATTTTCCTATATGGAGCATTGGAACGGTTGTTAATTCCAACTGGTCTTCACCATTTAGTCTATACCCCATTCCTTTATACAGAACTGGGCGGTGTGGCTGAAGTGGGCGGTAAAGTTTTTGAAGGGGCAAGAAATATTTATTATGCGGAGATCGCTGATCCATCCGTCAAAGAACTTTCTTCTAGTGTGATTTGGGATGCACGCGGCATTTCCAAAATGTTTGGCCTGCTAGGCGCTTGTTTAGCGATGTACCATACAGCTAAGCCTGAAAACAAAGGCAAGGTAAAAGCCATTTTGATTCCAGCTGCAGTGACTTCCTTTATTGCAGGTGTGACAGAGCCAATTGAATTCTCGTTCATGTTTGTAGCGCCGCTGTTGTTTGTGGTTCATGCAGCGCTGAGCGGTTTAAGCATGGTGACCTTGCATCTTTTGGATGTTCGGGCGATCGGTCCAAATGGCATGATTGACTTCCTGTTGTTCAACCTGCCGCTTGGAATCGAAAAGACGCATTGGCCGATGTACATTTTAACAGGTCTTATCTTCTTCGCTATTTATTATCTAGTCTTCCGCTTTTTGATTGTGAAATTTAATTTTAAAACAGTCGGCAGAGAAGAGGTTGGACAGGAAACAAAATTATATTCGAAGAAAGATTACAAAGAAAAGCAAAGCAAAGGAAAAGCCGGGGCTGCACAGCCGCAGGGAGAAACAGGCATTGCCGGCGTTATTGTCGATGCATTAGGCGGAGCAAACAATATCAATACGGTCACCAATTGTTACACAAGACTTCGGTTAACATTGGATAATCCGAACATGGTGGACGAAGATGTGTTAAAGAAGCAAACCGGTGCAAGCGGTGTCATTATTAAAGATAAAAATGTTCATGTGGTTTACGGCTTACAGGTTACCAATATTCGAAAAGCTGTGGACAGTTACTTGGGATTGGGCACAAACGAATAGCAATGCCGTTAATTTGCATAACAACAAAGAAATGACAGATTACTAGAAGGGAATGGAGAACATGAAAAAATTTTCAGTAGTGATTGCAGGCGGAGGAAGCACGTATACACCAGGGATTGTCATGATGTTATTGGATAACTTAGACCGTTTTCCGCTTCGAAAATTAAAACTATATGATAATAATGGCCCAAGGCAAGCCGTTTTGGGCGAAGCATTGGAAATTGTCATGAAAGAGAAGGCACCAAATATTGAGTTTTCTTTTACTACTGAGCCGAAAGAAGCGTTCACGGATGTAGACTTCTGTTTTGCCCATATCCGCAGTGGAGGATATCCAATGCGTGAACAAGATGAAAAGATACCGTTAAAGCACGGAGTCGTTGGGCAAGAGACATGCGGACCTGGCGGAATCGCATATGGCATGAGAAGCATCTCTGATATGGTTGAACTCATTGACATCATGGAAAAGTATTCACCAGACTGCTGGATGTTGAACTATTCCAATCCTGCAGCCATTGTGGCGGAAGCATGCCGCGTTCTTCGCCCCAATTCAAAGGTATTGAATATTTGTGACATGCCGGTTGGAACGCTGCGCAGAATATCGCATATCATCGGCAAAGAACCAAAGGATTTAGAGGTGCGATATTTCGGGTTAAATCATTTTGGCTGGTGGACAAGCGTAAAAGACAAAGAAGGACATGAATATTTGCCGGAAATTCGTGATTATGTAGCGGAGCATGGCTACTTGACACAAAAAGAGGTTGATACCCAGCATACGGATGCCAGCTGGCAGGAAACACATAAAAAGGCAAAAGATTTGTTAGCAGTAGATCCAAGATTCCTGCCAAATACGTATTTGAAATATTATTTCTACCCTGATTATGCGGTGGAACATTCTAATCCAGAATACACTCGTGCCAATGAAGTCATGAATGGAAGAGAGAAGACCGTTTTCTCAACAGCGAGAACGATTACGGAAAGAGGGACAGCGGAAGGCTGTGAATTTGAAATGGGCGCTCATGCCACCTTTATTGTCGACCTTGCCCGCGCGATTGCTTTTAATACACATGAAAGAATGCTGTTGATTGTGGAAAACAACGGAGCGATTGCCAACTTTGACGATGATGCCATGGTAGAGGTGCCGTGCATCGTCGGAAGTGATGGTCCAGAGCCATTGAGCCAAGGAAAGATTCCTGAATTCCAAAGAGCGTTAATGTACCAGCAGGTAACGGTTGAAAAATTAGTTGTACAGGCGTATATTGAAGGCAGTTACCAAAAATTATGGCAGGCATTAACGCTTTCCAAAACAGTGCCAAGTGCAAAAGTGGCGAAAGAAGTTTTGGATGATCTTATTGCAGCTAATAAAGGCTACTGGCCTGAGTTAAACTAATCTATGGAAAGGAAAAGGCGAAAAAGCGGACTATTTTTCGCCTTTTCCATTGGAGATTACTTGTATTGGAGGAAGTTTCATGTTTAAGAAGCTGTTTGGAAAAAAAGAGATCATCGAGAGCATTGTTTCTCCGATCACCGGGACAGTGGTCCAAATCGAGGATGTGCCAGATCAGGTGTTTAGCCAGAAGATGATTGGCGATGGGCTTGCAATTGATCCTTCTGAGGGAGTGGTTGCTGCTCCTATAGACGGAGAGGTTGTTCAAATTTTTCCTACCTATCATGCTGTTGGAATTCGCAGTAAAAATGGGTTAGAAGTGTTAATACATATCGGCATGGATACTGTTGCGATGGGAGGCGAAGGCTTCGAAGGGCATGTAACTCAAGGTGACCAAGTTAAAGCAGGTGACAAGCTGATCACTTTTAACTTGGATTTGATTAAGGAAAAAGCGGCGAGCACGATTTCACCGGTTGTTATCACCAATTTTGAGGCAGTGGAGTCGTTGGCCAAAAGTGGCAGCAGTTCTGTGGTTCGTGGACAGACGGTTTTGCTGGAGGCAAAGTTAAAGTAGGCAGGTTTAATAGTAGGATTTGACAACATAACAAAAACCAAGCATGTTAGTCTATGCTTGGTTTTTGTTATGTGAAAAATGTGGGTGTCGGGGGATGTGAGGGGGAGCAACTGTCGGATATGCAGGTGTAACTGTGGGATAGGAAGCCGTTACTGTCGGATGAGCAGCTACAACTGTCGGAAAGGGGAGCAACTGTCGGATAAGCAGGTGTAACTGTCGAATAGGAAGCGCTAACTGTCGGATGAGCAGCTACAACTGTCGGAAAGAGGAGCAACTGTCGGATAAGCTGCTACAACTGTCGGATAGCAGCCCCGAACTGTCGGATAGCGAATTCCAACGGTTGGTGATCCCAAAAACGTCCTGTAAACTGAGACTTTTGATGTATTCCAATATGTTGTTAAAGAAGTTATGATAATGCGATGTAAGATTTGAAAAAACACTATTAAGTGGTGTGCGAATTTCTTCATTTTTTCATTTAATTATGGTTTAATTTAGTATCGCGTAAAGAGGGAAGGTAGTCTCAACATGTTTTTTGATTCATTTGTTATGGCATTTTCAATCGCGGGCTTAGACTCCGAAACGTTAAAAAACCTAGGGATTTCTATCGGGATATTGCTTTTGTTTATTCTCTTCAGAAACCTGTTTACCAAGTATGTATTTCAGCTGATTTTAAAATTATCCAGAAAAACGCCAACCGAAATTTTTACACAAATCTTCTTAGGGTTTGAACGGCCATTAGGCTGGGCGTTTATCATTGTCGGTTTATATATTGCAATGGATTATTTTCCGTTTATGGAGCAGCAAAATGCGTTATTTTTAAAATTTTTGCGCTCGATGATCATTGTGTTAATTACATGGGGATTCTTTAACCTGTCCTCTCCTGCTTCAGGCATCATCATCAGCTTGAATCAAAAGCTAAACAACAAGATCGATTTAATACTAATTCCGTTTATTTCCAGAATCATCCGTGTCATCATGATTGCCATCAGCATCAGCATTATTGGGCAGGAATTCAATTATGACGTCAACGGCTTGGTGGCTGGCCTCGGGTTAGGGGGGCTGGCATTTGCATTAGCTGCAAAGGAAGCAGTGGGCAACCTTATTGGCGGTGTCGTCATCGTTACGGAAAAGCCTTTTTCCATCGGGGACTGGATCCTGACACCAAGTGTGGAAGGAACCGTAGAAGATATTAACTTCAGAAGCACAAAAGTCCGGACGTTTAGCCAAGCTTTGGTGACGGTGCCCAATTCTACACTCGCTAATGAGCCGATTACCAACTGGAGCCGGATGGGGAAAAGGCGAATTACGTTTCATTTAGGTTTAAACTATCAAACAACGAAAGAACAAATCCAAAGGGTCGTCAGCCGGATTGAACAGATGTTAGTGACGCATGAAGAGATTCATCCGGATACGATTATGGTTGCCTTCGATCACTATAATGAAAGCAGCCTGGATATTTTGATTTATTTTTTCACAAATTCCACGGTTTGGGCGGAGCATGTAAAAATCAAGCATGATGTCAATTTGAAAATTATGGGAATCTTAGAGGAAGAGGGTGTGGAAGTGGCATTTCCAAGCAGAACCATCTATGTCTCTCCACAAACAAATGAATTATTGGAAACAATGGGTTCTCTGGATTAAGATAAGGGCTACTTAAGACAATTATATGCGTGAAAAAAGGATAGGGGAGCCGAAAACATGGTTCCATCTATCCTTTTTTTTGTTGGTTTTATATTCAACTTGATCAAGCTTGGATGAAACCTTGCTGCAAAGCGTTTTGCAACAAAGTGCTAGGTTTACCAACGCTGTAAATCTGCAAAACATGCATTGCTCTAGTACAGGCAGTGTAGAAAACTCTTCGCAGGCTCTCATCACCGTAAACATCCTTCGCTGCGTTATAAATGATGACGGCATCGAATTCGATACCCTTGGACAAATAGGATGGTATGACAACTACTCCTTGTTCATATTCAATCGAGCTGCTTTTCAAAAGCTTCATTCCATCGATGCTGGACAGGGCTTCATATGCGATTGCACTTTCCTCTGCTGATTTGCATATGATCGCAATGCTGTGATAGCCAAGCCTTTGTAAGTCTGCCACTTTGGAGGCGATACAGCGGTGCAGTTCCGCATGATCAGACAATTGTTTCAGCACAGGCCGCTCGCCCCCGCGTTCAAAAGGGATAATCCTCTCGCCGTTAGACACAAGACTCCGTGTGAATTCAATGATCGGTTTTGTCGATCGGTAGATTCGTGCCAAATTGATCACTTCCGTTTCATCCGGGCCATATAAACTATAAAGTGTCCGGAAATCAACCATTTGGCTGGCGTGGGCAAATATCGCCTGATTAAAATCGCCAAGCACGGTCATTCTTGCCGAAGGAAACAAACGCTTCAAAAACTCGAATTGAAACGGTGAATAATCCTGGGCTTCATCCACTACCAGATGTTTTATCGAACTGTTCGTCTGAAAGCCTTGGATCAGCTCCTTCAAAAGTAAGAACGGAGTCGCATCTTCGTAAAATAGTTTGCCCTCATCTAGCATTTCCAGCGTCACTTTGCAAATATCCGCCCACTCTGAAGGCGGTTCCCCATCTAGCCGCTTGATCCGGTCAGGATCAGTAAAAAGCTGCTGGTACATCCCCTTCAGGTCAACGAAACGAAATGCCCTGATTCTTTTTAGCAGCGGTTTCCATTTCTTGCGGACAATCAATTGGGCAAGCGCCTTTGGCTCGAGTTCATAATCGGCAATCGACTCTTTTGTATAACCTCGCTTTTCCGCTAAGCAGGTATGCGCTTTGTGATACTCCTCGTTAGTAAGCAGCTCGATTTCCTCCTGGACCCACGATTTAGTCCATTCGAGCTTCTCGGCCTCCTTTATTTGCCTTATCAGCCAGTCCTTCAATTTTTCAAGTCTGTTAGGGAAGCGGAGGGAGATATCACTGCTATAAAACCTTTCTGCGATTTGCTGAGCGGATACAATCGGTTTTCCTCTAAAGCTAATGCCCTTGAATAACATTCCAGACGTCTCCAAAGACTTTCTGTACGCATTGATTACCTCGAAAAATTGGGCAGATGCTTTGAAACGAATACTTGCAACTCTTGCCGAACAGGAGGGGGCATTTCCTGCTGTTAAAACATATTCTAGCTGCTCAAAGGGGGTTTCAACTTGAAACTCTTTGCCGAGCCGATGATCCAAGTATTCCTGAAATGTGACTTGCTGCATATTCTCTTCGCCAAGTTCCGGCAGCACGTTGGACACGTAACTATTAAACATCGAATTAGGAGAAAATAGGATAATTTGATCGGCATTCAGACGATCCCGATATTTGTAGAGCAAATAGGCAATCCGCTGCAGGGCAGCTGAGGTCTTGCCGCTGCCAGCTGCACCGTGAACAATGAGCATCCTCCCGCGGTCATGGCGGATTATCCGGTTTTGCTCCTGCTGAATGGTAGCTACAATACTATGCATATGTTTGTCAGTGCCTTTTCCCAGAACCTGCTGTAAAATTTCGTCTCCAATGGTGAGGCTCGTATCGAACATGGATTGGAGAACGCCGCCTCGGATCAGATATTGCCACTTTTTCTCTAAATGGCCTTCGATTATTCCGCCAGGTGTCGCATATTGTGCCGGCCCTGGCTGGTAATCATAATAGATGCTTGAGACTGGTGCCCTCCAGTCATAGACGAGGAAATGATCGCCACTATCATCGGTAAGCGAGGAGATACCAATATAGGCTTGATCCGCGGATGAATTTCCCGCTTCGATAAAATCAATGCGCCCGAAGTAGGGGACTTCTTGCATACGGTGTAGTGTGGATAATCTTTTGGATGCATGTTTATGGGTGGATTGGCTGACGGACAGAGCCTGAGCCTCTTGTCTCAGGCCGATGATGGTCTCAAGATAATCGTCGAAGGTATCGGTATTTACCTTAATTTCATCCCAAAAGTGTTTGCGGATATGGACCACTTCATTTCGGAGCCGGGAAGTTTCTTCCTCCAAACCGCTGATTTGCTCTGCCAGGATCTCCATCACATTGTCTACTCGTTTTTGCTCCAGTTGAAATTCTGCATTCATGGGAAACACTCCTAAAAAATTTTTTTAGGGTTGACGAACGAATAGACTATACTGTATAATTAGAATGAGGAATAATATACATAAATTTTTATACAATGTCTATCTATTTAAATTTACCACAAGATCTCATCTTTTACAATGTATTGGACATGATTTTCATGTCATTCCCCCTAAAAGTGCCTTCTGTTTGTTAAAGTTTTTTCTTGAAAACCCCATCAATAATATAATAATATCTTCATAGTCAATAACTTTGCTGATTTTTCTACAATTAAATTACCCATTAGATCGTAAATAGGGGGTTAATAAATGATATTGGTGAGCGCTTGTTTAGCAGGGCTGCAGGTAAGGTATGACGGCCTGCATTGTTTGCATAATCAACTTCGAAGGCTTGTAGAAGAAAATCAAGCTATAACCATATGTCCAGAATTGCTTGGAGGATTTTCAACGCAAAGGGAACCGGCAGAAATAATAGGCGGGACTGGTGAAGATGTGCTGGTTGGGAAAGCTAAAGTAGTTGATAAATCTGGAAAAGATGTAACCCAAATGTACATAAAAGGAGCCTATGCAACGCTTAAAAAGGCAAAAGAAGTGAATGCAAGTATCGTAGTTTTAAAGGAAAATAGCCCGTCTTGCGGGAGTTCTAACATTTATAACGGCGAATTTAATGGTCAAAAGATAGAGGGGATGGGTGTTACGGCTGCTTTGCTAAAAAGAAATGAAATAAAAGTCATTTCTGAACAACAATTTGCTGAATCCCACCTATAGATCATTCGAGAAGAAAATTGAAATATGCGCATATAAGAGGAGGAAGTGAACAAATCAGTGTCACTTCCTTTTATTGTTGAAAAAGGTAATGGAAGGTATTATGTTCAAACAAAATAAAGGTTCCGAGCGTGATGAAAACAACAGGAACAATCAGTTGGCCGTTGCGTTCTAAAACCTGTGCGATAAACGGCTGCTTCACTAATCGAAGGCCTAAATAACAAAATAACCCGATTAATACTAAAAAGATCCCGATAATTAAAGCGATGTTCCATAGATTATTTTTTAAAAAAAGTGGAATATAAACACCTATATTATCTGCGCCGCTTACAAAGGTGATGGCCGATGTTTTCATGAACCAGGCCAATCCAGTCAGTTTTTCTCTGCTCATTCGGTAAATGGATACTAGCGATTTAATTCCTATAAAAATGGGAATTAATCCGAGTAAACCTATCCATCCTTTAGGAATGATCAATGCCCCAAAAGCCCCAATCACACTTAACAAAAGAAGGAGAATAAATCCGGTATATTGTCCCGCCACGATAAAACGTTTATGTGCCGTTGACTCCGCTTGTGAGAACCAAGCTCCGATATATCTATCTAATTAAGGGGAATAAAGGACAAAACCTCCAGGACCAGTAAGGGCCACGCCGAGGGTAACAGCAATTAAAATAAAGTTATATTCATATCCGCCTTCCGTCAGCCAAAAACCATGTTTGCCATGTACCGTGAAAATGGCGTCAATCATGATCACGATAATCAGAATGGCCCCTAACCAAGTAAGCACACCAGAAGCGAAAAGCAGGCCGCCGACCAGTTCAAATAATCCAGCTATAATCGCGAATGTTTTACCGCCAGTCTCTATGCCAATCGACCCCAAGTATTCGCCAAACTTAACAGGACCTGTTCCGCCGAACCAGCCAAATAATTTTTGCGCTCCATGACCTACGAATGTCAGGCCAACAGCCAGCCGGATAATTAAAAGTCCTACATCAACCATTTCTATCCCTCCTCTAAAGCGCACTTAAAAAACGCACACGGAAAAACAGCCAGAAGAGGTTCTCTTAAGAGACCCCATTCCAGCTGAATTTATTGCTGTTTTACAGCAGCCCTTTTGATGAAGAAGGCCAATAGCAGGGCTAAAGCTGCAATGCCAGTTGCAACAATAAAGGCATCATTGATCCCATCAATGGTAGCCTGCTGCACGGTTTTGCCGTAAATTAAATAAGTGGTAAGCTGGCTGCCGACTGTTCCCGGCAGGTGTGTTAAGGCGGACAGGCCTTGGCTGAGCTGAGAAAAGCTGCTTGCAATAAATGGATTGGAACTCGTGATTACACTTGTATACCCACCGTAATGTACCCCTTGCCTTGTTGTCATGACGGTAACAAGGAGCGCTGTCCCGATGCTGCCCGCAACCTGCCTGGCTGTGTTGGACGCCGCCGTGCCATGGGAGCCAAGGTGACGGGGCAGCTGGTTAAGGCCTTCCGTCATAACGGTCATCATAATAAATGACATTCCAAACATCCTCATCACATATAGAAGCAGGATATGGCTATAGCTGGTGGTCATGGTTAGTCTGGTGAACTCCCATGTTGTGATTGTGGTAATGATGAGGCCGAACACTGCCAGCCATCGCGCACCAATTTTATCAAATAGGGCTCCAGAAATAGGCGACATAATTCCCATGACAATGGCACCTGGAAGCATTAATAGCCCTGACTCCAATGCCGTATACCCGCGAATATTTTGCAAATAGATTGGGAGTAATATCATTGCGCCAAACATGGCCATGTTGACAATCATGCTGATGATGGTGGTTAAAGTAAAAATATCATATTTAAATACACGCAAATCAAGCATGGGCTTATCAGTGGTTAACTCACGTATGACAAATAGCACTAAAGCAATTATTCCTATGGATAAGGATAGGATGACTATTGAACTTGACCAGCCGTCATTGCCAGCTTCACTAAAGCCATATAACAAAAAGCCGAAGCCAATGGTTGAAAATAAAAATCCTGGGAAATCAAATTTGGGGTTGGTCACTTTTGTGACATCCCTCATCCATAAAAAACTAAGGATTAAATCGAGCACCCCAATTGGAATGACAATGTCAAACAATAATCTCCAGGAATAGTGCCCAATCAGCCACCCGGATAGGGTTGGACCGATGGCAGGAGCAAAGATCATGACAATCCCCATAATTCCCATTGCCTTGCCTCGCTTTTCAGGCGGGAACAGGGCAAAAAACACCGTCATCAAAAGGGGCATGATAATTCCGGCACCGCAAGCCTGAATGACCCTGCCAAGCATCAGCATACTAAAGTTAGCTGATAAGGAACAAACAACCGAACCGGCAGTGAATAGAAAAATAGCTGTCAAGAATAGTTTTCTTGTTCCGAATTTTTCAATCAAAAACGCCGTGATCGGGATGGCGATGCCATTCACCAACATATAACCGGTGGAAAGCCACTGAACTGTATTCGCGGAGACACCCAAATCATTCATAATATGCGGGATGGCCACGTTCAACAAGGTTTGATTCAGGATGGCAACGAACGCGCCAAGCATGAGAGCGACTAAAACTTTGCCCGCACCTGAATCATCACCAGCGGTTTCTGGTGCATTCTGCTGTTGGGTTATGCTTTCATCCGTCTGAACATTCCCTTCCACAAATTCCAAGGCTGGTTCAGGAATGGGAGATCCCTTGAGCATGTCATTTACTTCATTCGATAAATCGTGCTGGGCCTGTTCGTCTTGGGTATTCTCGTTTAAAAGGGGCTGCTCAGACTTTTCATCCGTTATTTGAGAAATCGTGGTCTGTTCATTTATATCTTGCTGTGTTTTCTTCTTGGCTTTTGCCATCCTTAGATTGATAATGAGCAGCAACAGAATGCTTACAATTACATAAACCGTGATATACATGGTCATTTTATCACCTACTTACGAATTCGCACGGTTACGTTCATGCCAGGAACTATGGCGATCCCATTATTGTCATCAATCGATATGGTTATAGGGATGACTTGAGTGACTTTGGTGTAGTTTCCTGATGTATTCGAACTGCTGGGCAAGAGAGAAAAGGTACCTGCGGTTGCCAAGCCAATTTGTTCCACTTTTCCTTTTAATGTGTTGTTAGGGAAGGCATCCACATAAATATCGACATCCTGCCCTGGATTGACTTCATTGATATCGGTTTCATCAATATTAGCTGTTACCCATAAAGAATCTAAGTCATATACTTGAGCAAGCGGTGTTCCTGCAGCTACGAAAGAATTTGGAACGGCATTGGTTTGGACGATGGTTCCATCGGCAGGTGCGGTAATATCCATCGTGGCTGGCCTGCCTTCTGCGTCAGTCGTTGCAATTGTTCCAACTGCAGCATCCTTTGAAAATTTGTCACCAACATGGCCATTCCAGTCCGTTAATTTTCCATTTGCAGGTGCAGAGATGGTGACTTGCTGACCGGCAATTTGGGCGTTTTCCGTTGTCAAATAATTCATGTTTTGATTATAGTAGGCGTAAATTCCGAAACCTCCACCAACTAAAATTAGCAAAATAATGATATTTACTAATAATAAACGCTTTGTGCTCATGCTTTTAAGCCCCCAATTTTCTTCATTGTTAACACACGCAATGGTTTAAGTATTTCCATATTTGTCATTCAAATGCATTTATATTGATAGAGAGCTTTTTGTTAACTCGTATTATCATAATTTTTTCTTATGGCATTCAATTGAAATTTAGTCATTTCATTTATCATCCCTTTTATATATAGTGAAAGTACCAAATGGCAAAAAGAAGATGAGGTGTTAAAATATGGATAATAAAATCGATGTCCAAGAACAGTTTGGACGAAGCGCCCAATCCTATGTAGAAAGCAGCCTGCATAAAAAAGGAAAAGATTTGCAATTGTTACTGAGTCTTGCTCAGTTACATGGAACTGAACAAGTGTTAGACGTTGCTACCGGGGGAGGGCATACGGCAAATGCGTTTGCTCCCCATGTTGCAAACGTAACAGCAGTTGACCTGACGGAGGAAATGCTGTTGGCGGCAGAACGGTTTATTAGAGGGAATGGGTATGAAAATGTGGAATTTATCAGGGGAGATGCAGAGAAACTTCCATTTGCAAATCAGTCCTTTGATCTTGTCGCATGCAGGATTGCCCCACATCACTTTCCAAATGTGGAGTCTTTTGTTTCTGAAGTATTCCGTGTCTTAAAACCAAACGGGATGTTTCTTCTCGACGATAATGTCGCCCCGGAAGAGGACGAATTGGATCTTTTTTATAATCAAATTGAAAAACTAAGGGATTACAGTCATTTTCGTGCTTGGAAAAAAACAGAATGGATCCGAATGCTGGAGTTAGCAGGCTTTACCATCCATCAGTTTCATCATTTTGAAAAAACGTTTCAATTTGCCTCATGGTGCCAAAGGATGAGCCTTTCAAATGAGGTTCAACAGCATTTGGCAACGATCATCAAACAGGCTCCTCCAAAAGTGAAAGAAAAATTCCGCATCAGGATTGATGGGGAAGAAGTAGTGTCTTTTGCTGGCGAAGCCATGGTGCTGAGTGCAGCAAAATAAGAGAATTGTAGTCTGATAATAGGAAGATCATCGGGAAGGATGGTCTTTTTTTTGTTTGAAAATAGTTGTCTTATTTTGGAAATTTATTCACTTCGTAGGCAGCGCGTATGCCTGATTCAATCGCCCCTTGCATCCAGCCGTGTGTCAGTGTTGTGTGTTCACCTGCAAAGAACACTCTTCCTTCTGGCAAAGTAATATAAGGAAACAGCTCACTTTCCTGTCCCGGTTCAAAAGCTACGACAGCTCCAGTGGCGAAGGGATCATCGACCCAGCTATAGGAAGTCCCTGTAACAAACTCATAGTAAACTTGATCACCAAAGATTTCTGCCAAGTTTTTCAAGGCAAATTGAATGCGATACTCGTTCGATAATCCATTCCACGTCATGGCTTCGTCTGCCCAAGTATAACTTGCCAAAACAACGGCAGGCTGATTGGTGCCAATCCCCTGGCTGGGGTAAAATGTGAAGCGGATTGGCAAATCTGTAATCGATTTGCCCCCATACTGCCCAAACCGTTCCCAAAACCTGTTTTTAAATTCCAGCCCGACTTTGGTAGCTGCCATATAGTTGATTTCACGAATGGCTCTCCGCTTATAATATGAGAAGGAAGCGAAGGGTTCGATCGTTACAAATCGCAGCACGGAAAAGGGGATCGTTATAATCGCCACATCACTGGTAATCGTCGAATTTTGCGAGGATAGCAGATCAGCAGATTGAATGGTGACAAGATGTTGAGATTGAGAAATTTTCAGCATTCTTTGGTTGAAATGAATATTTTCCTGCAGTTGTGGCAGAAATGCCTGCGGGAGCAAATCCATACCGCCGGTAATTTCGTAATATCGATTGGTTGCGAAGCTCGAAACCTCGCGCAGCACTTCAAGAAAGGACATCCCCATATAGGCCTCGTAGTCAAGGAGGACTCCGATCATATCAACCGCACCCTCCGAAAAGGTTGTGCCATATTGGTAATGGTAAGAGTTTAAAAAGGAACCAAGTGAATAGTCCTTAAATTCTCTTTCGACATAAGCCCAATTTAGGGAAGGGTCTTTGTTAATGAAATCAATAATGGGCTTTAACGCTCCATTGAACAGTTCTTCTGCGCTTTTGCCTCTTTCAAGCGGATGAACCGGAAAGCGCAGGATGGATGGATCATGTTCAAACCTATCAAGGCGGGTTTTGATGCCATTGACGTAAAGAATATCTGCAGGTGTCCGGTTAATAAAGCGATTTAGAGGCAATCCGAATTTTTTTACATATTCTAGGGTCAACACATGGGTGTCAGGTATTCTCATGGGGCCTGCATTTAAATAGAGCCCGTCGCTAAAAGGGGCACGTATCGTATAGATCCGGCCGCCAACCCTATTTTTTGCTTCCAGGACGGCAACGCTGTGGCCTGCTTCCTTCAACAATGAGGCCGCAACAAGTCCTGATATTCCGGCACCTGCAATGGTAATCCTCTTGGGTACTTGCGTTTTATTCAACCCGTTTTGAATAATGCTGATCATTTGTTGAGTCGTTAAGGCAGGCATTTTATCGCCCCTATTGGAAAAGGTTAATAAATTGTATGCATGTCTATGGCTGCCTAAGCAAGAACGCCGGGCTTATATGAAAATGGTAAATTAGAACTGCGAAAAGAAATTTATAAAGGAACCGGATGAAAGCCTGTTTTTAGTAAAAAAGGAAAAAACGGTCATTCAATGCCAGGATGAAGGCCTGTTTTTTAGACGGAAAGAAGAAAATGGTCATTCAAACATGAGATGAAGGCCTGTTTTTAGAAAAAAGGAAAAAAACGGTCAATCAAGGCAGAGATGAACTCACGTTATTTAGAAGGAAAGGCCCAAGGCGCAAAAAAACCGGTGGAACCGTTAAGAAGTGTCGTCATGAAAGGCCCAAGGCGCCAAAAAGCCAGTGGGACCGGTAAAAAATGTCGTCATGAAGAAAACGGTCATTCATACCAAAGTAAAATGTTTGATGGCGCAACCTTTAGGTGAAGGGCACGACAACACCATTTATGAGCTCTCTGGCAAGCTATTGAGTCAAGAAGAATTGGCGGCTGCAGTTGGCACTGTATTGGGCAAAGAGGTACAGTTGCAGCAAGCAGATGATGATTCCTATGCTGACATCATGAAAGGCGCTGGCCTACCGGATTTCCTCATCTCCATGTTAGTTGAAATTCAAAAAGGGATTCGCGAAGGCACGTTAGAAGTGGAGAGCAATGATTTTGAAAAACTTCTTGGACGTCCTGTTACACCAATCACAGAAGCACTGACTTCTATTGTTAACGGAATCTCTCAAACTAACGAATGATAGCAAAACAACAGCAAAGGGAAATGATGAAATTTTTCTGCATGAATATAGGGTCTCTTTAGGAATCCCAATGGAAATGCTAGAGTGGCAGTAATTTATCATCTAATAAGTTCATGGCCAAATCTTATAAGGATTTGGCCATTATTTTTGTCACTAGCCATGTTATCAAAATGTGATTATGATGAAAATTTTCACATAAAATTCACGTTTCTAACTTGATTATAGTAATAAATTGGTCTATTGTATTCTTGTTGGATAAAGTTTCCTAGAAGAAGAGGCGAAATTATATGGGGCCAACTGAAAGGCAAAAACAAATATTATCCTGGTTAGCTGAAGAAGAAAAACTGAGCATAGCGGAAATCAGCAAGCGATTCAATGTTTCTGAAATGACCATCTACCGCGATATAAAACCGCTGCTGGAAGAAAAAAAGATTAATAAAACTTCAGGCGGGATTTCCTTAGTGAATATATCACAGGTTCCACCGCATTCATGTACATACTGTTTGAAAGACATCAATCATCGGCATCCTGTCCAAATCATTACCAAACAGGGCAAAGTAGAACAATTATGCTGCCCGCACTGCGGGTTATTAAGGTATAGCGATATCGAGAAACAGGTTTCCCAAATCATATGCCATGATTTTCTTCGCAATACGACGATCAGTGCAAAAATGGCGTATTTCCTATTAGATAGCGATTTTCAGTTGAATTGCTGCCAGCCGCAAGCCATAACTTTTGATTCATTAATTGATGCAGAACGTTTCCAAAAAGGATTTGGCGGCACCATCTGGCGATTCGATGAAGCAGTCAAAGAAGTTTCGAAAAGAATGAATGGGGATAGAAGCTGTGGCTGCCATGATTAGAGGGGGGGCTGGAGTAAAATGGTTACATGTTCGATGCCTGTTCATGCTTATTATCTATCTTTTTCTATTGATTCACCCATCCAGTGCATCTGCCCATGCTTACATTATTAAATCTGCACCGGCTGAAAATGAAATACTGACCGAATCGCCGAAGAAGGTAACGATTCAGTTTGATGAGACCATCCAGCCATCGTTCAATTCCATCGAAGTGTTTGATTCATCAGGAAAACAGGTGGACCAGAAGAATGGAAGGATAGATCCCAGCAACCCAGCTATTATTGAAAGTGACTTAAAGGAACATCTTCCGGATGGCACTTACCGTATCCAATGGAGGGTGGTATCCAGTGATGGTCATCCAGTTGAGGGAGTCATTCCCTTCCAAATTGGAAATGGCAGTGCCGTGGACCATTCTAGTTTAGAGCAGGAGGCAACAGGATATACCCCGGGATTAGACCTGGTCATCATCCGTTGGCTTCAATACGTTAGTAATGCCTGTTTGGTGGGGATCCTGTTCTTTTCCCTGTTTGTGATGAATAAACCATTGGTTCAAGATGCAGTGGTTCGAAAAATTTTTAGAAAAAGGATGAAGCTTTCAGTCATTCTGCTATGTCTCAGTATCGTGCTTAGTCTGCCATTGCAGGCAACTATTGAATCAGGGCTGCCTTGGAGTAAGGTTCTTCAAATTCAAGTGTTAATGGACCTGTTATTGTACACTCGGTTTGGGGAAACATGGATTTTCATGATGATAGGTTTATTTTTTCTCATCCTATTTACCTATCTTTTGATAAAAAAATGGTATAAACCAGTATGGATTTGTATTTCGTTTATTCTGGGAATCGGTTTATTACTAGTGAAGGCGTTTAATAGTCATGCGGCCTCGACAACGAATTTATGGATCAGCATTCCCTTAGATTTTATCCATTTGCTTTCTGCTTCTATATGGATAGGAAGCTTACTCGTTCTCGTTTCCCTGATTCCACTATCAAGAAACATGGAAACGAAGCCGCTCTATTTAGAGTTAATCCGCAGGTTTTCTAAATGGGGAATCAGCTGTGTGCTCTTGTTAACCTTATCGGGCTTGATAGGGAGCTTTTCCTTTATTCCTAATCTTCATACGCTTCTATCCACAAATTATGGAAGAATGCTATCTGGGAAGGTTCTTCTGTTGGCAGCCATGATCGTGTTTGCTGCCATTAATTTTGTGAAAGGAAAACGGAACAGGGAAAGAGGATTAACAACCTCCTTATGGGGAGAGCTGCTGACAGGATTAGTCATTTTTATTTTATCTGTTTTATTAACCAATTTGCCTACTGCTATGGCATCTCCTGGACCTTATAAGGATACGAAAATCCTTCAGCCTGAAGGCAAAGTCACCCTGGAAGTGACGCCGAATGTGATGGGGAAAAATACATATGTTGTCTTGCTGCAAGACCCAAATGGCCAGCCTAAGAAGGAGATTGAGCAAGTGACTCTTACGTTTACATCACTAGAAATGGATATGGGAACCGATACTCAAATTATAAAACAAGCTAACGAAGGCAAATATGAATCAACAGGAATGAATTTTAATATGGCAGGACGCTGGAACGTGCATGTCCATGTCCTGATGAAAGATTTAGAGACCCTTGATACAGACTTCAAGGTGTTTGTCGGCAATTAATAGATGATAAAGAAGGAGAAATAAAAAATGAAAAATGTAGGCAGTAAAATTTCAAAAGTGTTGATACTAGCAGTTTTCGGTGTATTTTTGTTTGCAAATGCGGCAAGTGCTCATGTGACAGTCGTGCCGAAAACGTCAACAACTGGAGCATGGGAAACCTATACCGTCAAAGTTCCAGTAGAGAAGGAGGTTCCGACTGCCAAAGTGACCTTAAAAACGCCTGCTGGGGTAGAGATCGAGTCCTACCAGCCAGTGCCAGGCTGGACCTATTCAGCTGATAAGGATGCCAGCGGAAAGGTAAAGTCGATTACGTTTGAGGCAGAAGGGGAAGGCTTGATGCCAGGACAATTCCAACAGTTTTCGTTTGTGGCGAAAAACCCTGACAGTGCGGGTGAAATCGCTTGGGATGCCTTTCAATACTATCAAGATGGCAGTGTGGTGGAATGGACCGGGGATGAAGGGGCAGAAACCCCCCATTCGATCACCGAAATTCTAGCGGGCACATCAACGGATGAACATGCGGATGATCAGGGTGTCACGGATAATACGGACAATGATGCAGCAAAAACAGCTGATGAGGAGCAATCCAATTCGCTTCCACTCATCTTATCCATTGTATCGGTGATCCTTTCCTTAGCGGCCCTTGTCGGAGCCTTCCGTAAAAAGTAATTGAAAAAGTACCCTATTGAAAGACGCCTGACAGTCTGCCAATAGGGTACTTTTTATGGTTTAGACCTAGAATCTTGGAGGTTAAAAAGATTATGAGTTCCTGCTATATCATATAGAAGTTGCGGATATCTCCTGCGATCAAAAAGGGTCGCTTGCATCGGGATATCCGCCTTACCTTGTTGTTAACGGTTTTCAATATAGTTTACGACATCGCCGACGGTTTGCAGCGTCGCGGCAACTTTGTCATTGATTTCAACCGCGAATTCATCTTCTATTTCCATCGTCAGGTTCACCATATCAAGAGAATCAGCCTCGAAATCTTCTTTGAATGATGAATCGGGTCTGATATTCTCCATTTTGACCCCCAATTGGTCTGCGATAATAGGCTTTAATTTTTCAAATGTTGTCATTATGCCATCCTCCTAATCATTCATAACCCCCATTATAGCAATTGATTTCCCAACGTAAAATAGAAAATTATTACTAATTATTTTGCAAAAATAAGGGTGTGGCGATCCCAGCCGATTCTTTAATCAAATTGTACCCGGTCAATGCCTTCAATGATAAACTCCAGTTCAGTTGAAAAGTTGAGCACAAGCGGATCAGGCAGCCGGTCCATGATTTCTTTCATTTCTATCAGATTTTCTGCCTCTTCGAGAGTGGCTGGCGGTTGTTCTAAATGCTGATACCATCGCTTTAATTCATCAATAAACTCATAAAAGTGCCTCTCAAAGCGTTCAGCGCACTCTTCGCTCTCATCTTCTGAAGCTACTTTCATCATCTCCCAATCTTTAAGAGCCGTTTCTAATTTTTCTTTCATATCATTGAACACAAAATCACTCCTCGTAAAGATCGATACACCTTTATTCAATATATGGATTATCTATGCTAAGTATAAACCATTTAGAAGAAAGGGACCTAGTGTATAGCCTATCTATCAGTGTCAGGATTGATTAATAGAAAACTACACATAATAGAGGATAGAGAGGTGTTATCGTGTGAAAAATTCAAAATTATTTTATCTGGGCTTGCTTATTTTACCTTGGCTGACCGTACCATTATTAGGACAAAAGGCATTCAAGAAATATTTGCCGGCAGCCATTTTTATCTGTACATTTACAAAAGCCATTGATTTATTCGGCGAGAAGAAAAAGTGGTGGAAGTTTTATAAAGGGATACCCCCTTTTGACAGCATGAACTTTTTTAATCTAGGTCCTTACCTAGTTACGAGTCTTTGGATATTAAAAATGACTTATCATAAATGGAAATTATATTTTATGTCAAATACCATTCTTCACATCTGCTTTATTTATTTAGGAGGCCTAAAATTCGTTGAACACTTTAAAATTTTTAAATTAGAAAAATTAACGAAGTTTCAATATTTAGGAATTGATTTTTTAAGGGCGATCCTCCTTTTTTTGTTTCAATCCATAATGAACTTGTCTATTCATACTAAAAAACAATGTAAATAAGGCAGGAACATTCTTTTTTCTCCATCCAAATCGTAAGAATGAATGAGAGGAAAATATCTTATGGATGGAGGAAATCATGAAACATGAGATGTTTATGAGAATGGCTGTCGACCTTGCTCTGGAGAATGTACTGACAAATAAGGGGGGGCCATTTGGTGCGGTTATCGTAAGGAACGGCCGTATTATAAGCATTGGCCGAAACCAAGTGACGGCAAAAAACGATCCGTCAGCACATGCGGAAATAGAGGCCATCCGTGCTGCCTGCAAGTATTTGAACACCTATCAGCTGACAGGCTGTGAGCTTTACACGAGCAGTGAGCCATGCCCGATGTGTTTAGGGGCCGTTTACTGGGCAAAATTAAACGGCATTTACTATGCTGCAACAAGTAAAGATGCAGCAAAAATTGGATTCGAGGATGAATATATCTATAAACAATTTAACTTGCCAATCGAACACCGGAGCATCCCGATGTTTCGGATCGTTCCCGAAAACACGTATGCCCCTTTTAATGCCTGGATAAAGCAGCCATATAAACAAGGATATTGAGGGGATGAAACCAATTGAACAGCCTCATCAAAATCGGCAGAATGGCCGGTTTTTTTGTGGATTTGGAGGAATTCATAGTACAAAAGGTATAGAAGGATAATGAATTAGGTAAAAATAACTAATAAAAATGGAGTATAAAGGAAGATCGCATGAGGAATATAGCCGCTTTATTTTATATATTAATGCCTGGGCTTGGACAAGTGTATAATAAGCAATTTACGAGAGGCATTATTTTTCTTATCATCGAACATTTTGATAATGCTTACGGTAAAATTAATAAAGCCATTCAACTCGATTTGAATGGCTTTCATCAACAGGCCCTTGCAACGGTTCTTTATGATGGAATGTTGTTTTATCCAGGTTTCTATGTATATTCAGTTTGGGATGCTTGGTATTATGCAAAAAATGGTGCCAATAAAAAGAAGACAGCCATACCCTTTCTAATTGGCGGGTACCTAGGAGAACTAGGGGCGATTTTTGCTTCCAAGCTGCCGTGGTTTCCCACTTTAATCGTCGCGTCACTCATGATTATTCCAATGGTTTTTGGCATGGTTATTTTTAGAAAACAGTAACCATGAAGCAAGGGCTTAGGAACAGGAAATCTTGCAAGTTGACTATAAGAATAGACATTACTATACTAGGTTCAAATGTTTAAGCATTTGAATCTTTTTAATTGCTTGCCACGGAGGAACCATATGAGCACAAAGTCGTTACCAGCCTTCCAAAATGAATTCCAAGAGTTGAGGCCGAATAATGGAGAATTAAAACCAGAAAATGTAACCACTATACTGAAAGAACATCAAAAATTCTTCCGGACGAACCAAACCAAAGAAATAAGTTTTCGATTGAAGCAATTAGATACATTAAAAGAAGGAATCCTTCAATATGAAGCAAAAATCACTGAAGCGCTTCGACGTGATTTAGGCAAGCATCCTTTTGAAACCTACACTTCAGAAATTGGATTTGTCCTAAATAGTATTACTCATACAAAGAAGCTGTTGAAAAAATGGGCAAAGCCAAAAAAGGTGAAAACACCACTCACCCTGTTTCCATCAAAAAGCGTCATTACGTATGAACCATACGGGACAGTGTTAATTATAGGTCCCTTCAATTATCCGTTCCAGCTTCTAATTGAACCGCTTATTGGTGCTATTGCAGCTGGAAATTGTGCCGTTCTCAAGCCATCAGAAGTGGTTCCCGCTGTCTCAGCCGTCATTACAGAAATGATTGAAACGATTTTTGACAAATCGTATATTCGTTGTGTTCAAGGGGGGGTTGAGACCAACACCTCATTGCTCCAGGCGCCATTTGATTATATTTTCTTTACGGGCAGCGTTCAGGTGGGGAAAATTGTCATGAAGGCAGCCGCCAAAAATCTCGTGCCTGTGACGCTTGAACTAGGTGGAAAAAGCCCTGTTATAGTGGACAAAAGTGCGGATCTAAAAATCGCGGCTAACCGAATTATTTGGGGGAAAACGTTAAATGCAGGACAAACCTGTGTGGCCCCTGATTATCTTATGGTCCATGAAGAGGTAAAAAATGAACTGATTGAAGAAATGAAGCAAACCCTTCACGCCTTTTATGGAGCCGGTATTGATAAGAGCAACGACTTCGGCCGAATTGTAAATGACAGGCATTTTTCTCGGCTGTATACAATCCTTGAAAAAGAGAAGGATCATATCCTTTATGGGGGAGCATCGGATTCGAAGACACGTTTTATCGAGCCAGCCTTGATTGAGGCCACCTGGAGTTCTGCTTCAATGGAGGAAGAACTATTCGGGCCGCTGCTGCCGATTTTAACGTACAGGGATTTGGATGAAGCGATTCAATCGATTAACAAGCTCTCTAAACCACTGGCCCTGTATCTGTTTACATCCGATAGACAGGTAGAGGAAAAAGTGCTGACAGAAATATCCTCTGGAGGGGTAAGCATCAACAATACTATCACACATTTGGCAAACCCTGAATTGCCTTTTGGCGGTGTTGGCAGCTCTGGAATGGGGGCTTATCATGGGCAGTATAGCTTTACTACTTTTTCGCATGAAAAAAGCATTCTCAAAACGAGCACGAAAATAAATGTGCCATTGCTGTTCCCGCCTTACAGTGAGAAAAATGTAAAATTGGTACGCCGCTTTTTGAAATAGAACGGACATAAGGAGAGGGGCTGTCCATAAAGGGATACGACCCCATGCCTAGACTTTCTGTACCCCTTTCCTTGCTTTTTGGCAGCCCCTTCTTAAATAGGCAGGGAGAGCTATAGTTCTATGGACGACAATGGCAGGAACAGCTTCACCCCGCGTTTGTTAAATGGAAGAATTTTTAAGTCTGCGATTAAATGGCTGATGTAACCGGTCAAACAGGTAAAGTAGGTGCCCTGGATTTCAAGTGAAGCCTCTAAGTTTGCAGCAATGATCCCAAAGAAAACAATGCCCAAAATCGAATGGGTGTAGCTGCGATGAGAAGAAAAGGATGCTATGCCAATATAAATTCCCAGCAGAATGATCCATAGTTCACTGATCGAGATTCCTCCCAATAGGACAGCCGCTCCTGTGATGGTGAGCATGTGTTTTTGTTTAATGAAGGAGGCTATCACTAGAATCAATAATCCGATTCCTGCTCCCAGCCATCTGTCCTCCGCTGTTTTTTCAAGGAAACTGTATACCAGCATCATGATTCCAATGACCATGGCGGATAGTTGAATCATCTTATGGGGCAGAGTGATTTTGCCGCGAAGCTTCCCGTCAATATCTAAATCAGGCATTAAACCTGAGATGCCTCCCAAGCCGACGAATAAGAGCGTCTCAGCCGGAGTGGTTTGAAATGCATTGGCAACAATAAATCCTGTTGCTGATCCAATAACTGCGTGTGCTGTGCCATTCAATGTTATTCACCTCTAAAAACTATTATTATAGTAAAAAACGAATATTTCTATTTTACACGAAAGCATTTGTTCTGTCTTGTTTAGCTAGGGTCCTTGTTTTCGTTTGGAACGGTTATGCTGCCTGAATTCCGATTTTGGAAGGTATTTATGTTATGGTCGCCAAAACTAAAATTGCCCCCGATGATTGTTTGATTGGCCGTGTGGCTGTTTTGAAGGGTTGGCCCAAAATTAATGTTGGCATTATTTGTAAGGGAAAGCACTGTTAAATGATTGATATTGATTGAATGTGCCATTTTTATCACCATCCTTACTCCATTTTATTTTGAAAAATAGCTTGTGATTGTCCTCCCGAGCAATAATTTTTTAATTGGAATTATAAGTCCCCAAATAAGTCACTATTTATGCGGCTTTTTTTTTGATGATTGAGTTCATAGTTTGTTCTGATACTTCTTGTCAAGTGATTGTGAAGGTGCTAGAATTTAAATTAGTACTAGTAATTAATACCTGGTTATAATTTAGGATTTTTTTTTACTCAAATAATAATATATCGCCGAACCAGGGGTTCTTGAGCAAATGCTCTAGGTGACCGTGAATGGTAAAAAAGAGAAAAGAGGGTCAAGTAGAAACGTCTATTTGAATGAGCATCGTAATCATTATAAAAGAAGTAAAATAACAATTTTGCAGTTTTGGAGGTATTTGGATGAATGTAGCAGCTGAATATCAATCAAAGGTAAGAACCGCTGAACAGGCAGCAAGAATGGTCCATTCAGGGGACTGGGTGGATTACGGCTTTGGCGTGACCATGCCGATTGAGCTTGACAAGGCGTTAGCCGCCAGAAAAGAGGAATTGGCCGATATTAAAATTCGAGGAATGCTGTTAATGAGGGTCCCGGAAGTCGTCAAAGCCGACCCGAACCGCGAAACCTTTTATTATAATAGCTGGCACTTCAGCGGCATTGACAGACAGCTATACAAACAAGGGTTATGTGATTTTATTCCAATGGTTTACCGCAATAAGCCCTTATTTTACCGTAATTATTTGAACGTCAATGTAGCCATGATCCAAGTTCCTCCGATGGACCAGCATGGATATTTTAACTTTTCCCTTACAAATTCCGCCACAAAGGCCATTCTAGATACCGCTGATACCGTTATTCTGGAGATTAATAAAAATTTGCCAAGGGCATTAGGCGGCTTCGAAGAGTGCATACATATTTCGGAGGTGGATTATATTGTGGAGGGCCAAAATCCGGTGATTCCAACCCTTCCAAGAGCAAAAAGCAAAGAAGTCGACCAAAAAATAGCTCAATTCGTGGTAGAAGAAATGGCAAATGGCTCTACCATCCAGCTCGGCATCGGTGCCTTGCCTTCTGCTGTAGGCGAATTAATTGCCCAATCGGATTTAAAGGATTTAGGCTGCCATACCGAAATGCTGGTCGATGCCTATCTGGATATGTACAATGCTGGAAAACTAAATAACAGCAAAAAGACGGTAAACCCTGGCAAATCAGCATGGTCCTTTGCACTGGGATCGCAGGAACTTTATGATTGGTTAAACGACAATCCTTTTCTCGCCTCATTTCCTGTCAATTATGTCAATGATCCCCGCGTGATCAGCCAGCAGAAAAACATGGTCGCGATCAATAATGCGGTGGAAGTCGATCTGTTTGGCCAGATTTCGTCAGAGTCATCAGGTATCAACCACATCAGCGGGACAGGCGGCCAATTGGATTACGTCGATGGGGCTTCCGCCGCAGAAGGCGGGAAGGCTTTTATTTGCTTAACCTCTACCTATCAAGATCAACATGGTGAGATGCACTCACGGATTGTTCCTACTCTTCATGAAGGTGAAATTGTCACGGTCCCAAGATCCCAATCCCATTACATTGTGACGGAATACGGGAAAGTCAATCTAGCCGGACGTTCGACATGGGAGCGTACAGAACTATTAATCTCTATAGCTCATCCGGATTTTAGAGAAAGCTTGATTGGAGAAGCTGAAAAAATGAAAATTTGGAGAAGGTCTAACAAAAGAGTGTAATAAGAGAAAAAAGATTGCCTAAAACCAAAGGCAATCATTTTTATGTCCGCCATTAATCATTCAGCAAATGATGGATTAACCTGTCTTTGTCGTCGAAAAATTGTTTCATGATTTTATAATGACCTGTTTCCTCAAGTGTAGATTCCTTTAATCCGTCATTTGTCAGCTCGACAATTTTGGAGGATGGATACGACATTAATAAGGGAGAGTGGGTAGCAATAATAAATTGAGAATGTTGGTTAATTAATTCATGGATTCTGGATAACATGGATAATTGCCTGAGAGGAGAGAGCGCTGCCTCTGGTTCGTCCAAAATATAAATGCCATTCCCTTCAAATCGGTTCATAAAGGTCGAAAAAAAGGCTTCACCATGTGATTGATTATGAAGCGAAACTCCTCCATAAGAATCAATAACCCGTCGACTACTGCCTGGCTCCGAATCTAATTGTTCAATGTTCGAGGCCACGTTATAAAAGCTTTCCGCACGCAGGAAAAATCCATCCCTTGGCTTGTTGACTCCCTTTATTACTCGAAGATAATCGCTGAGGTCGGAAAAAGAATCGTAAGTTGAAAAACGAAAATTCAATGACCCGCCTTCAGGATTAAAGCCAAGCGATATCGCAATTGCTTCCAGTAAAGTCGACTTTCCCATCCCGTTTTCACCAACAATGTAAGTAACATGGGGGTGAAAGGAAAGCTCGTCCAACAGCCTTATGCTTGGAATGCTAAATGGATATTGTTTAAAAGAAGGTATTGAATCATGCCGTAAGTGAATGCGTCTAATATAGGCGTCTGTGAAAAAATCCATTTGGAACCCCTCTATAGGATCAATTTTACTATTAATCTTACCAAAGAAACTGGAATCGGAAAATGGAATTTTCTAAAAACATCTGATGAAGGTCAAGGAAGGAGATCAAAATCAGCTTAACAACGGAACGTACGTTCTGTATAATAGAGGTGAGGTGATATTATGTCTTATCGTATTATGCTGACCAGAAAGGTTACTGATTTAAAAGGCAATTTACGGATCCAAGTCCAGGTAATGGATTCGAAGGCTGCTCGAATCATTCATTTTACTCTTGATGAGCTGGAAAAAGATGAATTGCCGGATGAATTAAAAGTGTACATTAGGGGTATCCTGCCTGAGATCGCAGAGGGAAGATGGCATTATAGCAGGAATCGCTTAAAATAAATGGAATAAGCTGAGGGATGCAGATGAAGTCTCGTCTTTCCCCGGCTCCAAGATATGGGACGTTATTTTGGCCATAAAAAATATTTTACTCCGATAATTACGTAACTATTGATAATTTTCTAAAAATATTTATAATCAGTGGGGAAGACCCATCCCGTTTTTATAAATATTGTTCTACATATGATTGAAAACGTTTGCTTAAACGAACTGGAAAACCAAATCAATGGGAGGACAGGAACATGGTTTTAGTAACAGAATCTTTAGTGCGTGATTTAACAGAGATTTTATCAGAGCAGCAGGTAACAGCCAATCTAACAATTTTAGAGCAGCACGGCAAGGATGAGTCTTATCATAGACCCCATCTTCCAGATGTTGTCGTATTTCCCGCCAATACAGAAGAAGTATCCCGGATTTTGAAATATGCCAATGAGCATGAAGTGCCCATTATTCCGTTTGGTTTAGGCTCAAGTGTAGAAGGGCAAGTCATTCCGTATCAAGGTGGAATCAGCATCGATTTTCAATTAATGAATAAAATCTTAGAGGTCCGGCCAAGCGATTTTTTGGTACGCGTGCAGCCTGGCGTCAGCCGTACACAATTGAACAAAGAACTAAAAAAATATGGCCTGTTTTTTTCGGTCGATCCGGGGGCAGATGCCACCTTGGGCGGGATGACGGCAACCAATGCCAGCGGGACGACATCCGTCAAGTATGGTGTGATGCGTGACCAGGTCCGTGATTTGGAAGTGGTTTTAGCAGACGGCCGAATCATTCATACTGGGAATCTATCAGCCAAGTCCTCTTCTGGTTACCATCTTACAGGACTATTTGTTGGTTCAGAAGGAACACTTGGTGTTTTTACTGAAATGACATTGCGTGTCTACGGGATACCCGAAAGCATTGTTTCAGGGCGGGCCGTTTTTCCAACGATGGAAGCAGCCGTTACCACTGTGAATGACTTTTTGTCAGCTGGCATTCCAGTCGCTCGTGTCGAATTCGTCGATGCCCATTCGATCTCTCAGTTTAATCTCTATAATCAAACCGAATATCCCGAGCAGCCTACCTTATTTATTGAATTTCACGGAAATGAAGAAGGGCTGCAAAACGATGTCAGATTTGCCAAAAGACTGGCTCAGGATAATCACTGCAGTGACTTTGTGATTGAAAATGATTCGAAAAAGCGGGCGCAATTATGGGAAGCGCGGCATCAATTGGCCTATGCCTTTATTCATCTATCAGGCGGCAAAAAAATGATGGTGACGGATGTGGTAGTTCCTTTATCCGAATTGGTGGGAGCGGTTCAGCATGCCAGAAAGGTCATTGATGAGACAGGTCTCAATGGAGGTATTTTAGGCCATGTTGGGGATGGAAATTACCATGTGATTTTAATGATCAATCCCGGTGACCCGAATGAATTGGCAAAAGCCGAAAAAATTAATGCCCAGCTGGTGGACTATGCCTTAAAACGCGGCGGAACCTGCACAGGTGAGCATGGTGTAGGGGTAGGCAAGGCCAAATATCAGCTAAAGGAACACGGCCCTGCACTTGACATCATGAAGGCTTTCAAGCAAACCATCGACCCAAAAGGCATACTCAATCCTGGGAAGATATTTTTATAGACGCTTTCGTACTTGAATTTTTCAAGGAATGACAGGCAGATGACGGCAGGATGAGCCAAAATGATAGTAAAAGGAGAGGGTTCAATGAAGACGATTAAAACGAATGATGGGGTTAGTCTAGCATATTCTGATGAGGGTACAGGAAAGCCGGTGGTCTTTGTTCCAGGGTATAGTATTTCACGGCATTCCTGGTCGATGCAAAAGCAAGCGTTTCTTGACCAGGGATACCGGGTGATCACATTGGATCGGAGAAATCATGGCGCCTCCGATCGTCCGTCGTTTGGACAGCGGATGTCCAGGCATGGGAAAGACCTTCACGACTTCATCACCGGGCTTGAATTGGAGGATGTGCTGTTAATCGGGAATTCCATGGGCGCCTCCACTATTTTTGCCTACGTTTCATTGTTTGGCGATGACCAGCTAAGCGGAATCGTCGATATAGACCAAACACCAAAAATGATCAATGATGCAAACTGGGAGTATGGCATGTATAGCATCAATCGGGAGAGCGCAGCAACATTTTTTGATGCTCCGCTGCCTGGACCGTTATACAAACTAGTGGATCCAGGTTTCCTGATGGAACTAGCGAAAGAAACCGCCGACCTGCCAGCCTTCGATTTGGAAACGACCAAGCCGCTGCTTCTGGACCATGCTCATGCAGATTGGCTGGATATCCTGCCGCTCATAGATGTGCCGGTTTTGTTTATCGCTGGTAGAAATAGTCCATTTTGGCCCTGTGAGCATGCGGCCGCCTCCGCTGCTTTATGCAAGAACGGTCAGGCTGTCGTTATCGAGGATTGCGGACATGTCGTCAATTGGGAACAGCCTGCTATATGTAATGAAAAGCTGCTTGAATTCGCTAAATCAATATACTAGAGTAAGAGAACCCAGAACGGAAGAGGTTGTCCAACAAGCAAAGGAGTCTGACATCACACTGCAATATATAGAGGATTTTTGAAAAAAACGTTCTATATATTGGTCTGGGCGTGGAGTCAGCCCCCTTTATGGACAGCCTCTTTTTGCCTATACATGAAGGGGGATTTTTTTATGAATGGTGACTCTTTAAAAGAGACTGGTCGACGATTAGTGATTTTTTGATCAATAAATACTCTTCCATCTCTTTCAAGAGCCGGAATAACTGGGCTCTCGCTTCAAATTCCTCTCTGGAATCTGGGAGAGGCTCCTCATGAAATTTTTCTTGCAATTCCTCCAAGCGATCTAAATATACTTGCGCCGTGTTACCTGGGTGGATTGCTTCCGTCAATTCTTCCAGAAAGTCCGCCACCATATACCGTTGTTCGACAAGCAAATCAATGGATGTCACAATCGGCAATAGGCGTTCAATAATTTCAAATTGTTTTTCCCGCGTCTTGAAATAATGATAATAATAATCCTGTGTCCGCAAAAAATGGTTTTGGACATCCCGAAAGGCGAGACTTTTCGCTTCTTCCAGCAATCGGTCCGTTTCAATAATTTCCTTGCCCAGCCACCGGCTTTCGTTAGTTCGAAGATAGGACACCATTTCTTGGAAAATCGTCCGGAAATTGTCTTCAATTTCCACCTGATATTTTTTCAATTTCGTGTCAAGGCTCGGCATGTATAAATTGACAAGAAGGGCAACTCCGATCCCGATCACAATAAGAGCAATCTCGTTGGATACTACGACAAGCGATATATGTTTGCCCGTATAAAGATGGAGAATGATGACCGTACTCGTTACGATTCCTTCACTTACCTTTAACCACACGGTAATCGGAATAAACACCAAAAGCAGCAATCCGATCACGACGGGGTGGTAGGCAATCATTTCAAAAAAGATGAACGAAAAGGCAATAGCGAGCATGCAGGCAAAAAACCTGGCATAAGCAGCCTGCAAGGATTTCTTTTTGGAGTTTTGTACGCAAAGAATCGTGATGATTCCTGCAGAAGCAAAGGAATTTAGGCCGAAGAATTGGGCGATACTGATCGCTGCAGCGGCGCCGATGGCAGTCTTCACGGTGCGATAACCAATTTTTAATGGAAACATATCATACCTCTAATCTCTCAATATATTTACTTAGTATATAAAAAAATCGCGAAACTTGCTATCGATAAAATCATAAACGAGTCATTCATAGAATTGTTATATGTAGTTTCTGTGAATTTGATTGTTGGTATGAAAAGTATGATTTATCCCTACAAATAGGGAGGTGAAAGAAGAATGAGAATTCATCGGACATTTCTTGGAAATACAAAAATGGATAACAATGGACAAGTAGAGATTCCATTCAAAGCAAGAGTAAAATTAGGACTTCAACAAGGGGGGAAGAATGGATGGTTATTGGAGGGAAAATGCAGGCGCGGTCTGTTTGATGCTATTCTTCAATCATGCCGCTATACATTTTATGGAATCTGGTGTATGATATAAGTGTAAGCGCATACATTTTTCTTATACAAGGGAGATGGTACCTTTGATGTATATTTATGGCAAGGATTATATTAAGTATTTAAATGATGATAGTATCGGCCATTTAACGTATGACCAATGGAAAACGAAGAATAGTCAACACCGTTCTTCAAATGGAAGCGTCGAGGCACCCAGATATACGGAAGGATCCCATTCTCAAGGGAGTTTCAATAAAAATAGCTATCAGTGATTACTTAGAAAGATACAAAATAACAGCCATGTCATTAAAAATAGGAATACCTGTGGAGGTACTCCTATTTTTTTATTCCTTACTTGGCTTGGGAAAAAAGTTTGGCTATTTCACTTCTCTTAATCCCTTTCCTTCAAGAATATCCTGAATCCCTTCTTCACAAACCCCATAGGAACGCCAGGAACATGTTTTACAGACGATTTGGATATCAGAGGGAATGACATGATTTCGGACACGGGTTTCAATATCCTCCCATTCTAAGATTTGTCCAATTTCAAGCCCCATTTTTTCGAGAATGGCTGCATCTCTCCTATAAATATTTTCGTCTTGGCAGTGGTATTGGCCTGAGTTGGGGAACTTTTCGCACAGCTGGTCAGATCCTTTTACGAGCTGAATCAGGGTCTTGGGGCTGCTCCTCAAGGTTTGATGCAATTTAGTCATGTTCTCCACGTACTCTTTGGAATAGCCCATGCCACGATAGCCTAGAAGGCAAAAAAGGTGATGGCCGCGCAGTTTATACATGATCCGCCTCCAATTTAATCGATTAAGTGTTAACTGAAAATACGATTGGTTTACATATATTTATAGTAACATATGTAACTAGGTATTTTCAGCATTATTTAGAGGCCAAAATGGAATGAATGAGAATGGCGGGGGAAAAATCTGCATAAACAAGGAGATCGAGGGAAGCCGATCGTTCATCTCCTTGTGGTTGATCGATCCTAAAGAAGTCCTTCCCGACGATTTTGTGAAGATTCATCTGAAGTTCGGCTTAATTCTTCCTCGACCATCTGGTCCAACCGCTCAATCATTTTGATTGCTTTTTCTTTCTCAATTTTTCGATAATGGTGCATACCCCCTTGTTCCTCGTCCGCCTCATCGGCTAATTTGACAATCTGTTGCAGCGGTGTTCGTTTGATAAAACCCTCCGGCATATAAGAATCCGTATGGAACAAAATAGCAAGCGCAATTTCCTTGGCGATAATAGGATTTTCCCCTAATCGGATCAACAATTTATGGGCCCTTTCGGCACCCTTTATTGCATGAATATCATTCTTTTTATACAAATCATAATCCCATTTTCCATTGCTGTACCATGTATAATGGCCCATATCGTGAAGCAGGGCAGCTTTTGTGGCCAAATCAACCGAAACATGATGTTCCTTTGCCAATTTAAAAGCGTGGTAGGCACAAGCGATGGCATGGGCAATCCCAGAACGGCTCAGATATTTTTTTGCAATATGATGGTTAAAAATTTGAATCAAGGTAACGTACCTCATTTTTCATCACCCTCATAAAAAATTGTTATTTTGTATTATAAAACATTCGATGCTGCATTTGTTAACAATTGCTCAAAAATGATGGAAGAAACCATAACAGAATCAGCGGAAATGTAAGAAAGGCCATTCTTGAAGAAGGAACCTATGGAATTCTGCGGCTGCGCGTGTCAGAAATGGTTATTAGTGAATAGAATAGGAACAATCAAAGGGGGTGAAGGCATGTTTTCTGTTACCGAAATGAGGGATTTCACCACGTTTTCGTTTCCCCATATCGTGACGCTGCTCCTGTTCCTTATGATCTGTTTGGCTATGATATTTTTTAGAAAGAACCTCCAGCCCTATCAGTCATTCATCAAATGGCTCCTCTTTAGTCTTTTAATCATTTGTGAGATATCCCAACATACGTGGCTCATACTAACCAATCAATGGGAAGTCGGCGATTTGCCGTTGCAGGTCTGTTCCCTTAGTACCTTTTTAGCTTTGTACTTATTTTTGAAAAATAATCAGAAAGCGTTTAACTTGCTATATTTCACCGGCACTTTGCCTGCGATTCTAAGCATGGTCACACCTGATCTTGTTTACCAATTTCCCCATTTTCGTTTCTTAAAATATTTCCTTCAGCATTCAGTCATTCCACTCTCGGTCTTGTATTTTATTCTTTTTGAAAATTATCGAGTACCTAAGAGCGCAATCGTAAAAAGTTTTTTAACATTGAATATGATCGCGCTCCCCATCTTTTTCTTGAACCAGCTTCTGGATACGAACTTTTTCTTCTTAGCCAGCCCTTCGGAAACGGAGACGTTATTATCATTCTTTGGAAGCGGCATTTGGTACTATATTAATCTTGAAATCGCTGCCATCTTGGTATTGCTCATCACCTATTGGCCGATGGCGGGCTTGCTGAAGCGGGAACGAAGAGCCAGTGATGGAAGCAAGAACTGAGCAGCATAGGAGCTGCTCAGTTTTTCGGCTATAATAGGAGTGAAGGCAGTTTGAGAAAGGCAGGATGTAAACAGATGATACAGATTGAAAATGATTGGCTGCAGGTGGAAATCAATCGTCACGGTGCAGAAGTCCTTAAAGTGAAGCACAAGAAAAATGGGTTAGACTACATGTGGCCGGGGGACCCGGCTTATTGGGGACGTGTTTCTCCGGTATTATTTCCAATTGTAGGTCGCTTGAAAGATGACCGCTATCAGCTTGATGGCAAAACCTATGAGTTGTCACAGCATGGCTTTTTGCGTGACGTCGATTTTGAGCTGGAGGAGCAGACAACAACGGAGGCTTCCTTTAGCTTCGAATCGGCTGGACGCTGCCTTCATGTATACCCTTTCGATTTTAAAGCGATGATTCGTTATCGGCTTTATGAAGACTCACTAGAAGTCCATTGGGAGATCGTGAATGAAAACCAAGAGGAGATGTATTTCTCGATTGGCGCGCATCCGGCCTTTAGGATCCCGCTTTTAGAAAATGAAACCATTGGTGATTACAGTCTGCATCTTGTACCAGCAGACGATAAGCAAGTGATGGAGTATGGGCTGACCGATGCGCTTATTCGAGAGAAGGGAAGCTTCGATGATTTATCACCGATTGTGCTCACTGATTCATTATTTGCTAATGACGCTCTCATTTATAGCCATATCGATCAAATTACACTGGCATCGAATCAATCACAACACGGTGTGGAAGTAAGCTTAATAGGTTTTCCGTTTGTCGGGATTTGGTCAAAATACACAGATGGCAAGATTGCTCCATTTATTTGCATTGAGCCATGGTACGGGATTGCCGATACATATGTTACAACTGGGAATTTGAAAGAGAAATTGGGGATCAATCAATTGATGCCGAAACAATCATTCCAGGCAAAGTATGAAATAAAGTTTACATGAAACGTGGAATCGTCTTCTGAATACAAGGATTGGACAGCTGCGAACGTAATTTTTTCTCGAAAAAACTATTAAGGGCTGCTTTCCAGATTACATCTGGAAGGCAGCCGATAATATTTAGCCTAGCAGCTTATGATAAAAGGACTTAGCCTCAGAAAGATCCTTTGTTCCATGAACCAACACTCTGCCATCTTTAAAAATAACCATTCGATGACTTCCTGCATCATATGATAGAAGGTAAGGATTCCGATGAACAGTTCCCCCTTGGTTCAAGAGTACTTTTTCTAAGGCTGCCAAATCACGTACAACCGGAGAGGGAGGACGGATTTGAACCGTATCTCTGCCGCACAGGACCGCAGTTTTTGTTTGGTTTTCAAAGGCCAAAAACGGATAGGAGCGCATTTTTCCGCAGGAAGGGCAATCTCCTTTTTTTAATGGATCTACCTTTATGGCGCTAAATTGATTTTTCCATAAATCAAACGATACGAGTCTATTTCGCAAGGCTTCCAAGTCTCCGGCCAAAATTTTTAAACCCTCCGTCATTTGATATGCCGCCACCATAGTCACTGCTGGGCTGATGATTCCGGCGGTATCACAAGTCAGCCCGCCTAGCGGAACAGACCCTAACAAACAAGCAAGGCAAGGTGTCTTATCAGGAATAATCGTATAGGAGATTCCATAGCTTCCGACACAAGCACCGTAAATCCATGGTACGTGGTACTTCTGTGAAACGTCGTTGATCATCATTCTTGTTTCAAAGTTATCGGTTGCATCCATGATAAGGTCGACATTCTGCGCCCATTCCTCCAGTTCTGGCACGGAAGCATCTGCGATGACGGCCGCGATTTTCACAGTAGAGTTGATGGCCGTTAAGCGATTTTTGGCTGCAATTGCTTTTGGCAGCCGTTTTTCAGCATCTTGTTCGGTATATAATTGCTGCCGCTGCAAATTGGACCATTCCACATAGTCACGATCCACAATCGTTAATTGGCCAATACCAGCACGCACGAGCGCTTCGGCATTGGCGGATCCGAGGGCCCCTGCTCCGATGATAAGGACATGTTTTCTCGAAATTTTCTCCTGCCCGCCGTTTCCGATTGGAGGGAAGAGCATTTGGCGTGAATAGCGGTCCTTCACCCGATGCTCATTCCTTCCACTGGGCTGCTGGCAGTAGCATAGCGCTTTTTCGCAATCCGGCCTGCTTCAAACCCCAGCCGTCCGGCTTCAATGGCGAGCCTCATGGCTTTTGCCATTTTAACAGGATCGTTTGCGCCAGATACCGCCGTATTTAACAAAACGCCATCGGCACCTAATTCCATTGCCGCTGCCGCATCAGCAGGCGAACCAATGCCTGCATCCACGATAACCGGAACAGCGGCCTGTTCGATAATAAAACGTAAGTTGACTGGATTGATAATGCCTTGACCAGACCCAATCGGTGAAGCGCCTGGCATAACGGCGTGACATCCCGCTTCTTGAAGCTTTCTGGCCAAGACGACATCATCCGAGGTATAGGGGAGGACGATGAACCCTTCCTTGACTAACTCTTCTGTCGCTTTCAGCGTTTCCATCGGATCCGGCAGCAAGGTTTTATCACAGCCAATGACCTCCACTTTAATCATGTCGCATAATCCCGAAGCTTTTGCCAGTTTGGCAATGCGAACTGCTTCTGCTGCTGTTTTGGCGCCAGCTGTATTAGGCAGCAGTGTATACCTCGAAGTGTCCAGCTGCTCTAAAAAGTTTGGCTGGCTTGGTTCGAAGATATTCATCCGCCGAATTGCAAAGGTGAGAATTTCCGTTTTCGATACTTCCACCGCTTGTCTTTGGATTGTGAAGCTTGGATATTTTCCAGTTCCAAGCAATAAACGTGATTCAAATAACAATGGACCAATTTTTAACATATCAGCCGCCTCCTACAAAATGGACAATTTCAATTCGATCCTTATCGGATAATCTAGTAATTTGGTGTTCCGTCCCTGTTAAAATCTCTCCGTTGATTTCGACTACCACAACTTTTTCATGAAGTTCATAGTGTTTTAGTAAGTCTGAGACAGATACAATCTGTGCTGGCAATGAAACGGATTCGCCATTTATAACAACAATCATCATGTACCCCCTAATGAACCATTTTGTTATTTCGATCAATCCTGAAAGAGGAGAGAAGATGTTCATCTGGATGGCCTTCCAGTAAGCCGGCCACTAGTTTCCCCGTAACTGGACTTAATAATATCCCGTTGCGGTAATGCCCCGCGGCCATAAACAATCCCTTCTTAAATGGATGTTCGCCTATGTAGGGGAGGCCATCGCCTGTTTGCGGCCGAACACCCGCCCATACCCGTTCCCATCTGGCGTCTTTTATTTGCGGAACCAATTGGATCGCTCTCTCTGCTAATGCAGCAATTCCTTCAAGCGTCACGTTTTTATCAAAGGTATTTTCCACTTGGGTCGCCCCAATATAGATTTCACCGTTGCGCTTTGGCACAAAGTAGCATCGCTTATCGGAAAAAATGGTTCTCTCTATGATCGGAGTCTCAGGCTTTACGGAAAAGCATTCGCCCTTTACCGGATAAACCGTTATGCCGATCCCTGTCTCTTGCAGCAGCTGAGCGGCCCATGCACCAGTGGCTAGGACAACCTGATGGCAATGGATATCACCAAAAGTGGTTTTCACCCCGATGACCCGTTCCTGCTCATAGAGGAACGAGAGGACTTCCGTGTTTTCAAGTATTTCCGCGCCAAAATGAATGGCTGCCTTTGCAAACGCCTTTGATAAAGCTGCCGGCATGACATGGCCATCGTTAGGGAGATACATGCCGCCAGGGAGGTCAGGGGAGAGGGATGGCTCCAACTCGTGTAATTCATGAGCGTTGAGCCACTTGATATCGGGATCCCAGTTCTGCTGGAAGGTTACTTGTTTCTTTATTTCCTCTGCGATGGCATCGGTTTCGGCAATTTTGATGATGCCTTTTTGGACAAACTCTATATCGATTCCCGTTGTTTCATACAGTTCACTTGCAAGTTCACGGAACATCGCTTGGCTTTTTAACGCTAATTGGAATAGGGGACCGTCCTGTTCAATCTCCGCTTGTGCCGCAAGCATTCCGGCTGCCGCACTCGAGGCCTCGCAAGCTAACTGGTTCTTCTCAATCAAAACCACTTGTCTTCCGCGCTTTGAAAGCTGATAGGCGATTGAACTTCCGTTGATTCCGCCGCCGATAATGGCAACATCAAATGTGCTCGTCAATTTTTCCATCTCCATTTTTTAATGCATGATAGTAGTCTTTCACTGCTTCTAAAGGATCGCGTGCCTCAAATATGCCAGACATGACGGCAATCCCTTTTGCACCCGCTTGAATTACGCTTCGAGTATTTTCAGGCGTGATGCCGCCAATCGCAATCACGGGTATGTCGAGTTGGGCAACTCTGGTTAATGGCATCAGCCCTTTCGGTGTCTGTCCAGGCTTTGAGCCAGAGGGAAAGATGTGCCCAAACAAGACATAATCTGCACCATCCCGAATGGCTTTTACGCCTTCATCATAAGAGTGAATGGACTGGCCCACTTTTAGGCTTGCAAACCTGTTTTTGACAATCAATGTTTCCAAGCTATGGAAGGACAGCTGTACCCCGGCTGCCCCGGCTGCTAAAGCAACATCCACCCGGTCATTCACAATGATCTTGGAAAGGGGAATGGTTTGCGCCAGCTGTTCGATCATTTGGAAAAGTTCGCGGGCCGTTTTCTGTTTTTCCCGAATGTGGATGGCCGTTGCATACGGGTGGATATCCATTACGATTTCATGCAGCTGGGCAAGTGGCATTTTGCCATTCGAGATCATATGGAATTCGGTCTTACTGGTTTGAATTTGCCTCACTCCTTTGGAAGCTTTCCACCTAAAAAAACCTAGCGAAAAACAAAAAAGCCACTTTCTTTGGCAAGAAAGTGGCTGATGATTTGAAAAGAAATCAAATATCCCGTTTTCCACTTCCCTACGCTGGTATTACCCAGATCAGGTTCATAAGAGTCCCGAAGTTACACTTCAATCTCAGCCTTTTAAAAAGGCACCTCTAGCGGATTGCTTCCTATTCATTTGTAAAATTTATCTGCACGTATAATACTATCACTTGGAAATGAAAAGTCAAATAATTTAGTTTATTGGAAATCTATCAAACGATATACAGGAAGAAGGGCGCTTTGGCACGACTTGCATCATAATTTTGGTGACATATTGTTCCTTGTCATTCTTAACCACCGAATCATAGATATACTCTTCAAAAACATAATCCCCTAAGGTCAAATCAAGAAGTTCCATCTCTATAAAGAGCCGTTTATAGGTCTGATGGATTGTTTTTTCATCCCCAATATGGTACCCAATGAGAAAATCACCTTTCACAGCCTGAAAATAAGGAAATCCTGCTCTTGGATGCGGCTGCTCAATATATAAATAGCTATAATGAGAGAATTCCCCCTTTAGTATATGTTCGCGTTTGGTAATGCTCCCGATTGGATAGCCTGAATCCAGCTGTGAACGGTTTAATTCATTAATAAAATCGGAAACCACTTCAATAAATTCTTTATCAGAGACATTTTCAATATTTCTGCTTAAATAAAGGGTTGCTTCAGGCAATGGCTCAAACGTGATTTGCTGAAAATCAAGCTCTAACGCTTTTTCCATTAACGCGATATTTGCATCGATCATTCTTTCCTTCATTTCAATATCCTGGCGTTTTTTCACAATCTCTTCTTTTTTCTGATACATTAAGGACAAAAATTTTTCAGGTGACTTATTTTGCATGTAATGTTGAATATCATGAAGTGACATGCCCAGATCCTTTAATAAATCAATCACCAAGAATAACTCGATTTGGTGAATGGAATAGTAACGGTACCCTTTTTCATTTTTCAAAACTGGAGACAAAAGTCCAATTTGATCGTAATAAAAAAGGGTCTGTTTATTAACTTTGCACAGCTTCGCAAATTCACCTGTCGTTAAATATTTGCTGTCTTTTTTGTTCATTTAAATAGAGCACCACCCTTGACTATATTGTAACTATATAGTTTAGGATGATAATTGTAAACAAACGATAGCGGTTATCACCCTTGTTAAGGAGAGAGCAGAAGATGAAGGGTCAAAAAATCACTTTAGGAATCTTATTATTGAATTTATTTATTGCTTTTTTGGGCATTGGGCTTGTCATTCCGGTCTTGCCTGCCCTATTGGATGAATTAGGAATTACCGGAACCACCGTAGGGTATTTGACAGCCACTTTTGCATTGGCCCAATTGATCGTTTCACCGATAGCCGGGAAAGCGGCCGATCGATTTGGCAGAAAAATATTGATTGTTATAGGTTTATTTATTTTTGGCCTTTCCGAATTTTTATTTGGAATTGGGAAAGAGATTGCGATGCTATTTTTTTCCCGTTTTTTAGGCGGTGTCAGTGCCGCATTCATTATGCCGGCGGTGACAGCCTTTATTGCAGATATCACCAATTTTGACACCCGCCCTAAAGCACTTGGGTATATGTCAGCGGCTATTAGTACGGGGTTTATTATTGGTCCGGGGATAGGTGGATTTTTAGCGGAATTTGGTTCGCGGATTCCATTTTTCTTTGCAGGTGGACTTGGCGCCATTGCTGGGGTCCTGTCTATTGTGTTATTGTCTGAGCCAGACCGTTCAGAACAAAATATGGAAAATGGGGCAGAAGGGAAGAAAAGCATCAAACGTATTTTTGCTCCGAAGTATTCTTTTGCGTTTATGTTAATTTTCATCACTTCCTTTGGTTTAGCCGCCTTTGAATCTTTTTTTAGCCTGTTTGTGGACCATAAATTTCAATTTAGGCCATCTGAAATTGCTATTGTCATTATGGGCGGCGCCATTTTGGGCGCCGTGTCACAGGTCATTTTATTTGATAAGCTGACACGCTTTTTGGGTGAAATTAAACTGATTCGATATAGCTTAATCGTATCAGCCGTACTTGTTTATTGTATGACGGTTGTTCATTCGTATTTCTATATCTTACTGGTAACATGTATTGTTTTTGTAGGGTTTGATTTATTCCGTCCAGCTGTTACTTCTTATCTTTCCAATATGGCCGGGGATGAACAAGGTTTCGTTGGGGGAATGAACTCGATGTTTACGAGTTTGGCGAATATCAGCGGCCCGATTATCGGGGGGATATTGTTTGATATTGATATTGACTACCCTTACTATTTTGCCGCGGTTGTATTAGCTCTTGGAGTCGTTTTATCATGGCTGTGGACCAAGGCTGCTGATTCTTCTAACGAAAAGAAGACAGGCGTTGCTGACTATTAATGAGGCCCTCGGGCCGTGAGCTAATTCAACAATACGAACCATTAGGGCGGCCCAAAAGGAATTTAATCCTTTTGGGCTTTTAAAAGTGGATGCGCATGAGACTTGTTATCTGTTGAACCTTTTGGTAAAAGGTAGTATGAAGCGAAATAAAATCTGCCAACGGGCTTGACATGATAAAAAGAACTAATGTAAAATGCAAATCGTAATGATTTCGATTTAATTAAAAGGAGGAAAAACGATGAGAGTAAAAATCACACTTCAGTGTACAGAAACAGGAGATAGAAATTACCTGACAACGAAAAACAAAAGAAATAATCCTGAACGGCTGGAATTAAGGAAATTCTCTCCCAGATTGAAACGATATACTCTACATAGAGAAACGAAGTAGACAGGTTGATTCATGATAGTTTGATTTGACGGGCCATAATTATGTTTCATGGGGAAGCATAATTTTTAAATCGTAATGATTTTGTTTTAACAAATAGAAAGGAACGATTAACATGCAAAATACGAAAATTCCAGTAACCGTTTTAAGTGGCTATTTAGGTGCAGGGAAGACAACCTTATTAAATCATATCCTTCGAAACAGAGAGGGGTTAAAGGTAGCGGTCATTGTAAATGACATGAGTGAAATTAACGTGGATGCCGAATTGGTGAAACAAGGAGGCGGGCTGAATCGGACAGAGGAAAAGCTGGTGGAATTATCAAATGGGTGCATATGCTGTACATTAAGAGAGGACTTACTAATAGAAGTGGAGCGGCTGGCCAAATTAGGAAATATTGATTATATCGTAATAGAATCAACTGGAATAAGTGAACCAGTACCAGTTGCTCAGACCTTTTCTTATATTGATGAAGAATTGGGAATCGATCTTACAAAATATTGCAGACTAGATACCATGGTTACGGTTGTGGATGTCAATCGGTTTTGGCATGATTTTTCCTCAGGTGACCTCCTCCTGGAAAGAAGCCAGGCATTAGGTGAAGATGATGATCGTTCCGTTGCAGACCTATTGATTGACCAGATTGAGTTTTGTGATGTGTTACTTCTTAATAAATGCGATTTATTGGAAGAAGAGCAAGTAAAACAGCTGGAGATCTTTTTAAGAAAGCTGCAGCCCGGGGCTAAACTATACCGCTCCGTAAAGGGGAATATACCGATTTCAGAAATTTTGAATACGGGATTATTTAATTTCGAAGCAGCCAGTCAATCGGCTGGCTGGTTAAAAGAGCTGGAAGCACCGGAGCATACGCCGGAAACGGAGGAGTACGGGATTAGTTCCTTTGTTTATAGAAGTTCGCTCCCATTCCATTCCGAAAGATTTAGTCAATGGGCGGAAGAGATTCCTGCAGAAATCGTAAGGGCGAAGGGGATTGTCTGGTGTGCAACCAGGAATGACCTTGCTTTATTGTTCTCTCAAGCAGGCCCTTCCGTTCAATTAGAGCCTGTTTCTTATTGGGTTGCCTCATTGCCCCCGCAGCAGCAAGCCCAATATTTAAAGGAAAATCCTGAATTGAAAATTGACTGGGATGAAAAATTTGGTGATCGGAAGAATGAACTAGTGCTAATCGGCATTGATATGGACAAAAACGGTGTGAAAGCCTCCTTAGATAGCTGTTTGCTGACGGAAGAGGAGATGGCATTAGACTGGAACAAAATGAATGATCCTTTTGGGTGGACAGTAACTGCTGCAATAGGATGATACAGATATCCCCTGACCATACTAGTTAGTCCTATTAACAAGTATGGTCAGGGGTTTATGATTTCTAAAAATAAAGGATTTAATAAATCTGTACACCTACATCGAACACATATGGCTGCTGAGGAGCAGTGATTTTGGAAAGCTGGGTAATATTTAGTACGGGTATCGTTTCCCCATTATATTGGGCTTGATCAATCGTGCCTGTAACTTGAACCCATTGGTCATTGGGCAAGGCAGCGACATTTCCTTTTGCCATCACTCCATAGACGGAGGCATCAGCAACACAGCAAGTGATACCAAATCGGGCCACAACAATTTCGTCTTGCATAAAGTTCTTTTCCCGATAGACGAACCCTTTTGTCGTAACCGTTTTTCCGACCATGCTGTTTAGATTATCTTGAATAATCGTCATCATGTTCACATATTGATCATCCTCAATGTGAATCGTCTTTGCCTTTAATAATTGATCCTTCATGGCTTCGTATTCCGATTGCGTTATCGGGTCAGGCTGATCCTCTAACACACTTTTTGGATTGGATGCAGCGTCTGTTGTGCTGGAATCGGCTGCAGGACTTGATTGGGTGCCGTTTTTTGCAGCCGTTATGTTAGCGGATGTTTGCGAGCTTGTACCCAGTTTAATGTTCCTGTTCATGGCGACAGAGCTATCAAGGACATTGTTGCCGAAAAGAAATCCCGTGGCGATTGGAATAATAAACAATGAATAAAGGAACAGACTTTTCCATTTGGACGCAGGATAGGCGTGTTCTCCGTCACAATCGCAATGGTATGACTGATTTTGCCCCGAAGTCCCTCTTAAAATCAATAGGACACTAAGGATCAATAATACAAACAGAGTAGAGTATATGAAGCGAACCATTTTTGGCGCAATCAATAGAGAAATATCATTGGTTAACAGTAATTTAAATAAAAGCAGCATAAAACCTATTAAAATCATCCCTCTGATAAGATAATGAAAGGAAAAATCGCGATCTTCATTGGACTTCATCATTTTGCCCCCCTTTTATTTAAAAAATAGCTGAAAGATATAGACGGAAAAATAGACGACAAGTGGAGTGACGAACAGCAAATAGAGGACAAACTTTTTCTTAAAATAACCAAATAACATCAAGGTGTTTTTGATATCTATCATTGGGCCGAAAACTAAAAAAGCAAGAATAGAGCCTTCTGTAAAGGTTGAGCCAAACGAAGAGGCAACAAAGGCATCGGCTGAAGAGCAGACGGAAAGGACAAAAGCAAAGCCCATCATAACCCCTGGTGCAAGGGTGGTGCTTGTCCCTAATGATAAAAGGGCATTACGGTCAAAGAAGGCTTGAAACAGACTTGCAAGAAGTGCGCCTATGAATAAATACTTTCCAGTATCAAATAATTCATCACTTGCATGATAGAAGGTTTCCAATAGTTTGTTTCCTTTTTGATGGTGGTGATGATGATGTCGATGTTCATCTTGTTTTGTTTTTAAAATATTTTCTCTTTTGAAGCGTCTGTAAATGATGAATCCAATGAGAATGGAACTAATAAATCCGATAAGCATTCTGGCATTGGCGATATAGGGCGTGCCTTTAAATGCAAAATAGGTGGAAGTATAAACGACAGGGTTTAAGATGGGGGCACTGAGCATAAACACTACTCCTGCATGGGACGGCATGCCCTTTTTGATTAACCTGCAGACTACGGGAATGATGGCACACTCACATATTGGAAAGATGATTCCTAGTAAAGCAGCGGGTATGAGGGCCAAATAGGCGTTACGAGGCAAAATCCTTCTAATGGCCTCTTCAGATACAAAGGCTTGAATAATGGCCGAAACAAAGACTCCCAGTAGAATAAAAGGAATGGCCTCCAAAATAATGCTGAGAAAAATGGTATTTACATTAAAGAACGTACTGGGGATTCTAGTAAAAAATGATAGGTTCTTGATTTCCTCTGCAAAGAAAAAGAGAAATAGGATGAAAAAAAACAATAGAAAAACGAGACTGTCTTTTACCAATTTATTAATAAGTGCCACATTCATTCTCCTTTCTTGGAACGGTCATTCCTATTCTATTTATATGCTTGTGCAGTTCAATCATTTCACTCAATGATGAAATGATATAAGAAATAATTCGTAATAATTACGATTTGTTAAACTACTAAAATGATTATTCGCCTTAAATCGTAATAATTCCTAATTAATAAAAATGAGGATGAATTTTTTCAATGGACAGCAGAGTCCCAATTATTTGTATGGATGGTCAGTTTATGAAAAAAGCATTTTATTAAGTCTGAAAACCACCATTTCTTCCCCGAAATGAATTCCCCTATATTGACAGCAAAAAATATGTCCAATATAGCCTTACAACTTGCAGTTACTATAAAACCAACAGATGCCAGAACCCTTCTCGGAAATGAACTGCCTGGATTACGATTATATGACACCGAGATTGTGGTGGCAGGAGAAGGGACAAACCTCACTAATCTTCCAACTGAATCTGCCCCTCCGTTAGAGGTTCTGCTGAATGAAAGGAAAGTATCTGAAGAATTATTAAAACAAGAGAATGTGCCACAAAACAATGCTGCTGTAACGGATCCCGAAACTAAAACCGTATTTATCTATCATAGCCACAGCTGGGAATCATTTCTTCCCTTGTTAGTGGGAGCATCCATACCAAATGAAGCTGTCAGTTCGGATGAAAGGGCAAATGTAGTGGGGCTCGGAGACCGGCTTGCAGCGGATTTAATGAACAAAGGGATTGGAGTTGAACACGATAAAACCAATATGACCCAAGAGCTAAAGAAAAAAGGCTGGACCTATACCAAAGCATATGCTGAGTCGCGGGAGATTGTTGAAGCAGCCGCCGCCAGTAACACAAAACTAAACTATTTTATTGACCTCCACCGTGATGATACCCGGAAAGAGATTACTACAAAGGCAATAAATGGAGTGAACTACGCAAGGCTCTATTTTGTCGTGGGAAAAGAAAATAAAAGTTATTTAGAAAATCTGGAGTTGGCGAAAGAACTAAACGAAAAATTAGAAAAGAGCTATCCTGGCATTAGCAGAGGGGTTTTCCTAAAAACCTTTAAGGATGGAAATGGTGTATATAATCAAGATATTTCAAATAATGCGATGCTGCTGGAAGTCGGAGGGGTAGATAATACTTTAGAGGAACTTCAAAGAACGATTGATGTTTTTTCAGAGGTATTGGCTGAACAGTACTGGGAGTTTTACGAAGCAAAAGAGGTGAATGGAAATGGTTAAATCTCTGCCTGCTTCATTAAAATGGCTATTGTTCACATTTTTCAGCAGTACAGCCGCTTATTTCCTGCCTGGGATTTCTGCTATAACGATAGCGGTATTTTCCACTGGCCTCCTATTTTCAATAGCGTATTTTTATAGGGAGCATCTTTAGTCAATAGATAGAGTAACCATATTGCAGTCGGAGCATGTCCTTGGTTTATTTTTCCCCCTACCATTACAATCGATGATTGCCAATGATTTGGAAATGACCGAGCTCGAATAAACCGTGCAGGTATATTTTTCAGATTTTTTCAGATAGTAATCTAGATAATAAATGATGGGGTGAACGAATGAAAAAACTTCCGATTTTTATTACAATGGGGATGATCTTATTATTTTTCGGTACGACTGCCATGGCGTCAACAAAAGACGATGTGACAACTTCCGTTGAAAAATTCTTAAAGGCGCAAAAAAATTGTAATGCAGAAATGATGGCCGAGCATTCTGTCTATTTCCACAAGATTGACAATCTTAAGGAAATGTACACAAGATTCTGCCATGAAAATCCACTGCAGCAGGCCAGTATAACGAAGCTAAGTGTAATAAATGAAGAGGCGGCATTGGTGTCCATTCAATCCAACTATAAAGAAATGATCAACATAAGGACCACTCCTGTCATTAAAAAGGATGGAAACTGGAAGATCGTCATCGGGGTTCCACCCTCAGGGGCAAAAAGTACAAATCCAGAAAATAGAGCAGGGGAGGATGCAGAAGTCACCCAGCTGTTTAAGGATTATGTTGACGCCATAAAAACGGATGATCTAGAGAAAATGACAAACTTTATTAAAATTTTGCCTGATGCCGATCGTAAAAAAATAGAGGCTCATCTTAAGGGGTTAAGCATGCAGCCAGCACCTCAAATGATCACATATGGCATCAAACATATTTCGGATTCGTTGGCGATTGTTCAAGTGGAAATCAAATACCCAAACCTTAGCTTTACACAGAATTTAGCCGTTACAAAGGAAAACGCGCAATGGAAACTAGTTTTTGGGCATCCGTTGACCAATTCGTTTATTCCTAAAACTGGTAATCCGATCATGATAAAATAACTACAAATTTTAAACAGGCCGCTAGCTGGTCTGTTTTTTATCTAGTTGGGCGGCAAGAAAGGTATTAAAATATTTCACAAGTATGGTAGGATAAACTAGAAGAGGCAGGTAAAATTAGCCAGCCCGTTTTTATACAAGAAGAATGTCTCAAAAGAATAGGAAATGGTGTGTAAGATGATCATCCATAGAGGAAAAAAGAAAACTCGAACCCTATTTGTGTATCCTGCCGTCATGCTAGTTATTGGAATGATCCTGACTGTGTTTCTATGGTATCAAGGCATCATGATTCCTAACGCTTACCGTGTAAAGGATTATTCGGTAAAAGGTGTGGATGTTTCGTCATATCAGGGTGAAATCGATTGGGGACAATTCGAGAAACAAGGCGTAAAATTTGCGTTTATGAAGGCCACTGAAGGAAGCACATATGTCGACCCAACCTTTGAAGAGAATTGGAAAAGTGCTGAAAATACGAAAATGCGAACAGGTGCCTACCATTTTTTTAGTTATGATAGCGCAGGCAAAACCCAAGCCCAAAACTTCATTCAAACAGTGCCGTTAAATCGTGATTCATTGCCGCCAGTCATTGATGTGGAGTTTTATGGCGATAAGGAAAAAAATCCTCCAAAACGGAGTCAAGCAGAAAAAGAGCTTCAAACGATGGTAGACATGCTGGAAGAACATTACGGAAAACGTGTCATTCTTTACACGACACAAAAGGCTTATGATTTGTATATTAAAAATGGCTTTGACCAATGTGATATATGGATAAGGGATGTTTTGACAAAGCCATCGCTTCCGGATAAAAGAGGTTGGACATTTTGGCAGTATACCGACCGGGAAAGATTAAAAGGTTATAGTGGGGAAGAGAAGTTCATCGACGTTAATGTCTTTAATGGGAGTGAAAAGGAATTTCAAGTGTATGGGCGTTAATATTCACCCATTTGAAGGATTTAAGCAAAAATGTTTTTTTATGATTCGGATTCCATCGAACAAGATTTCGGAAAATATGGCCTGATAGAGGTTTCAGAAATCGACGAGCCCAATAAGCACATGAAAAATAAGCCTTCCATCAACTTTATCATGGTAAAATGCAGGAAAATTGGAAATTGTTAGGTTTGGGAAATTTTTCAAAATATTGTAGAATAGATCGAAATTTTGTAGAATAAATCATAATTTTGCAGAAAAACAGGATGATTTTGTAGAATTCCTCATAGGGAAACCAGAATAATGAGCCGAAATGAAATAATTATTTCGGCTCTTTTGCTTATTCGTTCATAAACAGCTTGATGCAAGGTGCAAAGAACGGTGTTTATCTGTCCCTTTTAATATTTTGAGGGTGGCAAGAACTCCTTGAAAATAGCCGCTGAGCCACTCATTAAGCATGATGGCTTTAACGCAAGCCATTCAAAAACATTTGAGAAATTTGAGCGCCATAATTCATCAAAAAATCACTATTAATCGCTTTACTCTTTAAACCCTCTGTGAAAATATGCATGAACATCACTAAAACCTCATCCGAATAGGCGGGATTAATTTTTCCCTCTTTACGTCCTTTGTGCAGCAAACTTAAAAGTAATTGGTCACTTTTTTCTTGCGCATCTTTATCAAAAAAAGTGGGATCATTTGTATATTGCTGCATCACATTATGAAAAAATATCGCGGTCATACTTTGCACTTTTTTCATTTTGTATTGGGATAGTTCTATATATGTTTGCTCAAATGGCAAATCACTTTCGACTAAACGTTCATATTCTTCTTGAACGGAGGCAAGAAAATTTTGAATCGTGGTATTCATTAAATTCTCTTTTGTATTGTAATAATTGAATAATGTTACTTTACTAACGCCGGCATTTTTAGCAATTTCGTCCATGGTAATATTGGAAATGTCCTTTTGATTGAGCAATTCAAGCGTAGCAGCTTCAATATTTTTCATTTTCTTCTCACGTCTTAAATCAAAGCCATTTTTCTTCATCTTCTCACCACTTTTTTTCCCTTTTTCAATTACTTTCTACCTATTTATATTATTTCATTTTTTGAACTAAATCAAATGTTTTAGTTAAAAAACTATTTGAATTACCGGATAAATAGGTGTATATTATGAACTATAAAGTTAATTTTAGTAAAAAACTTTCTCGTGAAATTGGAGATGAGACGAATGATAATCGCAGAAATCAGGGGTCTACAGAAAAATTATAAATCCACCCCTGCTTTAAAAAATGTAACGATGGATGTAAAAAAAGGGGAAGTATTAGGGTTTATCGGACCAAATGGAGCAGGAAAATCGACTACCATCCGTATTTTGCTTGGCATAATAAAGTCCAGTGGAGGATCTGCCAAGATATTCGGGAAGGATGTCTGGAAGGATTCGATTGAAATCCATAAGAAACTATCGTATGTTCCTGGCGATGTCAATCTTTGGCCTAATTTAACAGGCGGCGAGATTATTGATGTATTTATGCGCCTCCAGGGAACAAAGAACTATGCACGACGGGATGAATTAATTCAAAAATTTCAATTCGACGCTAAGAAAAAAGCGCGAACGTATTCAAAGGGCAATCGCCAAAAAGTGGCGCTGATCGCTGCGCTTGCCAGCGATGCCGAACTTTATATTTTTGATGAACCGACTAGTGGCCTTGATCCCCTGATGGAAGCCGTTTTTCAAGAGGAAGTAGAAAATTTAAAAAATCAAGGAAAGTCGATCCTTCTCTCCAGTCACATATTAAGCGAGGTCGAACGATTATGTGACCGCGTTGCGATTATTCGTCAGGGAGAAGTCATTGAAACCGGCACACTAGACGAATTAAGACATTTAACCCGCTATCAATACAAGATTACGACTCGCCATGAACCGACTGGATTAAAACAAGTGAGCGGTGTGCACGACTTGGAAATCAAAGGGAAGGAAGCTGTTTTCCAAGCAGATAGCGATCAAATTGAAGCCATCCTGGAAGCCATCCTGCCGTACCATGTAATTAAGCTTGAGAGTGTCCCGCCGACTCTTGAATCCTTGTTTATGCGTCATTACACTGGAAAGTAGGGGAGTAGGATGAATAATCTATTTAATAAGACTGGGATGCTCTTTGTTCATACATTACGGAGAGATTGGCTAAAGCTGCTCATTTGGGCTGCTGCTTTAAGTCTTTTCGCAGGCGGCTTTGCTGCATCACTGTACGAAATGTATGGAAAAGACCCTGCTGGATTGAAAGCCATGTATGAGACGATGAAAAATCCAGCCATGATTGCCATGATCGGACCAACAGCAGCTACTGCTGAAACGTACACGATCGGTGCGATGTACGCACAGGAAATGCTTCTCTTTACAGCACTTGTGTTTGCCATTGTATCGATTATGCATGTCATAAGCCGCACAAGGAAAGAAGAGGACGATGGAATATCAGAGCTTATTCGATCCTTTCAAGTTGGACGACTGGCCAACACAACAGCAATCGTACTGGAATTGTTCCTTCTGCATGTAGTTATCATTGCTCTTTCTGTCCTTTTGCTTCAAGTCCAGGATGTACCAGGATTGAATTTTTCGAGTAATTTGGTCTATTCCGTTTCACTAGGGCTGCAAGGTTTTTTATGGGGGATGATTGCACTTATATTCGTTCAATTAGCTGCGGGAGCTGGAGGCGCCAGGGGACTAAGTTTCTTAACGCTTGGCTTGTTTTACGTTCTCCGAATGGCAACGGATATGAGCACACCAGATGCTTCTTGGTTCAACCCGCTCGGATGGAGCTATCTTGTAAATGCTTATGTTGGTGATGACTGGCTTCCAATCGTTATTGCGTTTGCTGCCAGTATCATTTTTTTAGTAGTTTCCTATATTTTAGAGCATGCCCGAGATATGGGGGCTGGATATTTGCCAGAACGTTCTGGCCGTGATCATGCAAAAGATCGTCTGTTGACCCTGCCTGGCCTAGTAATACGGCTCCAAAAGACATTTATTATTAGCTGGATCATCTCTATCTTTATTACGGGAGCTATGTATGGATCCATTTTTGGGGACATGGATGAGTTTGTTAGTGATAACGAGATGATGAAACAAATGTTCCTTCATAATGCAAATTACACCATACAAGAACAATTTATGAGCGTGCTTTTCGTTGTTTTATCTTTGTTGACGACGATATTCATTGTGGGAAGTCTTATGAAACTCATAAACGAGGAAAAGAAAGGGCACTGGGATCCGCTTTATGCTACTAAATTAAGCCGGGCAAAATTCTACTGGTATCATGTGATCTTGTCTTTCATCCTTGGGCTGCTCGGACAGTTTTCTGCGATAGTGGGGCTCTATCTGGCTCAGCGAAGTGTGATGGAATCCCCGTTAAGTTTGTGGGAAATTACGAAGGCTGGAATGGTTTGGGTACCTGCGATTTTCTTCTTTATCGGTATTTTGGCTGTACTGATTGGCTGGCTGCCGCGCTTTACGATCATCATTTGGGGCTATCTAATCTTTGCTTTCTTTAATAGTTATTTTGGGCAAATGATGGATATCCCAGAATTCGTGCTGAATCTTGATATATTTAGCTATATTCCGAAGGTTCCAATTGAAGAGTGGAAATGGGGAACGATAATCTTCATCAAATTATTGGCCCTCCTCCTGATAGTGGTTGGTTTTGTCGGCTATAAAAAACGGGATTTAGTGAATGAATGATTTCCCGTCCGAACTATTCGCTTGTAATATATACCAATTTTTGTAGAATAAATCGAAATTTTGTAGAATTACTCTTCGGTTTTGTAGAATAACGCCTATATTTGTAGAATTCTTCTTGGTTATTGTAGAATAAGCATAAATTGCTCCGTTTACTAAAAAAATCTTCCTTTTTGGAAGATTTTTTTTATTTTAATTAGGTCAGGCTTAATAGTTAAGGAAGGTGCCAGTCACCATCCGTGTGAGGTGGAAATGAGGTTTAGAGGCCATACATAAAAGATGAAAAAAATAGCTTTTTTATTTCTATTTTTTCAGGAAGTAAAACATGTCAGAATGAAAACTGGAGTGAACATTTTCATCAAAAAAAATCTTACATGATACGGAGTGAAGTGATAGATGAAAGCTTATTTTCGCCAGCATCCACTTGTGTTTACCATCTTTGTACTAGGGAGCAGCCGGTTGGCAGGATTTGGGATCATTCAAATCATCTTGATTGCAAATCCAAACCTTTCTTTAAAAGAAGACCTGGGCTGGGCTTTGCAATTGTTATATATGCTCATGGCATTCCTATTGGTTTATGGATTTGGACAACAGAAGGATGCGGGAATCAGTCTTCCGCCTGATAAAAAAGAATGGTTGTTTTGGATTCCTCCTCTGGTATTTCCTATTTTTATTATCTTCAGTTTCGGAGTAGAAGCGCCAGCGTCCACTTGGCGGCTCGTTATGCTCTTGCTTGCCGCATTTGGAGTTGCTGCAAATGAAGAATTAATTTTTAGAGGTCTATTTTTAAAGTCCTTTTTACACAAGGGAATCTATCCGGCGATTTTTATTCCTGCACTCATCTTTGGATTGATCCATCTTCCAAATGTGTTTTTCGGAACTGATCTTTCCTTTGCCATTTTTCAAACCTGCTGGGCGTTTTTAGGGGGGATTGCCTTAGGCGCCATGCGATTGAGGAATCAAAGTATTTTACCTGTTATCGTTTTTCATTTTCTCGTAGATAGTATGGAATATTTATCGACTGGAGAAATAGGCATTCATATCACCCATTTTAGCTATCCAATTTTAATAAGTTTTATTGGTTTAAACTTGTTGTTTATGTCTTATGCTTTCATTTTGCTAAATAGAAAACAAAATATCAGAAGGGGTGTCCTAAATGGAAGGTATCAAACAAACTAATATGGAAACGCCAAGTAGGGAGAAAATAGAATTATCGCTCATTATGGCATTAATGCTTATGGAGGTACTTTTCTTCCCAAAATTGAAAGGGATCATGGTCGTTGTCTCGATTATTTATTTCTTGGTAGAACGAAGGGTTCGGAATAGAACAGGAGAGGAAATAGGCTTATCTTTTGTCTCGTTCCCTCGCAAGTTAAGAGAAAATTGGATATGGATTGCATTAGTTGGTGTTATCATGCAAGGTTTTTATTTGCTGATGTATGTAAATTTCTTGCCTGATGTACTGGAGCATCTATTAGCGCGTGTGCCCATTAATATTCAAGCAGTCAATATCCAGCTCATTTTTACACTTCTTATTTTTGCTTTTGGTGAAGAGATTGTCTTTAGAGGGTTAATTCAAGCGCAGTTAAATAAATTTCTGCCTGCTTGGGCTGCGATCCTGGTCACATCCATATTATTTGCGATCATGCATTTTTCATCAGGGCCAGCAATTGTTGTATGGATTGATTTAACAACCGTATTTATTGACAGCATCCTTTTTGGTATTCTTTTTGTCAGAACGAACAACATCTATATTACAACCTTTGCCCATGGAATGGCTAATTTAGTAGCCACTTTTTCCCTGTATCTGTTTTTCTAGTTTATAAATTATGTAACTATCAATAGCGAACAGGCCGCCATGTTATAATTGGTGGTCTTTTGGTTTTAGTCTGCAGGCAAGTGTAGGAAATTTTTTCACAGTTTTAAATAAATATTTATGGTAGGATATTCTCGAGGATGCAGGAAAAAATTGGAGTGGATGAACATATTAATTGTTGACTTATTATTAGATCTTGCAGGAGAGCTTATTGATTTTTTGATACCAGATCGTAAAGAAAAGAAGTGGGAGAAACACATAAAAAGATTAAAAGAAGAACCTTGGTTTAACGCACTGGAGAAGGATTGGCGCTACGAATATATTATTTATAACAACAGAATGGTAAAGAAGTTCCTAGCCAGTGAAAGAAATATCAAGATGATTACGAGTATGGATGAGGAAAGAGAGAATTTTATACAGCTTGTGAAAGCGGAACATGAAAAATATTCAAGATTGTACTAACTTATGTATGCTGCCTTTATTTTTAAAAAATCTTTCAACCTGCAGAAAGGCATTATTCTGCAGCTGCTGACTGCCAAGCTTGGCATACGTTTGCTAGCTTTTAATTTTAACCTCTTTAGCTAAAATACCTTTCCAAGAATAGCGATTTCAGCAGCTTATTAAAATAAGCAAACTTTTATATTTTATAACAATATTGTATTTTAATTGTTACAAAGTTAAAAGAGTAATATATGCAAACTTCTGTTCACCAGTAGCTAACCACTACCGAACGTCTAAAAATATCAGAAAAAATCTATGAAAAAGTAGGAGGAATCTATGGACATTTTCCAAGATGCTATGATGAATATCAAATCAAGATGGAAAAATTAGATGTCAACACTTTTTAATAAACAATTGAACATTTATTAAAAGTAAAAAGGGTATTATCTCCCCTTATTCCGTATGCGGTTATTTCACTGACCGCCGCAAGTCAAATGCCATCTTTCATTGATTCGTTTGTGGCACCGTTAAGTTTAATCAATGCGTTAATTACCTTGTCGGCAGGGAAAAAAAGGAAGACTTTTATAAGAAATTAGATAGATTAGAAGAGATTTGGAACTTTTTTGATGTGTTTAAAGAATAAATATATTTGATATCAAAATCACCAGAATGAAAAAGGCAACAAAGGTAATCAAAAAAATCTTCCAAGTCCAAGTTGGAAGATTTTTTAAATAAAAATTCAAATTTGCAATTCTAAATCTTCCATCTCATCTTTATATCTTTTCAAGCGTTCATAAAATGAACGCCGAGATATGCCTAACATTTTGATGGCATATGAACGATTATAATTTGAGCGTTTTAAAGCCTCTTTCATTAAATGAATTTCTAATTTGGTGATATTTTTCGAAAAGTCCAATGAATTTGTAAGAGGAGAATGGTAAGAAACTGGACCTTCATTGGTTTGCGGTGGTACAGCAGCAGGTAATCCATGAACCTCATTGATGATGTTATTTGGCAGGTCGATAATTTTTATATCATTTGTATCTGTTAAAAAGAAGGCATGCTCTAAAATATTTCTCAACTCCCGAACATTACCAGGGAAAGAGTAGTCTAGCAATAAATCATAAGCCTCCTGACTCATATGAATATTCTTATGATATTTCTGATTAAACTCTTGGAGAAAATGAAAGATTAGAATCTCAATATCCTTTTTTCTAGCCCGTAAAGGCGGAATCGTTAAGGTAAACCCATTAATTCTGTAAAATAAATCCTCCCGAAAAGTTTCATTTTTTATCATTGATTCGATATTACGGTTAGTGGCTGCTAGGACTCTTACATTGATTGGAATAACCTCACTGCCGCCAACTCGGACAATTTCTTTTTGCTGCAGTACCCGTAAGAGCTTAGCCTGAAGGTGATAATTCATATCGCCAATTTCATCCAAAAAAATCGTTCCCTCATTAGCCAATTCAAATTTTCCTTTACTGCCATTCCGCTTTGCACCAGTGAAAGCGCCTTCATTATAGCCGAAAAGCTCACTTTCTAATAATGCTTCTGGTATAGCTGCACAATTAATCGCAATAAAGGGTTTTGTTTTCCGACTTGACCATTGATGGACGCTTTTAGCCATTACTTCTTTTCCAACGCCGCTTTCTCCTCTAATTAAAATAGAAAGATCGGATTGGGAAAGCTTTTTTACTTTTTTAAGGTCATCTGCCAGTAGGTGATCATTTGAGGTGAAAAAACTAGTTTCAGCTGGAGGAAAAGATGGAACGATGTGTTTTTCATTAAGTAAATCATGATTATTGGTTTGGATAGGGAAGTGATTTAAACTAAGTTTAAGTGTCATCAATTCCTCTTCGTCAAGGTAAGTGGCAATTGCTCCAATCACCTTTCCGTGTTTCTCTATCGGTGTGGCATCTATGAGAAAGTCTTTCCCCATTACTTTCCTTAACATATTGCACTTCGGTCTTCCAGTAACGAGCGCCTCATATATGACAGAATTTGGAGTGAAGTTTTCTATATTCCTTCCAATCCATTCTTTCATTTTGAGATTCATTTTTCTTTCTGCCGCTTGGTTAATGAACACGAATTTTCCATCTTTATCAATTATTACTACTCCGTAATTCACAGAGTTGAAAATGGTATCAAGATTGAATGGATCTAATTCTATATTTGAAAGAAACGACAAAATCTCATCACCTCATCTCTCGTTAACAAGAAAGTACTATAAATTGGTAATATTGTCAATATTCATACAGTGTATAAGTTGTATACATAATATTTGTTTCTTTTATATACAAAACACCAAAAAATCTTTTTTGTATACAGAATATAATCGACGGATATCAAGCTGAGATCTAAGCACTTAAAAAAAATTTCCTTTTACAGCAGCCATTTTTCACCCCATTTTCTGTAAAAATCAATCAGCTTTTTTAAGGTTGGCACGATATTTGCATTTAATAAGAATGAGTAGTCGACAGATTACAATATTTCAAATTGAGGCAGGAGGTGATGAGTCGGAAATGAATCCGGTTAAACGGGTTGACCCACTTTACCAACAAATTTATAAACGGTTAGAGGAAGAAATATTGGAAGGGAAAATCATGCCCGGAGAACGATTAATCGATACAAAAATAGCGTCTGATCTGGGTGTGAGCAGAAGTCCAGTAAGAGAAGCATTTCGAAAATTGGAACGTGATGGGCTTCTTGTTAATGATGAAGGCAATATTTCGGTTTTTATTCCTTCCTTGCAGGATGCAAAGGAATTGTACCAGGTCAGGATTGGCTTAGAAACGGTTGCAGCCTATTGGGCGGCCAAACATATAACCGATGATGAACTCAAGCGGTTAAGCCAAATTTTAATCTGGACAGAGCAAGCTGTTGAACAAAAAAATACTCAGAATATCATTGCTCTAAATACAAAATTTCATGAAATCATCATCACATATTCAAGAAACAATCAGCTCAAAAAGATGATGGACAATACCCGTTCATTAATTCGCATTTGCAGAAACACCATCATCAAACAATATAACCGCAGTGATAGCTTTTTAGAAGAACATTATGGCGTGTTCCGAGCTATGAGCATCCATGAGCCAGAATTAGCGGCAAGAAAAATGGAACAGCATATCCAGAATGATTTGAAACATTTCGAGGAGTCATACATTTACCAAAATAAGATGGAATCCGCAAACAAATCGAGGAGGTTATTAACTTGACTACAACAACAAATACGGTTTATCAATTGCCTTTTACTGGAGTAAAAGAATACAAAATGTTTATTAATAACGAATGGGTTGAGAGCGTATCCGGAAAGAGGCTCGAATCTGTCAACCCATTTACAGGAAAGGTTTGGGCGACAGCGCCAGCAGGTGAAAAAGAAGATATTGCTCTTGCAGTCAAGGCGGCTAAAGAGGCATTTGAAACAGGCGAATGGTCTACATATACTGGTGCACAGCGTGGAGCATTGCTTCGTAAACTAGGTGACCTGATTGCTGAAAATGCGGAGCTTCTGGCCATCAGTGAAGTAGTTGACAATGGAAAATTGATTCGAGAAATGCTTGGGCAGACAAAATCCCTTCCAGGCTGGTGCTACTACTTTGCTGGTATGGCGGACAAAATTCATGGGGAAAGCATTCCTGTTGATGTTCCCAATATGATTAACTACACGGTTCGTGAACCGCTTGGTGTCATAGGGGCGATTGTTCCATGGAACTCGCCATTGCTATTAACTCTTTGGAAATTATGCCCGGCATTAGCTGCTGGAAATACAGTTGTCGTGAAACCGTCTGAAGTAACACCAGCCTCCCTATTAGAGTTAGCAAAACTAATTAAAGAGGCGGGCTTCCCAGCAGGGGTCGTAAATTTTGTCACAGGTTTTGGCCAGACAGCAGGTGACGCCCTGTCAAAGCATCCTGATGTCCGTAAAATCGCGTTTACCGGTTCGACAGCAACTGGAAAATTAATCATGAAAAACTCTGCAGACCACTTCGCACGTGTGACCTTAGAGTTAGGTGGTAAATCTCCGAATATCATTTACGAGGATGCCGATCTTGCAAATGCAGTAAATGGCGTTTTAGCAGGGGTATTCGCCGCTTCTGGCCAAACATGCATGGCAGGTTCGCGGGTACTTGTCCATGAAAATATCTATGATGAGTTTGTTGCAAAGCTTGTTGAAAGAACAAGCCAAATCAAACTTGGAAATCCGCTTGATATGGAATCTGAAATGGGAACCGTTGCTTTCAAGGGACAATTCGAAAAAGTCCTACGCTATATAAAAATTGCCGAGGATGAAGGAGCTACTCTTCTTTACGGAGGAAAACACCCAACAACACCTGAATTGAAGGATGGATTCTTTGTAGAACCAACCATCTTTGGAGATGTGACAAATGATATGAGGATTGCCCAAGAAGAGGTTTTTGGCCCGGTTGTCGTCTTAATCCGCTTTAAGGATGAAGCAGAAGCCATTTCCATTGCAAACGATACGGAATTTGGTTTAGCAGCTGCTGTTTGGACAAAAGATGTTCAGCGTGCCCACAGAATGGCATCAAAGATTAACGCTGGAACAGTATGGATCAATAATTACCGTAAAGTTTCCTATTCTTCACCATTTGGCGGCTACAAATCCAGCGGCATCGGAAGAGAAAATGGTTTCAATGTCATGCACGAATATACACAAGTTAAGAGTGTTTGGGTAGACACAGGCAACATCATTACCGATCCATTTAAAATTTTGTAACTGAAAAAGGGAGGAACAATATGAGCCGATTTGAAATTTTCAGAGAAGCAGGGAATCCAATGTTTAATAATAACCAGCTGAAGCTGGGGATATTTGGTCCCAACGTGAACAACTCTTGTTCTATGACCCTGGCAGAAACATCGTTCAAGCCCAATTTCGAAACCAATGTTAAAATTGCCAAAATGATGGAGGCTGCAGGCTACGAGTGTATCGTACCTGTAGCCAGGTGGCGCGGATTTGGCGGGCCAAGTAATTTTAATGGGGAATGCATGGAAACGTATACTTGGGCAGCTGCTATGGCCGCCGTTACGGAAAAAATTTATCTCTTTTGTACATCCCATTTACCGACCATCCATCCGATTGTTGCCTCCAAAATGATATCTACCATTGATGGTATCTCAAAGGGCAGAATTGGCTTAAATACGGTTAATGGCTGGTTTCCAAATGAAATGGGAATGTTTTCTGGCAAGAAACTGGAGCATGATAAAGGATATGAATTTGCAGCCGAATGGTTGGACGTAGTCCTGAAAATGTGGTCAGAACAATTTTTTGACCATAAAGGAGAGTTCTTTGAAATAAAAGATGGCTGGCAGGAGCCAAAACCAAGCCAAAGTCCTAGGCCTGTGCTAATAAATGCAGGATCCTCAAAAGCAGGAATGGAGTTCGCAGCCAAGTATGTCGATTTCCATTTCTCGTTTATCGAGTCAATGGAACAGGCAAGGGAATGGACAAACCGAATGAAAAAGCTGGCCTGGGAAGAGTACAAGAGAGAAATTAATACCTTCACCACCAGTTTTGTCGTCTGTCGACCTACAGAAAAAGAAGCGTGGGAATACTACAATTATTATGTAAGGGAAAAAGGTGATGATGAAGTAACCGATATTATTTGCCGTCTCTTTAATATCGATACAGCCTCCCAGTCTGCTGATTTCAATAAGAAATTTAGAGAAAATTTTATTGCAGGCTGGGGCGGCTATGCGTTAGTCGGAACACCAGAGCAGGTAGCCGATAAATTAATCAATATAGCTAAATCTGGCGTATCGGGAACACTCCTGTCATTTGTGGACTATCTAGAAGAGATGCCATACTTTAATGAAACTGTACTGCCTTTGCTTGAGCAGGCAGGTGTGCGCAAACCTATTAACTCAACAGAAAAGCCAACAGCGGACAAAATGGGGGCACAACCTCTAAAATCCACTTCAATAGAGGCTGAGGTTTCATTAGAACCCGTGCAGTAACCAGCCGGTAAGTCATGCCTACAAATAATCAATGAAACAAGGGGAGAAATGGATGGATAAATGGGTGTTATATGGCAAGTCAGGAAATCCTGCTTCAGATATTGCCAAAGCATGGTTAAAAAATAACGGAATCCCTTCTGAAAACTATAGTATTTTTCAATTAACAAGAGAAGAAATTGCAAGGCTGGCTAATCTCTTGCCTGGTGGCGCGAAAGATCTTGTATATCCAAATACATTTTCTTTTAGTTTAATTAACCCACAAAAAAAAACTGAAAAAGAATATATTCATCAGATTCATAAGGGTGAATTAACAGAGGATGAAATAATAGGTATTCTCGGTACTTACCCGGCACTCGTGATTTCCCCAATCATTACAGATTATAAAACCGTATTGGTCGGCTATAATCTCGAAAAAATGGTCTCAACGTTCCGTTATGTCAAGGTGAAAGATATAACGATGGCATAAGATAAGATCTTGTATTTGCTTCAGTAGACCAAACCATATAGCAAATTAAAAATAAAAAGCTGGGGGCGATAAAATGAGCCGTTTTGATGTGTTCAGAGAAGCAGGAAATCCAATGTTTAATGATAATAAGTTAAAGTTAGGAATATTTGGCCCTAACGTAAGTAATTCATGTTCTATGACTTTAGCCAATACAACCTTTAAACCAGATTTTGAGACGAATGTTAAGATTGCCAAAATGATGGAAGATGCCGGATACGAGTGTATTGTACCGGTGGCACGATGGCGCGGATTTGGCGGTTCTAGTAACTTCAATGGCAACTGTATGGAAACCTATACCTGGGCTGCCGCTATGGCAGCTGTCACGAAAAAAATCTATCTTTTCTGTACTTCCCATGTACCCACTATGCATCCGATCGTTGCCTCTAAGATGCTGTCCACGATCGATGAAATTTCAAAAGGGAGAATTGGGCTGAACACTGTTACAGGCTGGTTTCCAAAAGAAATGGATATGTTTGCCGGAAAGAAAATGGAACATGACAAAGGATACGAGTATGCAACGGAATGGATGGAAGTCGTCTTGAAAATGTGGTCCGAGCAATTCTTTGATTATAAGGGCGACTTTTTTGAAATTAAGGACGGATGGCAGGAACCGAAACCAACCCAAAGTCCAAGGCCGGTATTAATTAGCGCAGGAACATCCAAAAAAGGGCGTGAATTTTCTGCAAGATTTACGGATTTTAACTTTGGATATATAGAATCAATGGAACACGGCAAGGAATGGACCAATTATATGAAAAAACTTGCTTGGGATGAGTTTAGAAGAGAAATAAATACGTTTACAACGGGCTTTGTTGTCTGCCGTCCAACAGAAAAAGAAGCAAAAGAATTCTATGATTATTATGTTCGGGAACAGGGGGATTGGGAGGTGGCCAATATCATTTGTGATATGTTTGGCATTGAATCATCCTCAAACTCTATCGATTTCTTAACAAAGGCAAGAGAGAATTTCATTGGCGGCTGGGGAGGCTGGGCATTTGTCGGAACTCCTGAACAAGTAGCAGATGAGATGATTAAGATTTCAAAAACAGGCATATCGGGAACATTAGTTTCATTCCTCGATTATGTGGAGGAAATGCCATACTTTAATGAAAATGTTTTACCGTTATTAGAACAGGCAGGTGTGCGTAAACCAATTAAACAAGAAGAATCTCCGGAAGAACAGGAAAATACTAATACAGAACTTTATTCTCCTGTGCAGGTTTAATGTAGTTTTGCAAAATTAAGTCCAATAAATGGAATGGAGGCAGGAAAATGGATCGATGGGTAATGTATGCAAAGTCAGGTAATCCAGCATCTGACATTGCCAAAGCATGGCTGAAAAATAATGGTATACCGTTTGAAAGCAATAGTGTGTTTCGTTTAACAAGAGGGGAAATTGCCAGATTAGCAGACCTAATCCCTGGAGGAGTTCGTGAGATGATTTACCCAGATGTTTTTTCGTTTTCCATGATCAATCCACAGAGAGATTTCGAAAGGAAATATATTGAAAAAATCCAAAGTGGTCAATTATCTGAGGAAGAAATGAGGGATTTGCTTGCAGAAGTACCTTCACTTGCCATTTCTCCAATTATTACAAACTACAAAACTGTTATTGTTGGTTACGACTTAGATACGATGGTCTCGACTTTCCGGTTCGTAAAGGTAAAGGATGTAACGATAGCCTAAATGCTTCAGAAACACAGGAAGGAGGAAGATTGGTGCAAATACTTGGGATTTGTGGGAGTTCAGCGTCCAGCAGACGGACACGTGCATTAATTGAAAGCGCTTTAAATGGTTCCCTGCTTGAGGATCAAGCAGCAGCGATTGATGTGGTCGATTTATCCCAACAAGTATTGGAGTTTTGTGATGGGAGAATGGTAGAAGAATATAATCGTGATACCCAGCAAGTCTTGGGAAAAATAAAAAATGCTGATGCTTTTCTCTTTGGATCCCCTATGTACAGAGGGACCATTACTGGGGCACTGAAAAATTTAATTGATCTCATCCCTGATGACTATATTAAAGGAAAGACAGCAGGTCTGGCAGCTACAGGAGGAAGCGATCATCACTATCTTGGTGTTGATCTTGGATTCAGAACAGCGATGGCTTTCTTTAGAGTACACACGATACCAGGTGTACTTTACCATTCAAACTTCACAGTGGAAGAAGGAAGAATAGTAGAAGACAAGGTAAGAAATCAGGCTGAACAGTTTGGCCGTGATTTGGTCCAGCTGACAAAAATGACCAGCGGAAAGGTGCTTGGACCATCATTATACTAAGGGGGATAAACCGTTGAGCAATCAAGAAACAGTGGAAGTTTTTAAGCAGATTATGGGAAGTTATCCGACTGGCGTGACCATTATTACCACAGTAAATGAAGAAGGAAGCCCTGTTGGTCTTACCGTCAATTCATTTGCCTCTGTGTCCTTGGATCCTCTGATGGTACTTTGGTGCTTAGATCGCAAGTCTTCACATATTAGTGCCTTTAAGAATTCTATCGGCTTTGCTGTTCATATTTTGGCAGCTGATCAAAGTGAATTATGTTGGACGTTTGCGGGGAAAAGTCTAGACCGGTTCTCAAAAGCTGACTGGTCATACTCCGACAACAATTTACCGGTGATTTCAGGGGCTTTGGGAATTATGGAATGCAAAACCGTTCAGACAATTGATGCGGGTGACCATATAATTTTCATCGGCCAAATTTTGGATATCAATAAACAAGATAAAGAACCAATGTTATATTTCCGCCGCAATGTGGGATTGATACCTGCCGGCTGGCCAGTATTATCTAAATAACGTGTGTTGCGGATAGTTAAAGTTTTAACTATCCGCTCCCTATTCTTGAAAAGCAATAGAAATAAAGGAACGATACTTTTATCGTTTGTCGACAGCCGATTGACGACTGAAATGCTCCTTAACTGTGAAGATATTCCCAAATCTGCCAAACACTTTGTCGTTACTACGTGAAGGGAGGAACAATATGAATCATTTTTCTGAATTGATCCATTTACCTGATTTACTCTTTCATCAATTCTGTATTAAACAATTTGGCATCAATCGCGGAGTCTATAATACTATCGACAAGTGGTTTTTTGATAATGGGAACACAAGCATCCTAGAAAGAAGACTGAGAATCTTTCATTTTCTTAACTGGTGTTTGCAAAATGGTTTATCAGCTAACGGGAAGATCAAATTTGGACCGGGTAACCTATCTAAAAATTTAATAGAATATTCGAAAGGTAATTTTTCATATGATGTTCCCATGTTAGCACAGAAAGCAGGATGGCTGAACCTTAAAAATAATGATGTAATTTATAAGGTAAGTGCGGAGGGATAATATGAAGAAAAAACCATTAACCGGGTTAAAAGTATTAGAATTGGGGCAATTAATTGCGGGCCCCTCAGCAGGAAGGCTTTTTGCAGAATTTGGTGCAGAGGTAATCAAAGTGGAAAATCCAGCTAATGGCGACCCCATTCGCAAATGGAGAGTAGTAGAAAATGGAACCAGTTTATGGTGGTATGTTCAAGCAAGAAATAAAAAGTCGATTACCCTTGATCTGAAACAGGAAGAGGGGCAGGACATCATAAAAAAATTAGCTTTAGAAGTCGACATTGTGATCGAAAACTTTCGTCCGGGAACACTGGAAAAATGGGGAATTGGCTATGAGCAGTTGAAAGAAATTAATCCTGGACTCATTATGGTCCGTATTAGTGGATATGGTCAAGATGGACCTTACAGGGATAAAGCCGGATTTGGTTCAATTGGAGAAGCAATGGGGGGACTTCGTCATCTGACAGGTTATCCTGACCGGCCGCCAACAAGGGTGGGAATCAGTATTGGGGATTCTATTTCCGCTCTCTACGCAGTTATCGGGGCTTTAATGGCAGTCTATCATCGGGATTTGCAAGGCACTGGACAAGGACAAATGGTTGACGTTGCTCTATATGAATCTGTTTTTAGTTTTATGGAGAGCATGCTTCCTGAATATGACCGCGCAGGGGTTATCAGAGAACGGACGGGGAGCATATTGCCTGGCATCACACCGTCTAATACGTATGAATGCAAGGATGGAAAATACATCGTTATCGGCGCGAATGGTGATGGGATATTTAGACGGCTGATGGAAGCTATCGGCCGCCCCGAGTTCGCATCTGATCCTAGATTTCAGAATAATGCAACTCGTTCTGAGTTTGCATCATTATTGGATTCCACCATCGAACAATGGACACAAGCGCTTAATCTGGCAGAAGCGTTGAAAATACTAGATGAAGCAAAGGTTCCAGCAGGCTCAATCTATTCCATAGAGGATATTGTTGCGGATCCACACTATAACGCGCGGGAAATGATTGAAGAAGTATTGGTCGATGGGATAGGGAAACTAAAGGTTCCAGGCATTGTTCCAAAGTTAAGTGAAACACCAGGAAGCATCGACTGGGCTGGACCAAAGCTGGGCCAGCACAATGAGGAGGTCCTCGTGAACACCTTGAAATTGGGTCAGGAAGAAATCAATTCTCTGATTGAAAAAGGAATTATTGGAAGATAAAATCTTGCGCGAAAAGTTATATGGGGCGACGAAGCTGAACCCCATTAAGATAAAAAATACTATTTTTTTGGGTATTATCTGTAGACACCATACAAACTTCAGAAAGCAAGAATAAGAGAGATAGTTTGTGAAATAAAGGAGTTTTTAGTGAGAGGATTGATGGAATATGGGGATGACGATGTCTGAAAAGATCCTGGCAAAGGCCTCTCGAAGGTCTGAAGTAAAAGCAGGAGAGATCGTTTGGGTAAAGGTAGATATTGCCATGATGCATGATCTTTTGGGGCCTTGGTTAGTGGATGGAGCCTTCAAACGATTAGGAGGGAAGCTATTTGATAAAGAAAAGGTTGTCGTAGTTTCTGACCATTGCACGCCGCCAGCAACTGTCCATCAGGCGGATATTTTAAAATGTACACGGGACTGGGCAAGGCTTCAGGAGCTTTCTTATTATTATGAATTCGAAGGACCTTGCCATCAGGTCATCGCTGAACATGGCCATGTTCGGCCAGGCCGATTAATACTTGGAACGGATTCACACACATGTATGGCGGGCGGTTTAGGGGCCTTCGCTACAGGGATTGGGTCAACAGAGATGGTGGGTGTGTTATTGACCGGTGAAACATGGTTAAAAGTTCCGGAAACCATTAAGGTAATTTGGGAGGGTAAATTGCCGGAAGGAGTGTATTCGAAGGATATCGTTCTTAAGACCATCAAGGATCTGGGACACGCAGGTGCCACTTATCAGACGTTGGAGTTTTCGGGTACCGCTATTGAAGGTCTTTCCATTGATGACCGCTTTGTTTTATCAAATATGGCAGTGGAGGCAGGTGCCAAAACCGGGCTAATTAAAACAGATGAAAAGGTTATAGACTATTTGCGTTCCAGAGGGATAACGGAAGAAATCGAACTAATTCACAGTGATCCCGATGCTTCCTATTCACGAGTTTTGCAATATAATGCTTCCGAATTAGAGCCTCAGGTTGCTTGCCCTCACGAAGTAGATAATGTCCATGGTATCAGTGCTGTCGAAGGTATATCCGTCGATCAGGTTTATTTAGGATCCTGTACGAATGGCCGAATAAGTGATCTTCGCACTGCAGCTGAAATTTTAAAGGGAAAAAAGGTATCGAAAAATATCCGCTGCCTAGTGGTTCCAGCCTCCCAACATATATGGATGGAGGCTAATAAAGAAGGGATATTGGATGTTCTGACTGAAGCTGGCTGCATTGTGAACATGCCATCTTGTGGTGCGTGTGGCGGTTTTACAAGCGGTGTAATTGGTGCAGGAGAAGTGGTCATGTCCTCTTCAAATCGAAATTTTAGAGGTAGGATGGGAAGCCCAAATGGTGAAGTGTATCTGGGTTCTCCAGCAACAGTGGCTGCAACTGCCATTGAAGGAAGGATTGCAGATCCTCGAAATTATTTAATGAAGGAGGTTTATTAATGACCGTTATCATAAGGGGACGTGTTTGGAAATACGGTGACAACATTAATACGGATATTATTTCACCTGGCCAATTTATGAGTCTGCCCATAGAAAAACAGGCCGAACATGCAATGAGCGCCATTGATCCGAAATTTTCTAAAAAGGTAAAACCAGGTGATATCCTCGTTGCAGGAAATAACTTTGGCTCAGGCTCAAGTCGGGAGACAGCTCAAATGGTGTTAAAACATCTTCAAGTAGGTGCCATTGTTGCCTGCTCATTTGCCCGAATTTTTTATCGTAATTCGATAAATGTCGGTCTGCCTGTGGTAGAAATGGAAGATACATCTGTTATAAAAGAAGGCGAAGAGCTTGAAATTGATTTATTAGCAGGCAGAATCATCAACCATACTCAAACTTCTGAATACAAAGGAACAAAGTTACCGGAACATTTAATCGAAATGGTGGAGCTTGGCGGCCTAGAACCGTACTTGGCAAAAAGATTAGCAGGAGATAATCTATGAAGTTACCAAAACAGGTAGAAATAATCGAGGTCGGACCACGGGATGGACTGCAGAACGAAATGGTGTTTATTCCAACGGATAAAAAAATGAGCCTGATAAATGCGTTAAATAAGACTGGGATTAAGAGAATGGAAGCGACATCTTTTGTTCATCCCGTATATGTTCCTCAAATGAAAGACGCAAGTGAAGTCTTCCAGGGTATTGTGAAGGATCCAAAGATTCAGTATATGGCCCTTATCCCCAACGAAAAAGGGTTTGACAGGGCCATTGAACAGGGGGTGCAGGCAGTTTCCCTTGTTGTCGGTGCTAGTAACAGTTTTAATCTAAAAAATGTCAAAATGACGAGAGCAGAGTCGATCAAGAAGTTTGAGAATGTGGTAGTAAAAGCAAAAGAACAGAAGATTTTTGTCCGATACAATATTGCGACCGCCTTTTGGTGCCCGTTTGAAGGAGCGGTGGATGAGAGCCTGGTTGTTGAAATGGCCAAAACAATCAATCGTTTAGGGGCAGATGAAATTGTTTTATGTGACACCATTGGCCGTGCAAATCCTAACCAAGTTTACTCGTTATTTTCCAGTATTATGGAACTTCAACCTGAGGCGATGATTACCGCCCATTTTCACGATACATATGGGATGGGCCAGGCAAATGTGTTAGCCGCACTCCAAGCAGGGGTAAGGCAGTTTGATGCTTCGATTGGAGGTTTAGGGGGATGCCCATTTGCCCCAGGAGCGGCAGGTAATGTGGCCACTGAGGATGTAGTATTCATGATGAATGAATTAGGAATAGAAACAGGCATTGATCTAGAAGCGCTTCGATTAAGTTTAGATTTAGTTAAACAAATGTCAAATCGCGGTTTGATGAGCCACTATTATAGTGTCCTTGAACATTCCTGTGTTTAATGCATATAAATCTTGTTTTTGATGGGGATTATAAGTACGGAATTGAACGATGCCATGGCGGGCGAATAGCTTCATGCGCTGTTTGTCCTCCTCGCAGTGTGTATTTGGTGGTATTTTCCAATTTTTGTAGAATAACTTGAAATTTTGTAGTATTCCCCTTAGATTTTGAAGAATAACTCATAAATTTGTAGAATTCCCCTTTGATTTTTTAGAATAAACAGAATTTGGCCAGTTTGATAAAAAATAATCTTCCGTCTTGGGAGATTTTTCTTATATTAAATTAGAATACCCTTGCTGGCGCAAACCTCATACACCAGAATAGCGGCCAGATTAACCAGAATTTCTGGTTGATCTCTAGATCCCGATGCTTTAAAGGATTGGAGCAAGAATTGTCGAATTTATCCTATAAAGAAATGGGGTGGCATGCTTGAATAAATTGAAATATTTTATTGCATTTATTGCGATCATTTCAATCTTTATAACTGGTTGTTCAAATGCAACAAAAGATGAAGTACAAAAGATCGAGGTAGAAAAGAGGATTGGCAATAATGATAAATATGAAGACTTTAAACTGATCGAGAATAAGGAGCAAGTGCAAAGGGCCAGAAAACTAGTCCAAAATATTAAATGGGAAAATGCAAAAGTGTCGATGGTCCGCCCTCCTGATTACAGATTTGCTTTCCAATATAAAAATTCCGAAACGGTGGCAAAAGCTGTGTTGTATGAACTTTGGATCAGTCCAAATAAGGACAAAATAGAGCTTGTCATTGATGCGGAAAGCAAATATGCTCAATTAGACAAGAAAAAGTCAGCAGAGCTTTTTGAAATACTGACAGGTGGAAAATTATCTGAACTCAAATAATAGTTGGCCTCAAACGTGTGGCCTTTTCCTATGGACGGTCCTGCCGGCCAACTGCTTAGGGACAAAGGTGGACCCGTAAGAGAAATCCTCTTTGGAAAGCAAGATAATCCATGAAAGATGATGGGGAAATCCATTGTTATTAGATAAATCGGTGGGTTATTCTAATCATATTCCTAAATGAAGGCGGGGGATATGGTGAAAAATGGATCAATTTTTTGGGAACATTTCTTCTTACATAAATGGAGCTATTTCCTTGGAACCACCTTGTTAGCAGTTTCCCTTCTGTTGCAATTAGTGGTCCCTGGTTTATTAAAGGAATTCACGGATGGGCTTCAAAGCGATGGCATTACCTCAGCGGGTTTATTGGAATTGGCTCTATGGTTTATCATCGTAGGGTTTGGGGCCTTTGTATTTCGGTCATCTGGCCGCATTTATATCTTCAAAATGTCCAGAATCCTAGAGCGGGACTTAAGGACATCGTTGTTTTCCCATTGGGAACGAATGCAGGCGGATTATTTTCACAATCAGCGGATCGGCAATTTGATGGCCCATGCCGTAAATGATGTCAATATCATGAGACAGATAGTCATGCAGGGATATTTTCAACTGGTGGAAGCGGCAGTTCTAATTACCATCGCTGTTTTCATGATGGCCAGTACCATTAATCTCTTGTTAACATTAGCAGTCCTTTTGCCTCTGCCTGGATTAACCTTTATTGCCTATCGGTTCCGGTCGAAGACGCAAACCTATTCGTTAAAAGTACAAGAAGCCATCGGGATTTTGACCAGCAGGGTACAGGAATTTTGTTCGGGCATCGGCGTCATTAAAACGTATGTACAAGAACAGGAACAACTGAAAAAGTTTACGGAAGAAAATCATTCAAATGTGGTGGTGAACAAACAATTAATTCGTTCCAACTCGTTGTTTACTTCTCTAAGCTCAGGAATTGTCGGTATTAGCTATCTGCTCTCCATCATATTAGGTTCCATTTTAGTCATGAGAACCACCATTTCGCTCGGAGAATTTGTTGCTTTTAATACGTATTTGTCCTTGCTGATTGCCCCGATAGAAAACATTGGGAAGGTGATCAACCTGCTTCAGCAGGGGAAAGCGGCTGATGACCGGATTCGCCATGTATTAACGACAGAACCAGACATTCAAGACGAAGAAGACGTTCAATCCAACACCTCGTTTACCGGTCATATTGACATCAGAAATCTCTCCTTCAAGTATGATAAAAGCAACCGATACGCCTTGCTAAATATTGATCTTTCTATTCCTAAAGGAACCAGTTTGGCGATAGTCGGGAGAGTGGGAAGCGGAAAATCAACGTTGGTCAATTTACTCCTGCGAATCTACAATCCACCCAAAAATACAATCTTTATGGATCATCAGGATATACGGAATCTTCCACTAAAAACACTTCGCACTTCTGTTGCTTACGTTCCACAAGAGAATTTTTTATTTTCCTCCTCGATTAAAGAAAATATTGCCTTTGACCCAAATCCTTATGAGGAGAAGCACATCTTTCAAGCAGCCAAGCAGGCTCATGTATATGATGATATCGAAAAATTCCCTGAAAAATTTGATACAGTTTTGGTAGAAAGAGGACTTTCATTATCAGGGGGACAGCGGCAGCGTGTCAGCATGGCCAGAGCTTTGATCAAACGTTCCCCGATTATTATTTTTGATGACAGTCTCTCAGCGGTTGATACCAAGACAGAAGCCCATATATTAAGGACACTTAGAAACGAGATGAAAAGCGGCCGAACGACCATCATCATTAGTCATCGGATTTCCGCTATCCAGGATGCAGACCAAATCATAGTACTAGATGAGGGGAGAATTGTAGAAAGAGGTACACATCAACAACTGGTAAAGAATGATGGCATTTATAAAAAAATGTATGAACAACAATCCAAGCAATTGACGTTAGAGCCGCCGCCAATGCCATTCATTCACCGGCACAAGATCCTGATTAAAAGAAGGAGAAGGTCATGATTCGAAAGGTAAGCACAGGGAACCTTCCTAAAATGGGTGATCGTCAATTAGCCAAGGGCATGGTCACATTTGCAAAACCTTATTGGAAACTGATTTTATTATCACTTGCTTTAACAGGATTTATTGTGATCGCAAGCCTGGCCCAGCCTTATATCATCAAAGTGGCTATTGACTCTCATATCACAACAAATGATTATCAAGGGCTCATGACTTTAGGAATTGTCTATTTCGTTTTGATTGTGGTCTCTTCAATCAGTACTTATTTTCAAAATAATGCGCTTCAATTTACCGGGCAGTATGTCATCTATGATTTCAGGCAGGCCATCTTTCAGCATTTTGCCAAGATGGAAATGGCATTCTATCGGCGAAATCCGACTGGTAGATTAGTCACAAGGATTACCCATGATGTTGAATCACTTAACCAGCTGTATTCCCAGGTGATTGTTAATCTAGTAAAAGAAGTTCTGATCCTTATCGGCATCATCTTTCTCATGATATACATGAGCATAAAGCTTACATTGGTGTGCTTCATCGTTATACCGGTCATTGCCGTCGTGACCTTTTATTTTAAAAGCGTGCTGCGAAAAACACAAAGGCAGCTTCGGACGATTCTTTCTAGGCTTCTTTCGTATCTGGCAGAAAATCTTTCAGGAATGAGTGTGATTCAATTATTTGCCCGGGAAGGAAAGCAGCTTGAACAGTTCAATGAGTTAAACGAAGAGCATTATCGGGCAGGAATGAAACAAACAGTTATCAATTCCATTTTTAACCCTTCGATTGGTTTCTTTGGAAATATATCGCTGGCACTATTGGTTTGGTATGGCGGAAGAAGTGTCTTGGACAGTACGATTACTTTTGGTACTGTTTATGCTTTTACCAGTTATGTCAGGCAGTTTTTTGAACCACTGAGAGGTATCGCGGACCGGTTCAATCAGATCCAGGCTGCACTGGCATCAGCTGAGCGGATTTTTGAAACCTTGGAAACGGAACCGGCCATCGTAAATCCTGAACGGCCAAAGCAGCTTCCGGAAAAAGTTCGCGGTGATATCGTATTTCAACACGTTTGGTTTGCCTACGATCAGGAAGAGTGGGTTTTAAAGGATCTTCATTTCCGGATCCATCAAGGCGAAACCGTTGGGATTGCAGGAGCAACTGGGGCAGGCAAAAGCTCGATCATTCAGCTGATGAACCGGTTTTATGATAACCAAAAGGGAACGATTACGCTTGATGGAATCCATATAAAAGAGGTTCAGTTAAACGATCTCAGGAACCATATTGGGATCATTCAACAGGATCCATTTGTGTTTTCAGGAACCGTTTTTAATAATATCCGCTTAGATCATCAACAGGTGACGGATGAGGAAATCATTGACGCGGCAAAGTCTTTAAATATTGATGGATTTTTCCGAATGCTGCCACAGGGCTATGAAACGATGCTTGGCGAGGAAGGAACTGTATTATCGGCCGGTCAAAGACAGCTGCTGTCTTTTTTAAGAGCGATGATGGCCAATCCTGATGTCTTGATTCTGGATGAAGCGACGGCGAACATCGATACCGAAACCGAGCAAGCGGTACAAGAAGTTTTGCGGGAAATGTCAAAGGACCGGACCACGATAATCATTGCCCATCGGCTTTCCACCATCCAGCATGCGGATAAAATCATCGTCTTGGATAAAGGAAGAATCGTAGAAATGGGAAATCATCACCAGCTAATTAGAAACCGCTCTTCTTATTATCAATTGTGTTTAAATCAAAACAAAGAGAAGAATGTGAGGGAGGAAGTGTAAAGATGGCTAATCCAAGTGATTAGCCATCTTTTTTTCATCACTAAACTGAGTAGGGGAGACGCCGACGATCTTTTTAAAAATGCGGCTGAAATAGAGTTCATCCTCATAGCCAACACTTAGACTTACTTCCTTGATTCGTCTATCCGAATGGGCGAGAAGTTCTTTTGCCCGGTCGATCCGCAAATGGGTGACATATTCGATTGGACTATAGCCAATATATTTCTTAAAGAGTCTCGAGTAATGACTGTTGCTCAGCCCTGCCATCTTGGCCAAATCTGATAGAGTGATAGCCCGATGATAGTGGTGACTGATGTAGTCAATTGTTTCTTCAATGACCTGTTTGGTGTCTTTGGAAATGGTTTGTGAATGAAAGTCTTGAATCAACGTTAACAGCAGTTCTTGGAATAAGATTTTTTTCTTAAAGGCAATGGCTGACCCTCTTCGTTTTGAGAGAGAAAGGATTTCTTCGAATAAAAAAGCGACTCCCGTGCTGTTTTTAATGGTATACACGCCCTGCAGTGGAAAATGGATTTCTTCCGGATGTTTAAAGTACCATTGTTCCTTCTTTTCAAATGCGCCAGCATAAGTGAACCGGATAAAGTAAATCTCAAGGGGGTCGTTGGAATCTGATTTTTTGTCGCAGGACATTCCTGGAGTAAAAATGACCAGTTTTCCGGGAGAAAGCTCGCTTTTTTTTCCATTCATAACAATTTCGCCAGATCCTTTTGTAATAAACCATAGTGAAGGATAAAGGGTTTTTTTCCTTCTTTTTCTCCCACCAGGCGGAAATGTTTTGGAACCTGCTAATAAGATAGAAAAGGTCAATTCATTTAAGCTTGAAAGTAAACTGCCAAAATCCCGCACAATATAACTCATCCTTTTCGTGTTTGATATCTAATTTAAGGATACGCGGGATTTGTGATAGTAGACTATTTTGCAAGAATTGATTTTTCCTTGTAATGTAGTGAGGAGTGTGCTGTTGGTATGGGAATATATTCCAATTTTTGTAGAATAACTTGAAATTTTGTAGAATTGCTAGCTGATTTTGTAGAATAACTCGTAAATTTGTAGAATAACTTATAAGATATTGTTGATTTGGAAGTATATGCCAATTTTTGTAGAATTATCGGTTGGTTTTGTAGAAAAACTCGTAAATTTGTAGAATCCTTCCTAGATTTTGTAGAATAAACTGAATTTGGACAGTAAAATCAAAAAAAATCTTCCAAGATGGAAGATTTTTTATCGCAAATGGGGATATCCTTGCTGGCGTAAAGCCTCATACACCAGAATAGCGGCCGTATTCGATAGGTTCAGGGAGCGAACATTTTCACTCATGGGTATTCTTAAAAAGTGATCTTTATTTTTCTCTAATAAATCCTTTGGTAAACCGGTTGTTTCTTTTCCAAACATAAAATAATGTTCCTTTGATTCATCACTGAAATCATAGGCCGAATGAGTTTTTTCGCCAAACGTCTCAATATAGTAAAACTCACCTTGATTTTTGGAGAAAAAGTCATCCAATGAGTCATAATACGTGATGTTGACAAGATGCCAGAAATCTAAACCTGCTCTTTTGATCATTTCCTCATCGGTTGAAAAGCCGAGAGGACGGATTAAGTGCAGGGCGGTATCCGTTGCGGCACAAGTAAGTGCAATATTTGCCGTATTGGACGGAATATCTGGTTGATATAGTACAACATGTATTGCCAAGAATGGTCACCTCTATCTTCATTTTCCCCTCAAAATTATAGCACATTATTAGGAGGAGTCATCTCCTTATGGAGATAATAATAGGTTTCTTCCTATAAATTTTTTGTCGCTCCTTTCATTCTGTGCCATAATGGTATCTGATACAAGGAGTGAGGGACCATGCAAAAAATAATGATTGTGGAAGACGATCCTAAAATTGCCGAACATTTGAAAACACATATTGAAAAATATGGCTATGAAGTGACGTGCGTAATGGATTTTGAACATGTCATGAAGGCATTTTATGAGATCACTCCAGATCTCGTTCTATTAGATATCAATCTGCCAAGCTTTGACGGGTATTATTGGTGCCGGCAGATTCGCAAGGAGTCGGTGTGCCCCGTCATTTTTATCTCGGCCCGGATCGGGGAGATGGACCAGGTCATGGCCTTAGAGAATGGGGGAGATGATTATATCACCAAGCCCTTTAGTGCCGAAGTTGTCATGGCCAAAATCCGCAGCCAGCTTCGCCGCGCTTATGGGGAATATGCCGCCAGACAAAAGGACCGGGTCATAGAAAACGCGGGCCTTACCTTCTTTCCGGAACGAATGGAGCTGGCCTTTGCCAGCAAAACCGTTACCTTATCAAAGAAGGAAGCAGATATCATCGAAAGCTTGATGGAACGATATCCGCGGGTGGCAGGCCGTGAAGACTTGTTAGAAAAGCTTTGGGATGACCAAAGCTATGTCGATGAAAATACATTGAATGTAAATATTGCGAGAGTTCGGAAAAAGTTTCAGGAAATTGGCTTGCCAGATGCAGTGGAAACCGTTAGAGGGGCAGGATATCGGTTAAACCTTTCATGGAAGGAAGAGGAACGGTGAAACTATTTTTTAAGGAGCATGCCTTACTGATTGTCGTTCAGGTGCTTCAAATGCTCGTCATCCTTTCCATCTTCTGGTTAGCTGGATATCGGGATATCCAACTGTTTTTATACGCAGCTTTTCTCAGTTTTTTCATTCTGGGCTGCTACCTCCTTTCCTATTATTTATTGCGCCGAAGGCTGTACCAGCGCCTAAACCAGCCGCTGGAATCACTGGATGACAGCTTGCAAAAAACAGATGACGCACCGATTTCGAAAGCTTTTGATCAACTGCTGCGTAACCAGTACATACTGTTTCAAAGCAAGCTAGAAACAGTCGAAAAAGAGCAGGAAGGGCATCGGAGGTTTATGGATCAATGGGTTCATCAGATGAAGACTCCATTATCCGTCATTGAACTCACGGCTCAAAATTTAGATGAACCTGATTCCTCCAATATCCGGGAAGAAACCGAGCGGATGAAAACCGGCTTGAATACGGTCCTATATATGGCAAGGCTACGGACCATTGAGCAGGATTTCCACATAAAGCCGGTAAACCTCGTCAAACTGGTGGATGAAGTGAACGGAGAGAATAAGCGATTTTACATCCGCAACAAAGTTTATCCGAAGCTGGAAGTGGAAAAGGAAGGAATGATAGTGGAGACCGATGAAAAGTGGCTGTATTTTATCCTCTCCCAGCTGATCCAGAACGCGGTGAAATATTCTTCCCACATCAGCAATCGGATCGTCATTTCCCTTTATGAAAGAGAAAAAGAAGCGATTCTGGAAGTGAAGGATTTTGGAATCGGCATTCCTGAAACGGATAAACGGCGAATCTTTGATCCCTTTTTTACCGGAGAAAATGGCAGGAAATTTCGAGAATCTACAGGTATGGGGCTGTATTTGGTGAAAGAGACGGCAGATACCCTCGGCCACCGGATTGAAATGGAGTCGGAAGCAGGAAAAGGTGCCGTCTTCCGGATTATTTTTTCAAAAACGCAAAACCTTACAAGCTTGTAAGGAAAGTGAAAGAAGAATCGATAGTTACGGCCGCAATAGGCAAGGTATACTAATCACAGATCAGAAATGAGGAAGGAGATCTTGTGATGTTAGAAGTTAAACAGGTAAGTAAAATTTATGAAGGCAAAATAGCCTATAAAGCATTAGATCATATCAATTTATCCATTGAAGAGGGGGAGTTTGTCGGCATCATGGGTCCGTCTGGGAGCGGGAAGACGACTCTATTGAATATGATTGCTACGATTGATGAGCCAACGACCGGAGTGATCTTGATCAATGGAGAGAATCCCCATCTTCTTAAAAAAGAGGAGTTGGCTAAATTCCGCAGGCGGGAACTCGGGTTTGTTTTCCAGGACTTTAATTTGCTGCACACCTTAACCGTGGAGGAAAATATTGTCCTTCCGTTGACGCTTGATGGGAAAAAGGTTCAAGAGATGAAGCAGAAGGCGCAGGAAATAGCGGAAAAATTGGGGATCACCCCGATTATGAATAAGCGCACCGTAGAAATATCTGGTGGTCAGGCACAAAGGGCAGCTGTGGCAAGGGCGATGATTCATGTGCCGAAGATGCTGCTTGCTGATGAGCCGACTGGGAATCTGGATTCGAAGTCATCGAAGGACGTCATGGAAATGCTGGAATCGATCAATAAGAATGAGCGCACGACGATGCTATTGGTGACCCATGATCCACAGGCGGCCAGTTATTGCAATCGGGTGATTTTTATCCGGGACGGAAGGTTCTATTCAGAAATTCATCGCGGAGACAATCGCCAAGCCTTTTTCCAAAAAATCATTGATACACTTTCTTTGCTGGGAGGGGATGGCCATGACCTTTCGCAGATTCGCGTTTAATAATGTCGTCCGCAACAAACGGTTATATGCCGCTTACTTCCTAAGCAGCCTGTTTACGGTGATGGTCTTTTTTACATTTGCGATCTTCGCTTTCCACCCGGTTTTGGCCGGAAGTGAGATGAATAAGGCGGTACAGCGGGGGATGAATATTTCAGCAGGAATCATTTATGTCTTTTCCTTTTTCTTCATTCTCTATTCCATGAGTTCCTTTTTGAATACCCGGAAGAAAGAGTTCGGGTCCTTGATGATACTGGGCATGTCCGTTAGGCAAATTCGTCTCATGGTATTCCTGGAAAACATGGTGATTGGCTTTTTTGCCACTGCAGGCGGGATCTTGCTGGGATTGATTTTTTCCAAAGGAATTTTGCTGATTGGAGAAAATGTCCTTGTCATGGATGGCGCCCTGAATTTCTATATTCCGATTCAAGCTATACTTGTCACCTTTGTTTCGTTTATGTTGTTATTTTTCTTTATTTCGCTTTTTGTCTCCTATGTCTTGAGGAGCCGAAAGCTGATTGACTTAATTAAAGGAAATAAGAAGTCGAAGGGTGAACCAAAGGCGAATCTCTTTCTGACAGTTTTAGCCGTATTATTGATTGGAATCGGCTATGCAGCGGCTTTCATTGTGAAGGGAACCCTTGTAATCGTCGCGATGCTGCCAGTGATTGTTGTAGTGATCCTCGGTACGTATCTGTTGTTCACGCAGTTGAGTGTTTATTTGATCCGAAGATTAAAGAAGAATGACAACATCTTTTGGCGGAAAACAAACATGATTTTATTATCCGATCTTTCCTTCCGAATGAAGGATAATGCCCGCACCTTTTTTATGGTTGCAATTGTTTCCACTGTCGCCTTTAGTGCGATAGGAACGTTATTTGGTTTTCAAACCTTTCTGACGGCAGGGTTGAAAAATAACAATCCTTATACTTTTTCCTATACAGCGGTTAAGCAAAACGAGCAGGATGTCGCTGTTATTAATGAAACGATTAGGGAAGAAAAGATGAAGGCGAATCACGAGCAAACAACGCTTCGCTATTATGAGATTGGGCAAGATTCCATCGTTATCTCTAGGGAATCGGATTTTAACCGTTTTGCTAAGCTGCTGGGAGAGGATCCCATTGACATCCAAAATGGCCAGGTGAAAGTGGTTGAATTTACTGGAAATCAGTTTGGACAAACCGATGAATTGCTTGAGCAATCGATTAAATTGAATACAGGTGTTACCTTACGTCCAAAGGAAGTGATTTCTTCAAGAGCCCTGCCGGCAACGGATTCTTATTACGTTGTTTCTGATCAGGATTTTGAGGAACTGCCAGCTTCAAAAAGGGAAGAGAGCTATCATGCCTGGCAGGTAACCGATGGGAAAGAAAATATCGTAGAAGCTTCCAAAAAGATAGCAGAAATGGTTTCTCCAGGTGAATTTTATGCGAAGGATTATAGTATCTATCAATTAAATAAGCAATATGGTCTCGTATTGTTTGTCGGATTGTTTATCGGGATTGTCTTTTTTGTTTCGGCTGGAAGTTTCCTTTATTTCCGACTTTACGCGGATTTAGAGGAAGACAAACAAAAGTTCCGTTCGATTGCCAAAATCGGCTTAACAGAGAAAGAATTGAAAAAGGTTTTGACGAGACAAACGGCAATTCTTTTCTTCACGCCGATTTTAGTAGCGCTGATTCATGGAGCCGTTGCTCTGACCTCTTTGTCACATCTTTTCTTTTATGATTTAACAAAAGTATCGATTGCGGTATTGGGCGTATTTTTATTGATCCAAATCGTGTACTTTGCGATTGTCCGGTTTTTCTATACGAAGCAGGTTCGATCGGTTCTGTGAGCAACGGCAGTTGCTTCGGCCCGAATTTAATGCCCCACCAATACGTGAGCATTTTTTTATGCAGAAAAAAGGCTCTGTTAATTTTTAATGTTGATCATTGCGAATAAATAGAGGAAACCCGATTTTTTGAGGGTTTCCTTCGTTCTTTTGTGCCTTTACTTTTTAACTTCATAGTGTAGTTCAACGAATTGATTGAAGTTCCTTACACTTTTCAATGATAGGTGTACTTGATCCTCTCCCTCTCTAAACAGAGGAATTCCTGTCCCAAGTAAAATGGGAGCAACTTTAATGATGAATTCATCAACCAATTTATCTTTTAAAAAAGAATGTAACAATTCTCCGCCACCAACAACCCAAATGTTTCTTCCTTCTTGATTTATAAGGTTTTTGGTGAAATTAACCGCATCTTCATGAACAAATTTTACATCTTCCTTATCATCAAGAGGAGACCTTGTAAATACATAACATTCTTTGTTTTTATAGGGGAGTTCTTCTATGCCTTGCTTCATTACCCAATCGTAGGTCCTTTTGCCGAATAAAATCGTATCCACCGTTTCATAAAATTCAGAATAACCGTTATCTCCTTCACCTTCAACTTTGAATAGCCAATCAAGTGATTCATCTTTTGCAGCTATATACCCATCTAAACTGGTTGAAATAAATAATACTAATTTTCGGTTTTTACCCATAATATCCCTTCTCTAATTTAGAATGAATGTTCCATTATCCGTTAGTTGAATGTGCTTTCATGATTTATCCGTTCCAAGATTCGCGAGATTGTCAAAGATTCTGATAAGGCCGAAAAGCTCATGCCTTCTTATTATTATGGGACAAAGCGCCCGATTATCGATACGAATTATTATGAAACGTATAACCGGGACAATGTGTCATTAGTGGATGTCAAAATAATACAAGAAATCTATTTTAAATGAACAGGTTTTTCTAACCTATAAAGTCTGACTAAATTTTTGCTGTCTTCTTCTTCATATTCTCTAATAAACTCCATAGGGGAATTTTCAAGTATTCTAACTGAATACATATTTTCTTTTTCAACAATAGAAATCACTTTATTGATAGCTAAATCATACAGACAAAATTTGAGTAATCCCTTCAAAATTTCAGATCCATACCCTTTTCCCCAATATTTTTCAGAAAATCTGTAGCCAACTTCAAATTCATTGTCTTCATTTTTAACTAACGCACAAGCTCCGATTAATGTACGATTTTCATCGTTTATTTCTGAAGTAGCCATAATGAATCGTTCAGAATTATTTTTGTGATAACTATTTATGATATTTTGTAATTCGGTTGCATTCTCTGACTTTGTTTTACCTCTTCCAATAATAAATTTCATCACATGATGATTACTTTGCATTTCGTGGAAGTCCTCTAGGTCAGCTTCTTCAAATCTTCTTGTGTATAGACGTTCAGTCTTAAAATATATCATTTCTAAACTCCTTTTTGACAGTCAATAAGTTTTCACTCAAAATTGGCTGCCTTTCGCCCAGATAATGCCAAAATAGGGGATTGAGAATAAGGCTATTCCATTGTCTTCACTTTATTCCTATGTATTTATTCCCTTTCGATTTGATATCCTTTAAACAAACTCATGAATTTATTATAACGTATGTTGACTCTTACCTTACAGGATACTTTAGGATAAAAAACAGAGAAAGGGGGAAATACGATGTACACCGTGCAAGAAGTGGCAAAACTGGCGCATACAACCGTTAAGACATTGCACCATTATCACAAAATTGGTCTGTTGATACCGGAGCAGACGACAGAAGCCGGCTACCGGATATACGGAAAAAAGGATCTGGAACGCCTGCAGCATATTCTTTTTTATAAAGAGCTGGGTTTTCCTCTTAAGGAAATTGGACAACTATTGGACGGAGACATCGACAGGGAAAAGATGTTGATTGACCAAAAGGCTAGTTTAGAACAAAAAATCGAGCGATTCAAAGGACTGGTCATGACGATCAATGCCTCGATTAAAAGCACGAAAGAAGGAGTCGATTTGGACATGGAAACTATGTTTAAAGGATTTGCTACGGATGCGGAATGGCAGGAAGCCTTAAAGGACCAAAATGAACATTTGAAAAAGGAATACGACGTCGACCTGACCAATCAACCCATTGATGTAGAAGCACTGAACGACTCAGCCAGAGAAGCCCAGTCCTTTAATGCAGATATGGTTCGCTTCTTACAAGAAGGATTTCCAGCCCATGACCCAAAAGTTTTCGAGCGGGTCAAAGAGCATTTAGCCGTTTTAGAAAAAAAGGGACACCCAGCCACACCGCAAGATTTTTTCAATCAAACTGAGTTTTTCATTATGGATGAATTTCATCGGAAAATGTTTGAGGGGATGCAGGTGGGGTACAGCTATTTTCTAAAAAGAGTGGCGGAGTGTTATTTGGGGGAGACCAAGTAAAAACGAACTCTATATGGGAGTTGGAAACAATGAGCCGGGGGAATTCTCTCGGCCTTTTTGATTGAGCAGCCTCAATTAAGTTAGACTCATTTTTGGAGGCGTCAATAAGCTTTGTCTTATCTTTTCTTCTAAACCTTATATATAGAGGCATGAATGTATGTTTTGGAAAAAGGTTCCAAGTTTTGTAGAATTTCTCCGTAGTTTTGTAGAAAAAATTAAATTTTTGTTGAATAAATTGATATTTTGAAGATTAAATTGAAATTTTGTAGAATAAATCTACGAAAGAAGTCCTTTCCGCCCAGTTTCAACATGATGTTTTGTACCCTAACTCATTAGCTTTTCCTTAACGATCTCCATAAAATTTTTAGCCGGTGTCGAGACAAAATGATGTTCCAGCCAAATGAAGCCTAAAGATGAAGTCATATTGGCATCCTTAATGGGAGTAGAATATAGATTTTGGTCCCCATAGACATCAAAAACCGATTTTGGAACAATGGTTACGCCCATTCCATCCTTCAACATCTCCATTAATACATGCATATCCGAGCACTCCGCAATACTTGTGAGCGGAAGACCATGCCTGGAAAATGCTTCAAGAATTGTATTATAAATGCCCAAGCCCTCGGTACTCGGGATAATCAAGGGCATATGAGAGATTTCTTCTAAAGAGATCATGCCTGTTGCTTTCTTGCTCACGAAAACAAATGGCTCATTGGCAAGATGATGATAAGTCAGACCACGATGTTCAAGCGGTAGACGGACAAAAGCCATTTCAATCGCCCTTGTTTTTACACTCTCTGCTAAATAAAAAGAGTCATTTTGGACAATTTTTAAGGACACAAGCGGATATTTTTTGTGAAAGGAATGAAGCATTTTCGAAAATCCGGAAACCGACATGGTATTAAGCCCGACAGAAAGTACGCCCTTTTTCCCTTCATCGGTCTCCACCAATTCATTTTTTATTTCTTCCACGCTGTTAACGAGATGCAAGGCACGTTCATATAGGAGTTTTCCTTTATCGGTTAACTCCAAGCTCTTGCCATTTCGCTCTATTAATATAACACCGAGCTCCTGTTCCAGCTGCTTCAGCTGAAGGCTGAGCGGCGGCTGGGACATATGCAATCGGTTCGCAGCAGCGGTAATGTTCTTTTCCTCCGCGATCGCAATAAAATAACGTAATTGTTTCATATCCATTCACTTTCACCAACTATTTAAAAAATGTATGATTTCTATATAAATTATATATTTTTCATATAGTGAATGTCTATGTTATGATAGCTTTCGGTTCATCTGACAGATAGAAAGGTGTTTGACATGGAACGTTTATTTAAATTAAAACAACATGGTACGACAATCGGGAAAGAATTTTCTGCCGGTCTTATTTCATATATTACCGTGGTCTATATTATTATTGTGAATGCCACGATCTTGGCAGTAGCAGGAATTCCGATGGAGGCGGGGATCATCGCGACTATCTTATCCAGCTTTTTTGGGTGTTTGATCATCGGCTTATATAGTAATACCCCGATCCTGCTGATACCTGGTATGGGCATTAACGCGATGTTTACATATACCATTGTTCAATCGGGCGGATTTACTTGGCAGGAAGCGCTGGCGATGGTGTTCGTCTCTGGACTCATCTTCGCTGTGATTGCTTTTACACCACTGGCAAAGGTGATTACGACATCGATTCCTAATTCCTTAAAAGAGGCCATTACGATTGGAATTGGAATCTTATTAATCCTGATTGGATTTGACAACGCTGGAATCATCACGAATTCTGACCATACCTTGCTTGCAATAGGCGATTTAAGCAGTCCGACAGCGGTCATAACCTTAATAGGTTTAGTGATTACGATTATCTTATTTATTAAAAATGTTCCGGGAAACCTTTTATTAAGTATTTTGATAACATCCTTGCTATCGATTTGGTTTGGGGGAGGAGACTTTGAGGGGATCACTCTATCCATGCCAGCTTTTCATGAGTACTTTGGGGTGTTCGGCCAGCTTTCGTGGGCACATGCAGGTAATCTTGTATTCTGGTTAACTTCCATTTCTTTAGCGATGGTGCTTGTGTTTGAAAATATCGGGCTGATCCATGGACATAGCAACATGCTAAACCGCCCTGAAAGCAGTAAGAAATCCCTGGAGGCAACCGCTGTATCGGCGTTAGCTTCCGGCCTTTTTGGTTCTAGTCCGACTGTCGCCTCTGTGGAAACGGCCGCAGGCATTACGGCAGGTGGAAGGACAGGCTTAACGAGCATGGTAACTGGATTTTTGTTTCTTGTTTCTATTTTGTTTATACCTGTTATTAAAATCATTCCCGCCAGTGCGGTTTCTCCTATTTTGATCTTAATCGGCGTTCTTATGCTGCAAAATATTGTTCATATCAAAATGGACGATTTAACGGAAAGTTTTCCGGCTCTTTTAATTATTGTGTTGATTCCTTTAACGTATAGTATTGCAGATGGCATGGCGATCGGCTTTATTCTATACCCATTGATGAAGCTATTAATGGGGAAAGGGAAGGAAATCCACCCGGCACTCTATTTGATTGCTATTTTGTTTATTAGTAATTTTGTCATTCAGTATGTGTTTTAAGATATTGGATGAAAACTAAAAGACTTGGTTTGAAGTGGAAAATTTAACCGAAAAAAATGGCAGAATCCCGTAAAATAATGGGTTTCTGTCATTTTTTTATTCCAAATATACGAAGCGCTGGGGAGTTAACTTACCACTCGTAAAAGCACAAAATCCAAATCCCCAGCGAAATGATATTCCTGATGAATGATTAATACAAGAGGTAGAGCCGAAGTGAAGGTATGACGTTTTAATGCTTTTCCCAAGACACTCACCCTTCCTTTTTGCCATCAGGCATAATTATGTTTGTGAAAACTCTTTTCCGCCGTGATTCTCTTGGCTGATTGGACATAGATGATTCAATGACTTGACGAATTGTCTTGACCATTTCTTTGAATTCCTCATCTGAAAGATACAGTGTCGCTTTTCGGAAACTGACTCCGTCTTGTAGTAGATCAAATTCCTCTTGCTGGAGATACCGATCATAATCGTCAACAAGAGAAGCCAAAAACATCATAAACACACGCATGTGTTCATCTCTTGACATCAATGCAAGTTCTTCTTGCGAAACAGCTTTCGTACTTTGAAGTGAAAGTACCTTCTCTAAAGTACCCCTTACTTGACGTTGTTGGACCACTTTTACCAATCCGCCATCTATAAGCTTGTTAATATGGCGATAGAGCGTAGCTTGGGGAATATCCGATAGAGCAGAACTTATTTCTTGTACTGTCCTTTCTTCCCCTCCTAATAAGCACTGCACAATACGAAACCGAACAGGATGCAGCATCAAATCGGCCTTTGACTCTTTTTTCATAAACATCACCACAATAATTTATTTGCTTATTTTTTTGGAGCATTATTATCATTATTCATGTTATTGTCATTATTGATAATAGTCAACTGACTTTCTCTTGCTTTATTGAGAAATGTTTAACGTTCTTAGCCATATAGATTCTCTTCGAATGTATAGTCTGTAGCCTGCTTGACCTAAAAATTTCAAAGTTTTGCTATGTTGAATTCCATTTTCAATCATTCTATTAGGCTTTTTGGTATTAATTTTTCTGAGGATTTAGTAGTGAAAAAGTGAAGGGTAATAGCTTCTCTAAGTATTTCCTCAATCCTTTCTGATGGTTCCTGAATTGGTAAAAAAGCGATCCCCTTTCCTTGAGAAACTAATTCCTTCATAAATGAGTAAGAATCAACTAGCTGAAGTTGTTTCTTTGGAATATGGTTTTCCTCCATAAATTTGATTGTACATTTCCTGAAAGGGCATTCTTTATCATGACTAACAAGGAAGAATTCTTCTAGAAAATTAACATCCGTTTTTACTTTTGATTTTAATAACCCTATTGAAATGTTTGTACTAAAAAGTTTCTTGAACTCTGAATCAGCGTAATCGTTGTAACTTATGACTAAATCGACCTTTTTTTCCTTTAATGGATTTTTCAGCTGACTACTGCCTAATATATAAATTTGGAATTTTTCCAACTCATCTTTAATACGAACGCTTAGATAGTTAGATAAAATAGTTTCTGTTGTCGCTATCCGATAGTATTCGGGCTCCGATTTAATTTGATTTTTTGCCTCATTTAATAGATCTAGAATTTTGTCTGTTTTTTGCAAGCAGAAAGTGCAGAAAAATGCAGCGAAATTTACATAGGCTTGCAGCTAGTGTTTACATTAAATTC
>NZ_CALPDF010000013.1 GCF_943193175.1 Neobacillus muris
GCAACTGTCGGGAGAGAAGCCGCCACTGTCGGAAAAGCCGAGCTAACTGTCGAAAAGGAATGCCACTGTCGGATAGGTGAGCGCAACTGTCGGGAGAGAAGCCTCCACTGTCGGAAAAGCCGAGCTAACTGTCGGGAGAGAAGCCGCCACTGTCGGAAAAGCTGAGCTAACTGTCGAAAAGGAATGCCACTGTCGGATAGCCTAGTCCAACTGTCGAAAAGATAGACCACGCCAAGTCACATAAAATCTATTTTTTATTAAAACTACTAACATCCATTAGATACTTCAAATATCTAAACTTGCCTTCAGTCTGCCAATTCATGCTTTGCAACACACGTTTTGCTACCTGGATATCCTCTATCCCCAAAAACTCCCGGCATTCACGATTTGTAATATCTCTCTTCATCAGCAAAAACCAATCAAGCAAATTTTTTTCATGAGCAAGACGGTCATTAACCAAGCAAAAAGGGCAATGCCAAGTCCTGGGAAGCTTAATCATCCCAATTCTGCCGCAATGAAAGCAACGCACTCCAGGCCGGAAAGCACGGCCGGATACTCCATAGGATTCAGAAATTGGTCTGGGGATATAGGGACGATGGCTATGAAGCAGTTCATCGGAAAGCCAGGTAAATGTTTCAAGATCCAGCTTCTTGGTTTGCTGGGGAATACTTTTCATCATGAAGGGAATGGAGTTGGGGAACAAAATCTTCGTTTTAGCCGGGGCAGCCGTAACAATTTGTTTGGGATAGGCCAAAACGACAGCACCGAAGATAGGGAGCCGAATATTATGATGGGCAAGCCAATCTCTCAGCAATTCACAATTTCGGTCTAATTGGGCGACTGGACTTTCAAACCCGTCTCGCTGGCCGTCCTCCCTTGTTCGGATTAACTGTGGAGGGTTATCCCTAAATTCCAGCATGCCCGCAATATTTTTAACTTCTAAAATAAATCCATACCAAGGAGTCTGCACATAGGTGTCCATCTGAAAGCCCTCGTCAGAGGAAGGAGATAAATCGTGAAAGACATGATGTTCAAATGGAATAGGGCTCCTCCTCAGAACCTCAGCCACCCTCTCCTCCCCGCCAATCCCGGCCTCCACCGCCGACTGCTTGGCAGCCAAAATCGGAAGCAGCGGATGCCCCTCGGACAGCCGGGCCTGTCCGGCTAACAATCCTTGAAGCTTCAAAGAAAAATCTCTTTCTTTTACCGTACAAATAGCAACCACCTCCATAAAAATGCCTTACACCATGCATCGTAGCACACCCATTTGCGCGATACTATGCGTGTATGGGCAATTTCATAATTTTGTAAAAAACAACTATTGACCACGGTAGTCAACGGAGGTAAAATTTCATTGACTCATCTGGTCAATCTCTAAAAAAAGGAGGGAATCGATCAATTGTTTTCCAAATTTTTTAGCCTGGAGAAGGAGAAACAAGACCGAATTATTAACGCAGCCATCAAGGAATTTGCCCGGAAAGGATATGATCGGGCGTCCACCAATGAAATCGTCAAAGAAGCCGAAATCTCCAAAGGGCTGCTGTTCCATTATTTCGGCAACAAAAAGAAGCTGTTTTTTTTCCTGTTTGATTATTGCATCGAATTAATCACCGAGGAATTTTATAAAAAAATGGATTTTCAAGAGACCGATTTTTTTGCCCGGATATGGAAGGCCATCTTAACAAAAATGGACCTCCTGGCCATTCATCCTGACCTCTTCAAATTTTTCGAGCATATGTTTCTCGATGAATCAGCAGAAATAAAAGAGGAGCTGGAAACACGAAAAAAAGAAATAACCTCGATAAATTTTGGCCGAATTTATGAAGGAATCGACATGACCAAATTCAGGGAAGATGTTGAACCTGAAAAAATCTTGAAGATCATCACCTGGACATTTGAACGATTAAGTGACGAAGCACTCCGGGAAGCAAAGCTGACGCCAGAGCGAGAAATCAATTATCCACAAGTGGTAGAAGAAACGAAAGAATATATCGAAGTGTTAAAACAAGTTTTTTACCAATAAGGGGGCTTGCAAAAATGAATGTAATTGAGATCAAAAACCTGACAAAGAATTACGGCAAATCAAGAGGGATCACCGACATCAGCTTTAACGTCGAAGAGGGCGAGATTTTCGGGTTTATCGGGCCAAACGGCGCCGGCAAGTCCACCACCATCCGCACCCTGCTGTCATTAATCTATCCGACCAGCGGCAGTGCCGCGATTTTCGGTAAGGACTGCATCCAATATGCCCCGGAAATCAAGAAGGAAATCGGCTACCTGCCTTCTGAAGTTTTTTACTATGACAATATGAAGGTAAAGGACCTATTAAACTATTCCGCCAGTTTTTATAAAAAAGACTGCAGCAAGAGAATCAAAGAGCTGGCCGAAATCATGGACCTTGATCTCAATAAAAAAATCGATGACCTATCGCTTGGAAACAAAAAGAAGGTTGGGATTGTCCAAGGGCTGCTGCATTCGCCTAAGCTGATCATTCTCGACGAACCGACCAGCGGCCTCGACCCGCTGATGCAGCAAAAGTTTTTTGAACTGCTGGAAGAAGAAAATAAAAAGGGCGCGACGATCTTATTTTCTTCGCATATCCTCAGTGAAGTGCAGCGATTATGCAACCGAGTAGCCATTATCAAGGAAGGCAAAATAGTTACCGTTGAAAAAATCAGCACCTTAAAGGAAAACAACTATAAGAAATTCAAGGTGGAAACAAAAGAGCCGCTTGACGCCAATTATTTCAATCTTGACGGCATCAACAATCTAACTGTTGACGGCCCTATCACCAGTTTCCTGTTCAGGGGCAACATCAATGCCGTGATGCAAAAGATTGCTGCAATTGACATTGCCAACCTTTGGATTGAAGAGCCTGATCTTGAGGAGATTTTCATGCATTACTATGAAAAGGAGGCCTAGGAAACTATGAATATATTCATGCATGAAATGAGGGCGAATCGGAAATCAACCATCATTTGGTCCATCTCCTTGATCCTGTTGACCATTTTGTTTATGTCGATGTACACAGCCTTCTCAAAGGATGCGGAGGAATTTATCAACGTCATGTCCAATTATCCGGAGCCGGTCAGAAGAGCATTCGGGATTAATCTTGATGATTTTTTTTCGATCCTTGGTTTTTATAGTTATCCGCTTTCAATCATTACTCTTTGCGGCGCAATTCAGGCGATGAATCTCGGGACGGGGATTGTCAGCAAGGAGATCCGGGAAAAAACAGCCGATTTCCTCCTGACAAAACCGGTCACAAGGACCGCTATTTTAACGGCAAAGGTATTGGCAGCCTTTTTTTCGCTTGTCATCACATTCGTCCTTTTCTTTGCAGCGGCAGTTCTTATGGCAAACGCCGTAAAAACGGATGACTTCAGCCTGAAAATCTTCTTTTTGCTGTCACTGACTGTGCTGTTGGTGCAGTTGATCTTCATGGCGATTGGCATCATGGTTTCGGTCATTGCCCGGAAACTAAAATCAGTCCTGGCTGTGTCGCTTCCGATTGTCTTTGCCTTTTACTTTGTGGGGATGTTCTTTGATACGACAGAGGAGGAAGCCAAACGTTATATCTCGCCATTTAAATATTTTGATACAGCCTATATCATGAAGCATGCGGGCTTAGAAGCGCCGTTTTTACTGGCAGGGGCGATGATTGTCATTCTGGCCATTGCCGCGAGTTATTTTGTCTATTCCAAAAAGGATATCCACGCGGTGTAAAGGGGGCGTAAATCATGAATATATTTTTAAAAGAATTGAAGTCACACCGGAAATCACTGATTTTTTGGTGCATTGGCGTCTTTTTGATGGTCGCATCGGGGATGATGAAATATGAAACCTATAAGTCCTCTGGCCAATCGCTGGAAGATATGATCAAAGAGCTGCCTAAATCGCTGAGAGCTGTACTGGGTTTTAATGATTTGGATGTCACGAAGGCGAGCGGCTATTTTGGCATGCTAGTCATCTATTTGCTCCTCATGGCCACCATCCACGCCGCCATGCTCGGAGCGGCCATCATCGCGAAGGAAGAGCGGGACAAAACATCGGAGTTTTTGTTCGTTAAGCCCGTATCGCGCCATACCATCATTACGGCAAAACTTCTGGCGGCCTTCGTGAATATTGTCATTTTCAACCTGGTCACCTTTGCATCATCCGTTATGTTGTTGAACCAATACTCTGATGGAGAGGATGTCACTGGCAATATCGCCGTCAACATGGCGGCCATGTTCATTTTGCAAGTCCTGTTTATGGTTATCGGCACCGCCCTTGCAGCTTGGAAACGAAGGCCCAAGAATGCTGCTTCGCAGGCAGCGGGTATCCTGCTGCTGACCTACGTGCTGTCGATTGCCATCGATTTGAACGAAAAAATGGAAAATCTTAAATATCTCACTCCATTTAAATATTTTGAGGCCAAAAACATCATGGATGGCGGCGGATTAGATGGGGTGTTCGTACTGATATCGATGGTGCTCATAGCTGTCCTCACAGCTGTTACGTATCTGTGTTATCGAAAAAGAGACTTGAGTGCATAAAGGAAGGACCGGGTTGGCTGCCCCGGTCTTTTTGCGGCTTATAAGGGTCTGTCAGACGCCGGGTTTTCTTTTCTGGATAAAAATGAAAGCTTTATTAGTTGTTTATTGGAAGGAATCAAACCTATAATACAGTTATTCAGATTCAAGCACCGAGGTGGGACCATGGGGTTTTTTAAAAAATACATAAAGAAATATTGGAAGTCGTTTAGTACCGCGGTTTTATTCCTTACGATTGAGGCGGTCTGCGATCTGCTGCAGCCAACGGTGATCGCCCATATTGTCGATAATGGCGTCGCCAATAAGGATTTGCATTACGTGTTAAAAATGGGCGGTTTGATGCTTGGCATTACTGCGATAGGTGCTGTTGCCGCCTCGACCCGAAGCATTATGGCCAGCATCACGTCACAAGGCTTTGGCACAGAGCTGAGAAGTGATTTGTTTAAAAAAGTCCAAACCTTATCTTTTAAAAATCTCGATAAATTTGAACGGGCCTCGCTTGTTACAAGGCTCACCAATGATGTCACGCAGGTACAGGTGTTTGTTAACGGGCTGATGCGGATCTTCGTCAAGTCGCCGCTGCTGGCCATTGGCGGGCTGATCATGGCTTCAAGGCTGAACATGCACCTCGCGGTTGTCCTTGCGGCCGTCGTGCCAATTGTTGCCATTTTAATTGTCCTCAATATGAAATTTGGCTTTCCTTTATTCTCCAAGGTCCAGAATGCCTTGGACCGGGTCAACCTGGTGATGCGGGAATATTTATCCGGAGTCAGGGTAGTTAAGGCATTTAACCGGTTCGGCGTTGAAGTGGAGAAATTTTCTAGGGCAAATGAACAGTTCAAGGATCAATCGATTGCTGCCAGCCGGGTAATGGCGGTATTCAGCCCGGCAATTATGCTGACCGTGAATTTGGGGATTGTGGCGGTGCTTTGGCTAAGCGGGATCGGGGTCGAATCAGGAACAGTCCAGGTTGGCCAAACCATTGCATTTATCAACTACATGACGCAAATTTTATTTTCCTTGATGATGATTTCCATGGTATTTAATATGTTTGTCCGTGCCAGGGCATCTTCGGCAAGAATCGGAGAAGTATTTGCCGAAGAGGATGATTTCTCCTGGACAAAGGAAACCATCTCCTCCCCTGCTGAGACCGGAAGAATTGATTTTGAAAATGTCAGCTTTTCCTATGATCTGAATGGTGAAGAACCAGTATTGAAAAATATCAATCTGGCTATCCTTCCCGGGGAAACCGTCGGGATCATCGGCTCCACAGGTTCCGGAAAAAGTACATTGGTCAAGCTGATTCCCCGCTTTTATGACGTGGTGAGCGGCTCGATCAAAGTGGACGGAGTGGATGTCAAGGATGTGAATCCAAAGGCACTGCGTGAGAGGATCGCTTTTGTTCCGCAAAAAAATATTTTGTTTACTGGAACCGTGGCGGAAAATATCCGCTGGGGCAAAGAGGATGCGGACCTGCCAGAAATTGAGGCAGCCGCACAGGTTGCCTGTGCTGAGGAGTTTATTGCGGCTTCCCCGGAAGGTTATGAAACCAAAATTGGGCAGGGCGGTGTTAATTTTTCGGGCGGGCAGAAGCAGCGGCTGGCGATTGCCAGGGCTTTAGTCAAAAAACCGGAGATCCTGATCTTGGACGACAGCACGAGTGCCGTTGATGTCGCCACTGAGGCCAAAATGAAGGCAGGCTTAAAAACCTATGCCAGCGGAATTACCTGCATTTTGATTGCCCAGCGGATCACCTCGATGATGGATGCGGATAAAATTGTGGTGCTGGATCACGGAGAAATTGCCGGTATCGGGACCCATGACCAGCTCTTAAAGGAATGTACGGTTTATCAGGAAATTTATCGGTCACAAATGGGCAAGGAGGTGGTGTAGATGGCAAACGGGACACCACAGAAGAACAACCCTCCGGGACCGCCGCCGCTTCGGCCTGGCGGTCCACACCAGCGCGGGCCGGTTGTCAAACCAAAGAATTTTAAAGGCACGCTTAAGCGGTTGTGGGATTATTTTGGAAAAGAAAAAAAGATGCTGACGATCATCTTTATGTTTATCATCATCGATGCAGTTCTGGTTCTGCTTAACCCCTATTTAATTGGCAAAGCGATCGACGCGATGAGTGTAACAAAAGGGGGAGTCAATTTCAGCTTTCTGGAAGTCATGATTATCGTGCTGATCAGCGCCTATGCGGCAAGTGCGGTCCTCAATTTCTTGCAAGGCTGGCTGATGGCTGGCGTTGCCCAGCGGATTGTCCGGGAATTAAGAGATTCCCTGTTTAAAAAGCTGCAGCGGCTGCCGGTGGCCTTTTTCGATAAACGGCCGCACGGCGAATTGATGAGCAGGCTCTCAAATGATGTGGATAATGTCAGCAGCACGATTTCGCAGTCAACCACCCAGTTAATGTCCGGGCTGATTGGCATTGCCGGGTCGCTCGTGATGATGCTCGTGTTAAGCCCTATTTTAACATTGGCAAGTTTAATTACGGTGCCGCTTGTCTATTTGCTCACTAGGAGCATTGCCAAGCGGACCAGTGTGCTATTTAAAAATCAGCAGGTTCAGCTGGGAAAATTGAATGGCCAGATTGAAGAAACGATTTCCGGAATTGAAGTGGTAAAGGCCTTTAACCATGAGGAGAAGGTGATTGAGGAGTTTGATGAGGTCAACACGAAGCTGCGTGAGGTCGGCCTTAAGGCGCAAATTTGGTCGGGATTTTTGATGCCTATCATGAATGTCATCGGAAATCTTGGCTTTGCGGTGGTGGCGATCGTGGGCGGTGTGCTTGCAGTCAATGACCTGATTACTGTTGGGGCAATCGCCAGCTTTATCACCTACTCCAGGCAGTTTGTCCGCCCGCTCAATGATCTTGCGAATATTTTTAATATCCTCCAGTCCGGTGTGGCCGGGGCTGAGCGTACTTTTGAGGTTATCGATGAGCAGGAGGAGCCGGATGATCCGCCTCACGCCGTTCGGCTTGAGAGTCCCCGCGGCCATGTGGCCTTTGATCATGTCAGTTTTGGCTATCGTCCGGATGTGCCGATTTTAAAAAACGTCAGCTTTGAGGTCGAAGCGGGTACGAGTATCGCCTTGGTCGGCCCGACCGGCGCCGGGAAAACGACGGTGGTAAATCTCCTGACAAGGTTTTATGATGTGACAGCCGGCAGTATCCGGCTTGATGGCCGCGACATTCGCGATTATACAAGGGACAGCCTGCGGCGCTGTTTTGGGTTCGTCCTTCAGGATACGTATTTGTTCACTGGGACGATTAAAGAAAATATTAAGTACGGGAAGCCGGATGCAACGGATGAAGAAATCGTTACGGCGGCCCGGATGGCGGGGGCGGATGGCTTCATCAGGCGGCTCCCGCGCCAATATGAAACGCTTTTATCGGAAAATGGCGGGAATTTAAGCCAAGGGGAGCGCCAGCTGCTGGCAATTACGCGGGTCATGCTGGCAAAGCCCTCCCTATTGATTTTGGATGAGGCGACAAGCAGTATTGATACGAGGACCGAGCTCCATATTCAGAAGGCGATGCTTGCCCTTATGGAGAATCGCACCAGCTTTATCATTGCTCACCGGCTGAACACGATTCGTGATGCCGACATCATAATGGTCATTGATCAAGGTGAAGTGATCGAGGCGGGCAGTCATGAGCAGCTAATGGCGAAACAAGGAAGATATTATCAGATGTTTTCCAGCCAGTTCAAAAATGCGGAAACAGCTAGCTAAAACGGTTGGCCACTGACAGAGAGCAGTGGCCATTTTTTTATTGGTAGATTTCCTGATATATTGATTATTTTCCTGATAAATCTCAAATTTTGCTGATATAGATCATTTTTTGCTGATATATTTAAATTTTTCCTGATAAATTTGCCGGCCCAATTTATTGGTTAGGCATTATTTTTTTGATGACAACTGTAAAGACACCTGTTAAACTAGTCCGTAGATCGCTTTTTCCTAGTGTAAAATGATTTTTGGGGAATAATGTAAATAGCATGCTGAACTTGGAGGGATTAAAATGAATGGCACAAAACAGGCTGCCGGGGGACAAATCTGGGGATTGAAGAAGGAGTCCGCTTCCAGCCGAAAATTATTGGGGATCGCCGGCATGGGCTGGATGTTTGATGCGATGGACGTCGGAATGCTGTCATTTATCCTGGCCGCCTTGCAGACTGAGTGGCAGCTGACCCCGGGACAAATGGGCTGGATTGGCAGCATCAACTCCATCGGGATGGCTGCCGGGGCATTTATTTTTGGGATTATGGCCGATAAAGTCGGACGTAAACAGGTCTTTATCATTACGTTATTGCTGTTTTCATTAGCGAGCGGTGCATCGGCCTTTGCCACCACGTTTACCGTCTTTATTATACTAAGATTTCTCATTGGCATGGGATTGGGCGGAGAACTTCCGGTCGCCTCTACGCTGGTTTCGGAGAGTGTTCCGGCTGAAAAGCGCGGCAGGACAGTCGTTCTCTTGGAAAGCTTTTGGGCTGGCGGCTGGCTGGCGGCTGCCGTCATTTCCTATTTTATCATTCCAAAGTATGGCTGGCAGACGGCCCTCATTATAAGCGCCCTCCCTGCCCTGTATGGATTGTATTTGCGGATTGGGCTTCCGGATTCGCCAAAATACACCGAGATGCAAGCAAAGCCAAAGCCAACGGTTGCCCAAAGCTTAAAGGATTTATGGTCCAAGGGTCATGGCCGGCAGACGGCAGTACTGTGGATTGTCTGGTTTTGTGTGGTGTTCTCCTACTATGGCATGTTTTTGTGGCTCCCGAGTGTCATGGTGATGAAGGGCTTCAGCTTAATTCAGAGCTTTCAATACGTGCTGATCATGACACTGGCACAGCTGCCAGGCTATTTTACCGCTGCTTGGTTTATTGAAAAAATCGGACGGAAATTTGTATTGGGCGCCTATCTCATCGGGACTGCCGTGAGTGCCTATTTCTTCGGCACCGCTGACTCGCTCGGCCTGTTAATGGCATCCGGCATCCTGCTATCCTTTTTTAACCTTGGAGCCTGGGGCGGCCTTTACGCCTACACGCCGGAGCAATACCCGACCTCGATCCGGGCAACTGGAACAGGAATGGCGGCGGCGGTCGGAAGGCTGGGAGGCGTGCTGGGACCGCTGTTGGTCGGCAGCTTTGTTGCGCGGAATGTATCGGTATCGATGATTTTTACGATCTTTTGTATAGCCGTCTTAGTTGGCGCCTTTACTGTCTTATTTTTGGGAAAAGAAACGAAAAAACAAGAATTAGCATAATAAATTAGGGAATAGGATCTCTCGCTTGAGAGGTCTTTTTTTATGTTGGAAAAACCGAAATCATTTTGGGACAAAACTTTTAGGAACCTAGCTGTTTTCCAGTCTTTGGTCCTTTATTGAGTTAACACTATAAAGACTATAGAAATATTAATATTTATTATTTTCTAAATTATTTTAAAAAAACAAATCTTTTGACTAGACGAACGACCTATTATTATGTACAATGTTTTCAGAATATTATCTCTTTTTAGATAAGTAAAGATAACTTGGGAAATTTTATAAAACGGGGGTAAAGAAATGAGAAAAAGAAAACTTGCTGGAATATTCATGTCGCTAATGGCAGCGGCAGGTGTTATTGCCGGCTGCAGTTCATCCAGTTCAAGCGGCGGCGGAAGTGACGAAGGCGGAGAGATCAAGATTGGCGCGAACCTGGAACTGTCGGGCGGTGTGGCATCCTACGGCCAATCTATTAAAGAAGGCATTGATTTGGCACTCGAGGAAATTAACAAAGAGGGAATTGACGGGAAAAAGATCAAGCTTGTCACTTATGACAATAAGTCAGAAGCACCAGAAGCAATTGCCGGTGCAACCAAGCTGATCAGCCAGGATAAGGTTGCGGCGATCATCGGCTCAGCGACGAGCGGAAATACGAAGGCCCAAATTGAAATTGCCCAAAGCAACAGCACACCTTTATTAACACCTACTGGCACGGCTTCTGATGTAACCGTGAAAGACGGCAAACTGAATGATTTCGTTTTCCGTACCTGTTTCATTGACCCGTTCCAAGGGACGGTTGCAGCCCAGTTCGCAGCGCAGGATCTGAAGGTAAAAACGGCAGCGATCTTTATTGACAGTTCAAGTGACTACTCAAAAGGTTTGGCCGATTCCTTTAAAGAGAAATTTGAGGCAGAAGGCGGAAAAATTGTAACGCAAGAGGCATATGTGGCAAAAGATACTGACTTTCATTCCCAGTTAACGAATATAAAAGGAAAAAATCCTGATTTCGTGTTTATTCCTGGCTATTATGAGGAAGTCGGCCTGATTGTCAAACAAGCCCGTGAATTAGGCCTTACGGTTCCATTAATGGGAGCTGACGGATGGGATTCTCCTACATTAGTTGACCTTGCTGGAAAAGAGGCATTAAACAATACATTTATCACAAATCACTATTCCTCTGGCGATGACGATGCTAAGGTACAAGAATTTGTCAAGGCATTTAAAGCCAAGTACAAGGACAAATCTCCAGATGCCTTCAATGCTTTAGGATATGATTCTGCTTATTTCATTGCCGATGCGATTAAGCGTGCCGGCAGCAGCGACCCTAAGAAAATTCAAAAGGCGCTTGCCGAAACAGATGGACTTGAGCTGGTTACGGGTGTCATGAAGCTTGATAAGAACCATGATCCGATTAAGTCTGCGGTCATCCTTGAATATAATGATGGCGAGCAGCAATTCAAATCAAAGGTAGACCCTGAATAGAATAGCAATGAATAGGGAGAGCGGGGTCTCCCTATTCGCTTTTAAAGTCCTTTCTAAGGAGTGTTTTGGACATGGAACAATTTATACAGCAGCTGGTTAACGGTATTTCCTTGGGGAGTATCTACGCGTTGATTGCCCTTGGCTATACGATGGTATACGGAATTGTGAAACTGATTAACTTCGCCCATGGGGACGTCTTCATGGTCGGCGCATTTATTGGCTTTTATTCGATTACGATATTAGATTTGGGATTTTTCCCGGCATTGTTAATCTCCATGGCAGCTTGCGCCATCTTTGGGGTGTTAATTGAACGGATTGCTTACAAGCCGCTAAGGAATGCGACAAGGATTGCGGCATTGATCACCGCCATAGGCGTATCGCTGTTCATTGAGTATGGAACGATTTATCTTCGCGGTGCACAGCCGGAGGCGTACCCGAATGATGCAGTTCCGTTAAAAAGCATCGAGCTTTTTGGTGTGAAAATCAGCGGCCAGTCGATTCTGATACTAGCCGTATCGATCATCTTAATGATTGTCCTTCAATTCATTGTCCATAAAACCAAGATTGGCAAAGCCATGAGGGCGGTTTCCCATGACATGGATGCAGCCAGATTAATGGGGATTAATGTCAACAACACGATATCTGCTACATTTGCGATCGGCTCTGCTCTTGCCGGGGCTGCCGGCGTCATTTTTGGCATGTATTATACAAAAATTGACCCATTAATGGGGATTATCCCGGGATTGAAGGCATTTGTCGCGGCAGTATTAGGCGGAATCGGCATGATTCCTGGCGCGATGGTCGGGGGATTGCTGCTCGGTGTTATCGAGGCTCTCGTAAGTGCAGTCGGCGGTTCACTATGGCGCGATGCCGTTGCCTTTGTTGTCCTTATTTTAATATTAATTTTCCGCCCTGCCGGCCTTTTTGGCAAAAATGTCAGGGAAAAGGTGTAGGGGGCGAGAGATATGGCGAAAAGTACAAAAAATGTAAAGAGTTTTTGGGGCACCATCGTGTTAGTGATTATTTTGTCCGTCGTCATCCAATTTCTCATTAATGGGGGTACGCTAAACCCGTTTTATGTCAATACCTTATATTCGATTGGCATTAATATTATCTTGGCTGCCAGCCTGCATTTAATTATCGGGATTACCGGGCAGTTTTCGATTGGACATGCTGGCTTCCTTGCTGTTGGTGCCTATGCCTCGGCGATTGTCACGATGAAATTGGCGCTGCCGTTCCCGGTTGCCATAATAGCCGCAGGGCTGGCTGCAGCGGTTGCCGGATTGATTATCGGGATTCCGACATTAAGGCTGCGCGGCGATTATTTGGCAATTGCTACGCTCGGGTTTGGCGAGATTGTCCGGATTGCCTTTTTAAATATTGACTATGTCGGCGGTGCCAGCGGGATGACGGTTTCCCATCTGATCACCTGGCCAATTCTGATTACCTGTGTCTTGATCACCATCATTGTTATTGTGAACTTTACGAATTCCACCCATGGCCGGGCATGTCTGGCGATAAGGGAAAACGAAATTGCGGCAGATGCGATGGGAATCAATACGACCTTTTATAAGGTCATGGCGTTTGCGATTGGCGCCTTTTTTGCCGGCGTGGCCGGAGCCCTGCATGCCCATAACTTTTATATTATTCAGCCTGTCAACTTTGGCTTTTTAAAATCGTTTGATATTTTGATCTTTGTGGTGCTTGGCGGACTTGGCAGTATGTCCGGATCCGTCATCGCGGCGATTTTACTGACGATTATTTCCACCTTCCTGTCCAGCTATCCGGAAGTGCGGATGGTCATCTACAGCCTGGTGCTGATTGTGATGATGCTGTTCCGTCCGCAGGGGTTAATGGGCACCAAAGAAATTACCGCATTCTTTAAGGCTGGCCGGTCTGCTAAAGGAGGCATGCAAAATGACAAACACACCGTTGCTTAAAGTCGATCATGCCGGCATCCGCTTTGGCGGTTTAAGGGCTGTATCGGATGTTAATATGGAATTGAAAGAAGGAGAATTGGCCGGATTAATTGGTCCTAACGGTGCTGGAAAAACTACCTTTTTCAACCTGCTGACAGGGGTTTATGTTCCAACCGAGGGCAGCATTTTGCTGGATGGCAAAAGGTTAAACGGTCTGGCCCCGTATAAAATTACGAAAAAGGGCATCAGCCGGACGTTTCAAAACATAAGGCTATTCAGTGACTTGACGGTATTGGATAATGTAAAGGTGGCTTACCACTCGCTTGCCAAACATTCGATCGCCAGCTCAATCCTGAGGCTTCCTTCCCACTTCTCGGGAGAGAAGGAAATGGAAGAAAAGGCGATCGAATTTTTGAAAATTTTTAAGCTGGATGGCGTGATGGAGGAGCAGGCAAAAAATCTGCCGTACGGGCAGCAGCGCCGGCTGGAAATTGCCCGGGCTTTGGCTGCAAATCCGCGGCTGCTCCTGCTCGATGAACCGGCGGCTGGGATGAATCCTCAGGAGACAGAGGAACTGATGAATCTTATCGCGTTAATCCGGGAGAAATTTTCATTAACGATTTTGTTGATTGAGCATGATATGAATCTAGTAATGGGTGTTTGCGAGAGGATTTATGTGCTGGACCATGGCCAATTGATTGCCGACGGCACGCCGGAACAAATCAGAAACAATCCAAAAGTCATCGAAGCGTATCTCGGCGAGGAGGTCTCTTAACATGCTGAAAATTAAGGATATCAACGTTTATTACGGCAATATTCATGCCTTAAAGGGAGTCTCGCTGGATATTCAGGCTGGTGAGATTGTGACACTAATTGGGGCCAATGGGGCGGGAAAAAGTACGCTGTTAAAAACGATTTCCGGTTTATTAAAACCAAAAAGCGGCGAGATTCTGTTTGAAGGCGAGCATTTGGCAGGCAAGGTTCCGCAGACGATTGTGAAACGGGGAATTTCGCAGGTCCCGGAAGGACGCCGCGTGTTTGCAAATATGTCGGTGGAGGAGAATCTGGAATTGGGTGCTTACCTGCGCAAGGATAAAAGTGGCATCCAAGAGGATTTCCAGAAGGTCTATCAATTATTTCCACGCCTGCATGAACGCCTTAAGCAGCAGTCCGGCACGCTGTCAGGGGGAGAACAGCAGATGCTGGCAATGGGGCGTGCGTTAATGGCCCGCCCTAGGCTGCTTTTGCTTGATGAACCATCGATGGGGCTGGCACCGCTGCTGGTCAAGACCATCTTCCGGATCATTGAGGAAATCAACCAAACCGGAACAACCATCCTGCTCGTAGAACAAAATGCCAATATGGCACTATCGATTGCTGACCGTGCTTATGTCATCGAAACAGGAAAAATAGTCGCCTCGGGCACAGCTGAAGAACTAGGGGAAAGCGACCAAATTCGAAATGCCTATCTTGGCGGGCACTAAAAAAAAGAAGCGGGATTTGGAAGATCCAATTCCCGCTATTTTTACATATCTGCCTTTCTCCGTTCAGCATCGAGCTTGAATTGATATCGGTGCTGCGGCTGGAGCATATGTTTGAACTTGATTTTATATTCCTCATACAGTTGTTCAAGACCCACCAATGCAAGGGAGAAGAAGTTGGCATAATTCTTTTGTACCTCCCACTTCAACTCGTTCTTGCCGCAAATGCTGTACTTGTTTAATTGTTCAATTTCCTCTTGGAGCTTATCCAGTTCCGGCTTTTGCTGTTCCACAGGAAGCGCCAAAATATAGTCGATTTTTTCAATATATGCCTGTGATTTTTCAATCTTCTCTTTGATTTCAAGATGTCCGGCCTTGTCAATCAAGTGATACCTTAATTTAAAGTCGTTCAGCTTCTGGGCGGCTTCATAGGTCGAATTGACGATGTCATCCCGGGTCATTTCCTTTGTTTCGAAGCTTAACATATGCTTCCAGGATGGCTGGCATATTGCCTGGCGGTGATCCTCCAGCGTGTGGCAGAATTTTTTATAGCCATAGATTTCCGGATGCTCAAATGCCGGGCTGGCCGGATCCAGGAACGGCGCCAGCGGGGCAACAAAGTAGAAAATTCTCGGATCCTTGTTGCAGGCAAGATGGATTTGCTCGCAAAAATCAATGTTGGCAACGGCGCTTTGATACGTCTGGCCAGGCACTCCGACCATGAAGAACAGGTCGATTTTTTTACAGCTGTGCTTTAACGCGAAATTTAAGGTTTCGATAACCTTTTGGTTGGTGCAGTTAAATTTCCCATTGAATCGGCGGAGGCCCTCTTCATAGGTTTCCAAAGTAATTTCAATGCTGTATTTTGGACAGCTGTCCTCCATCATTTTAAAGAATTCCTCATCGGCATATTGGAATAATTCAAACACAATTTCATTTTTCAAATTCAGTTCTTTTAATCCGCTGAAAAATTCCCTCACATACTCGCGTCCGCCTTGGCGCAGATCATGCAGGATAAAGATCGGCGCCCGGCTGAATCGGGAAATAAATTGGATATCCTCAATCAGCTTTTTCGGGGACCGTAACGCCAGCTGGTTCCGGTTGCAGTTCTGGTCGTAGGCATCTCGGGAACCGCCGCAGATCAGGCAGTTTTGTGTGCAGCCGCGGGCTGTCAGCAAGGCGGTGTTCGGGTATTGCAGCCAGCCGTTGTATGGCAGCGGATCAAGGAAATTCCGGTATTTGAACACGGAGCGCACCGTATAACGGTAGCCAGGAACGTCCACATCATCCAAGTCGGAAGGGACATACGTAATGGGGTTATAGCCGATTTCCTTGCCTTTTTTCCAGGTCAGATTCGGGATATCCGCATAATGGGTATTTCCGGTCTCCAATTTATTCATCAATAGCAGCATCAGCTTTTCGGTGGAGTCACCGCGCATTACGAAATCGATGAACGAATATTCAATCAATTCCTTGTGGTAGTAGGTCGAGGATAGCCCGCCGAAGATTATTGGCGTTGTTGGGTGGAGCTCCTTTACCAGCTTCGCCAATTCAATGCTGCCATGGGCATGCGGCAGCCAGTGCAGGTCAATTCCGAACGCACGTGTTTTTATATTTCTTAGTTTTTTCTCCACATCAAAGGATTCGCTCATTAACATTCTGTTTGCTATATTGATAATCTTGACCCGCAGGCCGTATTGTTCTAAATAATCCGCAATGCTCGTAAGCCCTATCGGATACATTTCAAAAACGGGCGATGATGGGACCACATCGCTGATTGGGCCGGCAAGCAGGGAATTTTTCCGAAAGTCGTAAACACTTGGTGCATGCAGCAGCACTAAATCATATTTCATCCTTCTCACTCCAACTCGTATTTGCTGAAAGACAGCATATTTTTATGTCATAAGTCCACAAGAGGCTTGGATTTGTGATGTTTTTCACAAGAATAAGTAAATGACTATAGAAGAAATTCTATCTTGCTGCTACTAGTTTACTATAATAAAAGCTTGCTGCATGGCGAAACATTGACGAATTTTCGTTAATTTTGTGGAAATTCTGTGGAAATGGTTTGTTTTTATTGGGAAAATTAATGAAATCATAGGAATACTTTACTCCTATATTGTGTTTTGATATGTAAATAAAGTAAACTTAAATTAACAGAAAATTGGATAATTTAGCGGCGGAATGGTGGTGCTAGGGGAATGGGCAATCCAGGTGAATTTCAGATGAGAGAAAGGCTGGCAAGAACCCTAATGTGGCTGACTACCTTTATTGGTGCTTGGCTTTTCCTTCAATTCGGCATCTTGCAGCTAACCGATCAGGCAGAGCCGGAGATTTTGGCCCTATTAGTGATGATGCTGATGGTGGTGGAGCTGTTTCCCCTGCCAATTTGGAGGGGAAGTGTAACGGTTTCTTTCCCGATTGTTTATGTCATTTATACGGTTGGCGGGCTGCCCTTTACGCTAGCAGCCTTTGGAACGATTGCCGCAGCCGTGAATCTCCTCCAAAGGCGGCCGCTTCGGATTGCCCTATTTCATCCGGCTTTATTAATCATTAGTTTTCTTTGTGGTTATTGGATAACGGATGCGCTGTTCCCTTTGCTGCCGTATGGGGGAGTCTCAACAGTGGCAAGGGGCATGGAGCATTTTAGCCTTTTCATGCTTCCGTTTTATATGATGAATAATTTCATCATCGCGCTTTTGCAGGTGATCCAGCCGCAATCTTACGGCTTTCAGGCTTGGAAGCGGAAGCTGGTCCAAGAAATCAATAGTTTTCTCATTTCTTTCAGCTATTTAGTGCTGTTTGTTGTCGTTAGAATCGAGAACCGAGGAGTCATTGATGCATTCTCTTACTTTTTCTTTTTCTCGCCGCTGGTATGCTTTGCTTTGCTCAGCTCTATTATTGCTAATTTAAAAAAAGAAAAGGCAAAGCTCAAGGCGCTTTTCAGTATTTCGTCCGAGTTGAATAAGAAGATTGCTTTTTCGGATTGGTTAACTTTTTTAAAAGAGAACCTTCAGAAATTTATTGATGCAGAAGCTTGGATTTTATGGAAACGGGACAAGGAAGGCTGGAGGCTGTGCTTTGCTTCAGGGCTCGACAATCAGAAAATAGACTTAGTGGACAGGCTTCCGGAAGGCTTGGACAATATGAGAATGTTAACAGTTTACCATGATACGGCCAAAGCCTCCGGACCGGCTGGAGAGTGTTTCAAAAAAGAGGTTCGTTCCTTGTTGTATGCCCCCTTAATCATTGAAAAGGAATTGGTAGGAATGTTTGTTTTTGGGCGCAGAAGGACAAAAAGCTTTAGGGAGGAAGATATGCAGGCTGCCGCTACACTGGCCAATCAGCTGGCTGTCCTGATCAAAACCAAGTGGCTGTTTGATGAGCAGAAAAAGCGGTTAATTTTGGAGGAAAGAAACCGGATTGCCCGGGATATCCATGATGGGGTGGCACAATCGCTGGCTGGTGCGATCATGAACCTGGAAACCGCCCAGCGCAAGTTCAACAAGCTGCCTGGCGATTCGTTCCGATTAATTCAGGAAAGCACGGAAAAATTGCGGAGGAGTCTTAAAGAGGTCCGCGAATCGATCTACGCTCTTCGTCCCTATCCGACAGAACGGGTGGGTCTCAAAACAGCCATTTTATCCAAAATCAAAACCGTGCAGCAGGAAACGGGTTTACAATTCAGTCTGGAGACGAGGGGGCTGGAGTTCCAGTTAAGTCCGATGGTGGAAAAAATTTTGTTTGATATCTCCCGGGAAAGTGTCCAAAATGCCATAAAGCACGCCCAATGCACGAGAATTGAGATTCTTCTAAGCTACCAAAAGGAAAATGTTTTATTAAAGATCAAGGATAATGGCAAAGGGTTTTCGCTGTTTCAAGCCATGGTCAAGGCACGAAAAGACCCGCATTTTGGAATATTGCATATGAATGAAGCGGCAGAAAAAATTCATGCATCCTTGCAAATCGACAGCAAGCCAGGGGCCGGGACGGAAATTACGTTGACGGTGCCAAGAATGGGAATTGAAGGTAGGGATAAACTTGATCAATCTTATGTTAGTCGATGACCATGCCGTTCTAAGGGATGGGCTAAAAAATATTATTGAAATGGAAACTGATATCCAGGTCGTGTCAGAAGCGGTGAATGGAGACGATGCGATTGCCAAAGTAAAAGAGTCCCAGCCGGATGTGATTCTGATGGATATCAATATTCCTGAAAAGAACGGGATTGAAGCGACGAGAGTCATCAAAAAGCTGTTCCCGGAGATTAAGGTTTTAATGCTAACGATGTATGATCATGACGAATATTTTATGTCCGCCATCCGGGAAGGGGCAGATGGCTATCTGCTGAAGGATGCTCCTTCGCAGAATGTCATTGATGCGATTCGCGGGGTGTCCAATGGGCAGTCTGTGATTCATCCGGCGATGACTAAAAAGTTTTTAGGCTTTTGCCGGCCGAAGGAGGCGGAACCGGAGCTGGAGCCGGCTGAGGGACGGCTGGAATTCACGCTGACGGATCGGGAGAAGGAGGTCTTGTTATGCTTGGTGAGAGGGATGAATAATAAGGATATCGGGCAAACACTCTTTATCAGCGATAAGACTGTAAAAATCCATGTCAGCAATATTTTTAAAAAGCTTGGTGTAAAAAGCCGTTCCCAAGTCGTTATTTATGCGGTGCAGCACCAGCTAGTACCATTTACATAGGATTTAAGGATATAACTTTAGTTAATGGGTAATAGTACCAGTTATACATCTTTTGTTAAATCGTATAGTGGTGTTGGAGGGGGTTCACTTTAAACGTGATCCTCTTTTTTGATTACTGGGCTTAAGTGCCGGTAAACGACTGGAAATGGTTGATAAGTGGAGGAGAAACGCCGGTAAAGTGTGAAAAAGTGCCGATAAAATAGTGAACTTTGCCGGTAAACGAGTCAAAAGCGCCGGTACCCGCTAGAAACACCTTCAGACTTTACAAAATCCCCCAGCACACCACTAGAGCATGGGCCAAACCGGCTGTTATAATAGGTATAATTTTTAATAAAGGGATGATACACATGGCTCTATCAAAAACAAATGCAATGCGGATCCTCGATTCACACAAAATCAGCTACGAAATGCTTACATATGAGAACAAAGACGGCAAAATTGACGGGGTCTCGGTGGCAGAGAAAATCGGCCGGGATCCAAAGGAAGTCTATAAAACACTTGTCACTCAAGGCGCGAGCAAAAACCTATATGTGTTTGTCCTACCAGTTGCAACAGAGCTGGATTTAAAAAAAGCAGCAAAGGCGGCCGGCGAGAAGAACGTGGAAATGATTCCAGTAAAGGATATCCAAAAATGGACAGGCTATATCCGCGGCGGCTGCTCCCCCATCGGCATGAAAAAGCAATATAAAACCTTTATTGATGAAACCTGCCGCCAAATCGATACGATTATCGTCAGCGCCGGAAAAATCGGTGTGCAAATGGTACTGGCACCCGATGAGCTTCAAGAAGTCACCAATGCTGAAATATCTGACATCATCAAATAGCCGATATGGAAGAAAAGCTGCCATAGGCATTCACCTATAACCCCACCTTGGCATAGGCTATGGTGTGAAGATCATGCTGCATCATCTGATCAAAAAGCCAGATTGCAGTGGATTCGTGGAAAAAGGGAGAGTTGATGAATGGCAGGGAAAATAAAGCATTATTTCGCAGGGGGCAACACAGCCAGAGGGTTTTATAATCTGTATGATTCCAATCTCCAGGGACTGGACCGGCTGTTTATTTTAAAAGGCGGTCCGGGAACCGGGAAATCATCTTTGATGAAAAAAATCGGCAGCGAGTGGGTCGAGAAAGGCTTTGATATTGAGTTCCTTCATTGCTCTTCAGATAACGATTCGATTGATGGCGTGCTGATTCCCGCAGTAAAAGTGGGAATTGTGGACGGTACTGCCCCTCATGTCATCGAACCGAAGGCGCCCGGAGCAGTAGAAGAATACATCAACCTGGGTGAAGCATGGGATGCCAAGGTTCTTAGCTCCCATAAGAAAACCATCCAGAAGCTGACCAAGCAAATCAGTGAATCATTCCAAAAGGCGTATGACACGTTTAAGGAAGCGCTGGACATTCACGATGATTGGGAGAAAATCTACATCAACAGTATGGATTTCCAAAAAGCTGACCAATTGACGAAAAAACTGGCAGACGTGTTTTTTGGAAAAATGAAATTAAACAAACAGGCCGATGTCCGCCACCGCTTCCTTGGAGCGGCGACCCCGAAAGGTGCGGTCGACTTTGTCCCGAATCTGACGGAAGACATACAAAAACGGTACTTTATCAAAGGGCGCCCTGGTTCCGGGAAATCCACGATGCTGAAGAAGCTGGCCCAGGTAGCAGAGGAGCGAGGGGTCGATACAGAGGTCTATCATTGTGGCTTTGACCCGCACAGCCTAGATATGCTGATTTTCAGAGAACTAGGAATTGCCATTTTTGACAGCACGGCACCACATGAATATTTCCCAAGCCGCGATGGCGACGAAATCATAGATATGTATGAACTGCTCATTGAGCCGGGCACAGATGAACTATTTGCCGAAACCATCAGCAAAATATCCGCAAATTATAAAAACAAAATGGCCCAAGCCACCAGTCACTTGGCCCGCGCCAAACAACTTCACGACGAACTCGAAGAAATCTACATCACGGCAATGGACTTCTCAAAAGTAGAAAACATCCAACAGAAAATCGCAGAAGAAATCAACCAAATGGCAGGCGTAAGTGCCTAAAAGCAGTGGGGACAGTCCCCCGCCGCTTTAAAACGTTACTGTGCCGGGGGACAGTCCCCGGCACGTTTTAATGTGGGTTGGTTTTGCTTTGCTGGCTTTTGTTGCGTTTGTTGCCTTTGCTGTTGTCGCCGCTGGTGAATTCGGTGGCGAATTCAGCTTCGGCATGTCCGGCTTTTGGCGAGTTTTGGTTCATGCTGCTTTTATTAAATTTTTTTGTCATGATGCTGCCCCTTTCGTTTGGATTCATAGATAGTTTGGCAACGGCTGTCGGGTTTATTCATAGGGACAGTTGTAACGATGAAAAAGTTGGAAAATTAATGGAATTCCAGATAAACTAAAACATAGGAACCGAAACGATGAAAGGAAGGACCAATGTGCCGGCCATAACCGACCTTCTCAGACGATTATTTGAAGAAAACCGCGATCCTGTCAATTCGGAGCCGATGGCAAACTATATGAAAAACCATTTCCCCTTTCTAGGAATCAAGAAACCATTACGGTCCCAGCTCGAAAAGCAATTTTTTCAGGAAACAGGAATCCTTAAACAGCCGTTTAGCCCGGAGTTGGTTAGGGAGCTTTGGGACAAGCCGGAACGGGAGTACCAATACACCGCCTTGGTCTACCTGGAAAAAATGATGAACCAGCTGGAAAAATCTGATTTGCCGTTTATGCAACAGCTCATTACCGCGAAATCTTGGTGGGACACGGTGGACGCTATTGCTCCTAAACCGGCCGGGACGATTGCGAAAAAGGCGCCAGAAGTGATTCCTGAAACGATAGACCGGTGGTCGGTGCATGAGAATTTATGGCTGCGCCGGGCCGCGATTCTTTTTCAATTAAAATATAAGCAGAACACCAATGAACAGGTCCTATATCGATACATCGAGCAGAATGCGGCATCCAAGGAGTTTTTTATCCAAAAGGCCATTGGCTGGGCGTTGAGGGAATATTCGAAAACCAATCCCGATTCAGTCCAGCGATTTATCGAAAGTGCCGCGCTCGCGCCTCTCAGCGTGCGGGAAGGAAGCAAGTATCTAAACAAGCGATAATGGGAGTTTCATGATAGAATGGCAAAAAAGGCAGAGGGGTGTGGCAGCATGATTAAATGTATTGCAACAGATATGGACGGAACATTATTGAATACCATGCAAAAAATCACGGAGGAAAACCGGCAGGCCATTTTACAGGCGCAGTCGCAAGGGATTGAGGTTGTGGTGGCGACAGGCAGGTCTTATCAAGAGGCTATGTTTGTCTTACATGAAGCCGGTTTAACGACTCCGGTGATTTGTGTAAACGGAGCAGAAGTCCGTTCACATACAGGTGAGGTCATTTCTGCGATCCCGATCCCAAGGGAGTTAGTGAGAGAGGCCGCCAAACGGCTGAACGAACACGATGTATATTTTGAAGTTTACACCGATAAAGGCGCTTTTACGGTCGATGGCGGCCGGGCTGTATCCGTTCTTGTGGATATTGTCTTAAGTGTCAATCCGGATGTGAACCGTGAAGAAGTGGCATATGCTGCCGGAGCAAGGCTGCGGGATGGGCTGATCCATCCAATCGATGACTACGAGACTATTTTTTCGGATGAAACCTATCGGATCTATAAACTGCTTGCTTTCTCTTTTGAATTGGACAAGCTGGAGGCTGCGGGCAAGTCGCTATTCGGTTTCGAGGGGTTAACCGTGACGAAATCAGGCAATGAAAATATTGAAATCATGGCGAGGGATGCCCAAAAGGGGATCGCCCTTGAGGCATTTGTCCGTTCACAAGGGATATCCCTATCCGACACGATGGCAATTGGCGATAATTTTAATGACGTTTCGATGCTGGAGAGGGCTGGCATTTCGGTGGCGATGGGAAATGCCAGTGACGCAATTAAATCCATGTGTGATCGGGTAACGGACACCAATGAACATAGCGGAGTGGCTAAAGCGATTATGCAAGTATTATAGGAGGGAAGGGATTTATGCACCGGTTCAGTTCTATTTTACTCATGTTCATGCTGCTTTTGTCTGGCTGTTCTTTTTTTGAAAAAAATCAAGAAGACCAGGGGGATGAAGCAATTGTTCTTCAGCCTGATGTGGAGGTTGTCGCAGAACGCTTATCTGTGCCATGGTCGATTAATAAGAGGAATGGAACGTTTTACATCAGTGAACGGACAGGAAGCATTGTGAAGCTTGAAGATGGGAAAATGGAACGCCAGCCGGTACACCTGGAACATAAGCTTGCTCAGGCAGCGGAAGCCGGATTATTAGGGTTCGTATTGGACCCGGATTTTGCTGAAAATCAGAAGGCTTATGCTTACTATACCTACGCCGGCGAGGATGGCGGGCAATTTAACCGGGTTGTGGCGTTATCTGCGAATGGTGCCGGCTGGTCGGAGAATCAGGTCTTGCTTGATAAAATTCCGAGTGCCGCCTATCATCATGGAGGCAGGATTGAACTTGGGCCTGATGGAAAGCTTTATATCACATCAGGTGACGGGACCCATCCAGAGACCGCCCAGGATGTGAATTCGTTAAACGGAAAAATTTTGCGAATGAATGTGGATGGCACGATTCCGGACGATAATCCGTTTCCTGACTCCTATGTTTACAGCTATGGCCATCGCAATCCGCAGGGACTGGCGTGGATGGACGGGGGGTTATATGCAAGTGAGCATGGCCAATCCGCCCATGATGAAATCAACCAAATCAAACCAGGAGCCAACTATGGGTGGCCGGTGATTCAAGGGAATGAAAAGCAGGCAGGAATGGAAACGCCTTTGTTTCAATCCAGTGATGAAACTTGGGCCCCATCAGGGATGGAAGCCTATAATGGCAAACTGTATGCAGCGGCATTAAGAGGAAACGCTATCCGCGAGTATGACGTGAAGAATAACCAAACTAAGGCGGTAATCACAGGTTTTGGCCGAATTCGCGATGTGCTTGTGGATGGCGAGTATTTATATTTTGTCAGCAATAATCTGGACGGCCGGGGGACGCCGGATGAGTCGGATGATAAGCTGTATCGGGTGCTGTTGGGCAGTTTGAATTGACAGTAGAGCGGCACCATCTGACAGTTGGAAAAGATTATCCGGCAGTTGAGGGGTTGCAGACGACAGTTGAAGAGCTATTAACGACAGTGGCGGGCACTTGCGGCAGTAGGCTGTGTTTATCTTACAGTTGAGGAAGCGTAACCGCCAGTAATGCCACCCTGCGTCTTATCCACTCAAGACAATCTAAAAAGAAAAGCCCATCCATTTTGGAGGGCTTTTTACCATTTATAAGTCCAGAACCGTTCAAAATTGACCCGCGCTAACACCTGTGGGTCTTGATTCTTTAAACTTTCTTCCATTGTTTGAATCATCGCTTCCGTCTGAGAACGGTGCGCCTTAATCGCGGCTAGCTTTTGGCTGGAAACCGCACTGATATCGTTGATGACATCCGCTTCCCCAAGCGCCTCGACACAGTCATTGGAGAAAGCAACACAATGCAGGGCCGGACGTGCGGCAGGCGGAAGCTTCTCGACGGCCCGGATGACAGCCGCACCGGCTGCATCATGGTCAGGATGAACCGCATAGCCTGGATAGAAAGTAATAATCAGCGAAGGGTTCACCTCTTCAATAATCTCATAAATCCGATTGGCCAGTTTTTCATCGTCTTCAAACTCCACTGTTTTATCACGGTAGCCGAGCATGCGAAGATCTTGAATGCCTAACACTCTGGCAGCTTCTTTTAATTCTTCCCTTCTGATGTTCGGCAGGTTCTCCCGGGTCGTAAAAGGGGGGTTCCCCAAGTTGCGTCCCATTTCACCAAGAGTCAAGCATGCATAGGTAACGGGTGTGCCATTTTTGACATGAGTGGCTATCGTGCCGGATACCCCGAACGCTTCGTCATCCGGGTGCGGGAACACAACCAAAACATGGCGTTCTTTATTAATCATCCTCACTGCTCCTTCCAGAATAATTCTATTTTAAAAAAATGCCCAGCATCGGCAGCAGCCTGCTCGCCGGCGGACAACATTTTATTCGAACGGTGTCTTGCTAATTTCCAAAGCAACGGCCAATTTGCCGTCAAAACCATGGCCTGCCATCAGCAGCCTTCCCTGACTGTCCACTTCAAAATGTGTAATTCCTTCTGCATAGACCCAGCCAAGATTAATTTTCAAGCCGACCCGGTAAGGGCCAAAGCCTGTAATTTTCCCGATTTCATAACGGACCAAGGCATTGCGGATATAGGCTCCTGCCGAAAAGAAAGACTGATCGTTATGTGAGGCGTAGGCCCCGTTCGTGGTTTCAAGGTGAATATAGACATCTTGATTGGCAAACTGATTAATTACTTCCTGGACCTGCTTTACGTCAACTAACTCCACGCCCAGCTCCTCCTTCCCTTCCATACACTGGAAACTTAAAAATAAATTAATAATGCTATCATACTAAAATCAATAGAAAAATGCGAAATCCATGCTTTCAAAAAAAGATGCCCTCAAAACTTGAGGAGCATCTTCACCATTTTATTTATTTAATTTATGACGGTAAGCACCGTGCCAGGTTGGGCCCACGTATTCGTTTAATGGGAAGCCTTGCTCGATTGCTGCCGATACAAATGCCTTGGATACTTGCATGGCTTCATAGACGTTTTTGCCTTTCGCCAGCTCTGCGGCAATCGCTGCCGAGTTGGTGCAGCCAGCTCCATGGGTAAAGGCAGTGTTCACTTTTTCTGTTTCGTAAATTTTGAATTCTTTTCCATCATAGAGAAGGTCAAGCGATTTTTCTTCGGTCTGCAGCTTGCTGCCGCCTTTAATAACAACCGTTTTGGCACCCAAATCAAAAATTTTGGCTGCGGCTTGCTTCATATCATCCAAAGTTTTTGGCGTTTTCATGCCGGCAAGCTGTCCTGCTTCGAACAGATTGGGAGTCACCACTAGGGCACGCGGCACTAACAGTTCACGCATCGCATCAGCAGTTTCAGGGTTTAATACTTCGTCTTCTCCTTTGCAGACCATAACCGGGTCAATGACGACACGCTCTAATTTGTGTTCATCAATTTTTCTTGCAGTTAATTCGATAATATCAACGGTTCCCAGCATCCCGGTTTTCATCGAGTCGATGCCGACAGAAAGAATCGTTTCCAGCTGTTTCTCGACAAGAGCCGTTTCAATGGGAGCCACATGATGGTGCCAACCATTAGGGTCCATCGTTACAATGCAGGTGATCGCCGTCATCCCGTAAACACCAAGCTCTTGGAATGTTTTTAAATCAGCTTCCAGTCCGGCGCCGCCGCTTGAATCAGAACCAGCAATCGTCAGGGCTTTATTAATCGTCATATGTAATAACCTCCTAAAGGCTAATTAATGAATACCACTCACTTATTATAAAACATTGGGTAAATTATATCAGATTTACAGCATCATTTTGAATAAAAACAAAAAAACAGTTGAAAAATTTAGGGAAAGATATATGAAACTGGAAGATGATTTCGTTGGGGGACCGCTGAGGGACAGTCCCCTGCTGCAGTAAAGCATTACCGTGGCGGGGGACTGTCCCTTTAGTTGCCTTTAGGTTGTTTTTTATACCTTCAGTCCAATGGCGCTGGATTTCGACAAAAGAGAGTGAGAAATATTACATACAAAGAGGGCTCTGTAAATTTACTATAGAGATGATTCAAATCATGAAATGACGACACTCCGCTGTTTGGTATCGCTTACATTATTTGGGGTGTTCACAAAAGTGTCGCTAAATTGATGCTAAATCGCTATTAAATTGTCAATTTCTTGGGAGTTATTATAGCAAATAAGTTTTAGAATGTAAGTATAAGGGATATTTCAAAAAAACAAGCAAGCTATTTTTAAAAAATGGCAGAAGAGGAGGGGGAACCATGAATCACAAGGGCTGCCCTGATGAATTTCCAATTTCATTAGTCATCAACGGTTATGAGATTGCTGTGTTCCAGCTGACCAAATTCGATTTGGAAGATTGGGCCTTTGGCTATTTATTTTCTGAAGGATTTATTCAAAGTGCGGAGGATGTTGTGTCCGTTGCCATTAGCGAAGAAATGGGAAGCATTCATGTGACACTCCGTTCTAATTTTGACGAAGAACAATTTTTTTCAAAGAAAAAACATTATACAGCAGGCTGCGGCAGAGGTGTAACGTTCTTTTCAATGACCGATGTCAAGCAGTTTGACAGAATTGTTTCCGATAAAACCTATAAGCTTAGCTATCTACTAAAAAAACGCAGCGAATTTGCCCAGAACTCCCGGTTTTATTTAGAAACGGGCGGCATGCATGGGGCCTGCATCGTAGAAGAGGATGGAACCATCACGATTCGCGAAGACATCGGCCGGCACAACGCCGTCGATAAAATCATTGGCTTTTGCTTAAGAAATCACCTGGAGCCTGAAAATTTGATTCTTCTTACAACCGGAAGGGTTTCCTATGAAATGATTTCCAAAGCGGCCAAATTCGGCTTTCCAGTCATCGGCTCACGGACAGCTGCCACAAAGCAGGCGGTCCAGCTGGGCAAGTACTTAAACATAGAGGTTATTGGTTATTTAAGAGGGAAAATGGCGATGATTTATACCTCAGCTGGAAGAGTGCAAAATGACGTTAGCATAGAGCCTGTTTATGAACTGAGCATTGAAGGGGGGAATTAACAACCGCAAACCAAAACCTGCTAGATTAGAGAGAAAATCAAATTGGGATGTCTATTCAATAATAGGGAAGGAGAATAGTGATGGTTGAATTAAACTTAAACCGCCGGCAATTTTTAAAGCTCTCTGGCGCAACTGCTGTGACATTGGCTGTAGCGGAACTGGGCTTCAATGAGAAAAAAGCCTATGCCCAATCAAAAGAACTTAAAATTGCCAAAGCTGATGTAACACCAACCATTTGCTGCTTCTGCGGTGTCGGATGCGGAATTCTGGTCCATACCAAAGACAATACTGTGGTTTATACGGAAGGGGATCCGGATAACCCGATTAACGAAGGAAAGCTCTGCAGCAAAGGAACGACAATCAGACAATTATATACTTCAGAAAAAAGGTTGACCAAACCGCTTTATCGTGCGCCAGGCAGTGATAAGTGGGAGGAAAAAGATTGGGATTGGATGCTTGACACCATTGCCAAACGAACAAAAGAAACACGTGACAAATCATTTATCGAAACAGAAAACGGCATAACGGTAAACAAAACCGAAAAGATTGCCAGCCTAGGCGGAGCCGCTCTTGATAATGAGGAGTGCTATCTGCTTGCAAAAATGATGAGAGGGCTTGGTGTCACCTATTTAGAGCACCAGGCACGAATATGACACAGTTCGACGGTTGCCGGTCTGGCACCTTCATTTGGTCGTGGCGCAATGACAAACCATTGGAACGACCTGCAGTATACGGATTGTGCGTTAATCATCGGCGGGAATCCTGCTGAAAACCATCCGATCAGCTTTAGATGGCTGACAAAAGCAAGAGAAAATGGCGGAAAAATTGTCAGCGTTGACCCTCGTTTCACAAGGACGTCATCAATGGCAGACCATTATGCTCCGCTTCGCTCAGGAACGGATATTCCGTTTATCGGCGGGATGATAAATTATGCGCTTGAGAATAATCTTATTCATAAAGAATATGTTGCTAAATATACAAACGCCAGCTTTATTGTAAAAGAGAGTTATAAATTCGAAGACGGCTTATTTTCCGGATATGACGAAGCGAAACGTGCCTATGACAAAACCCTATGGGCATGGGAAACAACGGAGGATGGCAAGCCTGTAAAGGATGAAACATTAGAACATCCGCGTTCTGTCTTCCAATTAATGAAAAAGCATTACTCACGGTATGATGTCGATACAGTGACATCTGTAACAGGAACAGCAAAAGAGGACTATTTAAAGGTCTGTGAAATGTTCTGTTCCACAGGGAAGGCTGGCAAATCAGGGACGATCATGTATGCCATGGGCGCTACCCAGCACACGGTTGGAACGCAAAACGTCCGCGCTTATGCCATGCTTCAGCTTCTGTTAGGAAACATCGGATTGCCTGGCGGCGGAATCAATGCCATGCGCGGCGAGTCCAATGTTCAAGGCTCAACCGACTTTGCCCTGTTATATGATACTCTTCCAGGGTACCTGAATATGCCAAAAGCTACTGTTCCTGAGAATGCGACCCTTGCAGGGCATTTGGCAAAAGAAACGCCAAAATCAGGTTATTGGACGAATCGTCCGAAATTTATTGTCAGCTTATTAAAAGCTTGGTATGGACCGAATGCCACAGCTGAAAATGAGTTTGGCTATCAATTCCTGCCAAAAGGCAATAAAAACTACTCGCATATTAATCTGTTCAATGCCATGTATAAAGGTGAGCTGGAAGGTGCGTTCTTATTCGGAACCAACCCAGTTGTCGGCGGCCCGAATGCCGGCAAAGAAAAAGAAGCATTAGCCAACTTAAAATGGATGGTAGCCGTGGACCTATGGGAAACAGAATCATCTGCCTTCTGGCAAAAAGGAGCCGGCAGCGATCCATCCAAAATTAAGACCGAAGTCTTCCTTCTTCCAGCCTGTTCGTCTTATGAAAAAGAGGGAAGCGTCTCAAACAGCTCACGCTGGATGCAGTACCGCTGGCAGGCGATCAAGCCGCTTGGCGAGTCAAAAGCGGACTTAGAAATCATGAATGAGCTCATGCTGAAAATCAAGGCCCTTTACAAAAATGAATCCACTCCTGCAGCCAAACAAGTGAATGCTGTTTACTGGAACTACGGTGAGAAAGAAGTAGACATTGACCTTGTTTGTAAGGAAATCAACGGCTATGACACGACAACAGGCAAATTGATCAATGGCTTCGGCAGCCTCAAGGATGACGGAACGACCTGCAGCGGAAACTGGATTTATTGCGGATTCTATCCGGAAGAGGGCAAGAACTTGGCCCAGCGCCGTGACAATAAAGATACAGGCTTAAGCATGTACTTGAACTGGTCGTATGCATGGCCGATGAACCGGCGGATTCTTTATAACCGTGCATCTGCAGATCCAAGCGGAAAACCATGGAGCAAGGAAAAACAAGTGATTTGGTACGATGAGCTGCAGCAAAAATGGACTGGATATGACGTTCCGGACTTTGTGGCAACGAAGAAACCAACCGACCCTGGTTTCAGCGATCCGTTTATTATGATTGCAGATGGGGTAGCTGGAATGTATGCACCAACCTTAAATGACGGGCCATTCCCTGAGCATTACGAGCCATACGAAAGCCCGATTCCAAATCCGTTCTCAAGCCAGGAAATTAATCCTGCCATCCAGTTGTTTGATGGAGACTTCAACAAGCGAGGCTTTAAGGCAGACTATCCGATTGTAGCTACCACGTATCGGGTCAGTGAACACTGGCAATCCGGCACAATGACACGGAACCAAGAGTGGCTGTCAGAGCTTGTTCCATACATGTTTGTGGAAATAAGTGAGGAATTGGCAAAAGAAAAAGGCATCAACAACAAAGATGAAATCATCGTCACCTCAGCACGCGGTGAAGTCAAAGCCTATGCGATGGTAACTAAACGCTTTAAGCCGCATACCGTCAATGGCAAAAAAATTCATCAAATTGGAATGCCATGGCACTTTGGATACAAGGGGATTGCAACCGGGGATACGGCCAACCGCCTGACACCGCATATCGGGGATGCCAACACGACCATTCCTGAATACAAAGCTTTCCTCTGCGATGTTAGGAGGGCGTAAAGATGACCAAATATATAAAGTATGTCGATGTAACCAAGTGTGACGGATGCCGTGCCTGTATGGTGGCCTGTAAAAATTGGAACGACCTGCCGGCAGATCCTCAGGATTTCCAAGGCAGTGTTCAATCGCATCCAAAGGTATCAGCCGATACATGGAATGTCATGCAATATATCGAGCATGAGAATGGCAAAGGCGATTTGGAATACTTATTCCGCCATTCTGCCTGCTTTCACTGCACCGATGCAGCCTGTGAAAAAGTCTGTCCGGAAAATGCCATCAGCTATTCGAAATACGGAACAGTTGTCATTGATCAAGACAAGTGCGTCGGCTGCGGATATTGCGTGCAAAACTGTCCATTTGAAGTGATCTCGTTAAAAGAGTATGTTGATAAAAACGGTGACAAATACAGAAAGTCTCAAAAGTGCACCATGTGTACCGACCGTCTCGAGGAGGGCCTGCAGCCTGCCTGTGTTACCACTTGCCATACAGGTTCTTTGGAATTCGGCGAAGAATCTGCCATGATTAAGAAGGCAGAACAGCGGGTAAAGGAAATGAAAGATCGGTTCCCGAATGCACAGGTTTACAATCCGCAGGGAGTTGGCGGTACCCATACGATTTATGTATTGGCTGAAAAGCCATCCGTTTACGGACTTCCTGAGAATCCAAAGGTTCCAACTTCCGCTGTGATTTGGAAGGATTATGCGCAGCCAATCGGAAAAATGATGATTGGGGCAACCACGATGGCGGTTGTCGGTGCATTCGTCACGAACAATATCATCAGCAAACGTAAAGCCTTGAAGGAAGATAGAGGTGAAGACCATGAGTAACCAGAATAAACCTGATGTTCAAGTCCGGCGGTTCTCTAAAGGGTTTGTATGGGCACATGCGATAAATGGTATTGCCTTCTTTGCCCTGTATATCACGGCATTGCCTATGTATACCGAGTTCTTTGACTGGCTGTATCCTGTACTCGGCGGTCCCGAAGGGGCACGGCTGCTCCATCGGATTTTCGCCGTCATCTTCTGTACACCGACATTGATTTATTTGATCTTTGACCGGAAAGGCTTTTTCCGCTGGATGAAAGAACTTGTTACCTGGAAAAAGAGGGATTTGCAATTTTTTACCGAATTTGTAAAAGAGCTGTTCGGCTTTAATTTCAAGCATGTCAGACAAACCTTCTTCAATGCCGGTGAAAAAATTAACTCGATTATTCAAATTCTCTGTGCCATCCTGATCATCTTCTCAGGCTTCACGATGTGGTTCCCGCAATTTTTCCCAAGAGCCATCGTGCAATGGGGCTACGTTCTTCATAACGTTGGTTTTGGTCTGGGGATTGCGGTTATTGTAGGTCACGTCTACTTGAGCGTTGTGCACAAAAACTCACGCCCAGGCTACTCCGGAGTCGTTACCGGCAAAGTGCCGGCGTGGTGGGCAAACGACCACTACACGGAATGGTATGAAGAAGAAGTTAAAAAAGGGAATTTTCCTGACTTAAACGACCCAAAATATAAAAAAGAAGCTTAATAGAGAAAAGCGGAAACGCTCTGGTCAGCGCCTTAGCTGGACAATTCTCAAAGCCGAAAATAGGCAAAATGGTAAATTTTCTAAGTGGATGGCTGTCTGTAGTACATGGACAGCCATTCCTCTTACATTGATAAAATGAAAAAGAGGTGCAGCAGCGATGATGAAATCGGTTGTTTCAAAAGAATACCAGGAGCTGCAAAAAAGAATCGTCCAATTGCAGGAGCAATGGAAGCAAAGCATCAATCCGGAGACCATACGGCCGAGCCTGGATAAAGCCGCGATGGCAGCAGGGATGCCAGCTGTGTCGCAGACGGCCATTGATTTTGATATTTCACTATTCTTACAGTGGATAGCGGAGTTAAATCAGACGCTGATCGCCAATAATCCAGATCTCGAACCCAAGCTGGCGGCGGTGGTCGATGTGTTGACAGAAGAAACGGTTATCCGCTGGATTGAGGAGGCCTATTCCTTCAACCAAATCTATTTTGAAAAATTTGCGGATGAGCACGGAGTGGACCAATGGATCCCGCCATTTTTAGCGGAAACCGCGCTCCGCCCTTATTTGCAGCTGACAGCTGAAAAAGTGCAGCCTGCCATCACACATGGGGTGCCGGGAGCCGGCTGTCCAGTTTGCGGCGAACCTGTCCGCTTGGCGGCGCTTGAAGAGGAGGGCAAAAAGGTGGTTCACTGCCCGCGCTGTCTCGCGCATTGGCATGCCCGCCGCCTGGAATGCTCACACTGCGGCAATACCGACCATGAAAAGATTCATTTTTTGACGATTGAAGGGGATCCCGTTTCGCAAATACAGGTTTGCGAGGAGTGCAATGGCTATATTAAAATCATTGATACACGACAATATATCGAAAAACCGTCCGCAGCCCTGATGGATTTAAACTCGATCCATCTTGATTTTGTGGCCCAAGAACACGGTTATTCCAGTATGGACGAAAAAAAGCAGAATTCTTAAGCAGGTGTTGACTATGAAGGCTGGGGCAATTATTCTATCCGGCGGAAAATCAAGCAGAATGGGGACCAACAAGGCCCTGTTGAAAATAAACGATAAACCGAATATTGAGAGAATCAGAGACGCCTTAAAGGAATACTTTAACGAGATCATTTTAGTCACAAACGAGCCTAAGCGCTATGAGTTTTTAGGATTAAAAATCACTTCCGACCAATACCCCGGCATGGGTCCGCTTGCTGGCCTCCATGCCGGATTGATGGCGTCCGAAGCCGATATAAATCTGCTCGCTGCCTGTGATATGCCGTTTGTCTCAGGAGAACTAGCTTCTGCCTTGGCCGCACGCTGCCAGGGCTATGATGCGGTCATTCCTGTCATAGACGGCAAACAGCATCCGTTATTTGCCGTCTATCATAAATCGGCAGCAAAGGCAGCGGAAGCATGTATTAAAACCGGAAATCTCCGGATGAAACACCTATTGGACCAGTTAAACGTGCTATACTTAACAGAAAAGGAATTTGGCAGTTTTAGCCAATTGGATATAGAGAAAAATTTTTTCAACATGAATCATCCAAGTGAATATGAGGATGCAAAACGGCAGGCTGAAAGCGATAGATAGGGGAGAGGGAGAACCATGCAATTTTTTAAAGTAAAAACAGTGGAAGAAACCTTTGCTTTAATTGATGAACAGGTAGCCGCAATTGAGCGGACTGAGACAAGGAAGCTGACAGAGGCGCTGCACTATATTCTCGCGGAGCCAGTCCTGGCAAAGGAAAATGTTCCCGGTTTTGACCGCTCTACTGTTGATGGTTATGCAGTCCGAGCAAAAGATACGTATGGTTCATCCGAATCGATGCCCGGCTTTTTGGCTGTTGCTGGTGAAGTGAAAATGGGCGAAGTCCCAAAGATGCGGGTGGGGCCGGGACAGGCCGTCTATATCCCAACCGGAGGGATGCTCCCAGCCGGCAGTGACAGTGTGATCATGATCGAGCATTGCGAGGATGCGGACGGATTATTAAATGTGTACAAGCAAATCGCTCCGGCAGAAAACGTCATTCGTGCGGGCGAAGATATCCGTGCGGGCGAGGTGGTTCTCGACAAAGGAACCAAACTCCGGCCGCAGGAATTAGGGGCGCTGGCATCGCTTGGGATTACCGAGGTCAAGGTGTATCGGAAGCTTAAGGCCGGCTGCCTGTCTTCAGGCGATGAAATTGTCCCCTATCAAACTCAAACATTGGCGATGGGGCAGATACGCGACATTAACTATTTAACGATTGCCGGGCTGGCCAATGAATGGGATGTCGAAGTGGTCTATGGCGGCATCGTCAAGGATGACTATGAAGAGTTTAAGAGAAAAGCCCGCGAATTATATGACCAAGTCGATTGCTTAATTCTTTCCGGCGGCAGCTCCGTCGGGGCAAAGGATTACACAACCGAGGTGATCGAGTCATTGGGGGCACCGGGCGTGTTTGTGCACGGCGTTTCGATTAAACCGGGGAAGCCGACGATTTTGGCCATGGCGGACGGCAAGCCGGTGATTGGCCTGCCGGGACATCCGGCCTCCGCGATGATCATTTTTCAACTATTTGGGTCACGGATACTAAGAAGATTAAAGGGCGAAAAAATCGAACGCAAACCGGACCGGATTTATGCCCGCATGACGAAAAACATTGCCTCCTCGATGGGGAGGGCCGACTATGTCCGCGTCCGCTTGGTGGAACAGGACGGACAATGGTGGGCCGAACCAATAATCGGCAAATCCGGCCTGATCACGACGCTGGTCAAAAGCGATGGGATTGTCGAGATCCTTTCAGAAAAAGAAGGAGTATCGCAGGGTGAATTGGTTCCTGTGATTTCATCGAGATAGGGGGAGAGTAGGAATGGAACAGCAAAAATTCAAACGAAAAGTTTATTTGGAGGACAAGCCCCGGGACAAAGCCAGAGAAGAACTGCTGGAAGCCTTCAGTCTGACTCCTGAAATCGAGACCATCCCCGTCACAGAGGCATTAGGACGAGTCACAGCCGAACCGATTTATGCCCGTGTATCGACGCCGCATTACCACGCCTCGGCAATGGACGGCGTGGCGGTGATCGCTGAGAGCACCTATGAGGCGCATGAGCAAAACCCGCTATTTTTGAAAAATGGCAGCCAGTTTGTCTATGTTGATACAGGTAATGCAATTCCTTCTCCGTTTAATGCGGTGATTATGATTGAAAACGTCCAAATTGTCGATGACGAAACGATCGAGATCATCGAGCCGGCAACGCCTTGGCAGCATATCCGCCCAATCGGTGAGGATATCGTCCAAGAAGAAATGCTGTTTCCACAGGGCCATATCTTGCGGCCTGCGGACCTGGGCATTTTGCTGGCTTCTCAGGAGCTCGTGGTCCGTGTTGTGAAAAAGCCGGTCGTGACCGTCATTCCCACAGGCAATGAATTGGTGGAAGCTGGTTTGGAAATGGTCCCCGGGAAGATTGTAGAATTCAATGGGACGGTATTCAGCAGCTTCATTAAAGAATGGGGCGGAGAACCGCGGCTTCATAAGATTGTCAAAGACGAACCGGAACAAATCAGGAAAGTCCTGTTAGAAGCGGCTCAAACGTCAGACATCATCGTTATCAATGCTGGTTCTTCTGCAGGGCGGAAGGATTTTACGGCCCATATTATCGGCGGAATCGGCACCGTGTTTACCCATGGAGTGGCAGCCCGTCCAGGCAAGCCAGTTATTTTAGGAAAAATTAACGGCACCATCGTGGTTGGAGTGCCTGGCTACCCTGTATCCGCTTATTTGGCGTTAGAGTGGTTTGTCCGGCCGCTGATCTGCAAGTATTTGCAAATACCTGAGCCGAAGCGGCAAACCATCCAGGTGAAACTGGGACGGCGGATTGTCTCATCCATGGGGGCGGAGGACTTTGTCCGGATGAATATCGGCTATATCAATGGCCAATTTGTGGCCAATCCGCTGACAAGAGCAGCGGGAGTCACGATGTCCTATGTCAGGGCAGACGGCCTGTTAATTGTTCCGCCTGACGTGATTGGCTATGAGCAGGGAGAAATGGCGGAGGTGGAGCTGCTCCGGCCGCTGGAGGAAATCAAGAGTGCCATAACGGTGACTGGCAGCCATGACATGACGATTGACCTATTGTCCTCCCATTTGAAGCGAGTGAGGACGGAGATGCGAATCGTTTCGTCCCATGTCGGCAGCATGGCAGGAATCATGGCGATCCGTAAAGGCGAGGCCCATGTGGCGGGCATTCATTTATTAGATCCGGAAACAAAGGTTTATAATATATCATATGTGAAAAAAATGCTGGCTGGACAGGATGTGGTTCTGTACCCATTTTTGAAACGGAAGCAGGGCTGGATTCTTCCGGCTGGAAATCCGCTTGGGATTGGGTCCGTTGTGGATTTGCCACGGGCAGGCGCCAATTTTGTCAACAGGCAAAAAGGGGCCGGCACAAGAATCCTGTTTGATCTGCTCCTGGAAGAGGCGGGGCTGGACCCGGAAGACATTACCGGCTATGACCGCGAGATGTTTTCCCACTTAGCTGTCGCGGCAGAAGTGAAAGGCGACCGTCATGGAGCGGGTCTCGGAATTTATCCGGCTGCTAAGTCGATGGGCTTGGAATTTATTCCGGTGGCGGATGAGGAATATGACCTGCTGATGACGCGCCAATTCTACGAAAGCGAAGCCGGCAGGCTGCTGGTCAGCATTATTCAATCGCCGGCCTTTAAGGCGCAGGTGGAAGCAATCGGCGGCTATGAAGTGGTAGAAAATGCCCAGCCCAAAAGCTTGGACTAAGAGGTGATTTGATTGAAATATTACGAAATCTCGAAAGAACCGATTCAAATACAAGAAGTGATTGATAAGGTGGTCCAGCGCGAAGCTGGCGCCATTACGACATTTATCGGCACCGTCCGGGAATTGACGCAGGGGAAAAAGACGTTGTTTTTAATCTATGAAGCGTATGAACCAATGGCGGTGAAGAAGCTCGAGCAAATTGGCCGGGAAATCGAGGAGCGCTGGGAAGGTGCCAAGGTGGCGATTACCCACCGTGTCGGCCGCCTCGACATTACCGATGTTGCGGTGGTGATTGCGGTTTCAACACCGCACCGTGCTGATGCCTATGAAGCCAATCGTTATGCGATTGAACGAATTAAAGAAATTGTTCCGATTTGGAAAAAGGAGCATTGGGAAGACGGCGAAGAATGGATCGGCAATCAGCTGGAGACGGTCGCTTATCCAAGCGGCAAGCCGGAGGAGGATGACTTGCATGAATAAGGTATTATTTTTCGCCCATCTGCGCGATGCAGTCGGGGAAGAGTCCCTAACGCTGGATGCGGGCGGGAAAACGGTAGCTGAGTTGAAGGCTGATTTGGCAGCGAGCTACAACCTTCCGAAGATGGATACCGTGATGACGGCTATCAATGAGGAGTTTGCCTCGAACGATGAAGTCATCCAGGACGGCGATGAGATTGCGTTTATTCCGCCAGTCAGCGGCGGCTGATTTGCTTAGGGTTTGCCGATTCGCAAATAAAAGGCGGCAATTCGCAAATAAGAGGTTAAAATTCGCGAATAAGCCATCTGAATTCGCAAATAAAAGGTTTATCTTGGCGTAATATAGATTTTTACAGGAAGAGAATTCTTGAAAGGCCCTGAAAAGCTCGCCATTTGGCGAGTTTTCTTTAAAAAAGGGGGGGAACCAATGAACGAACGCTATTCACGGCAAATCCTCTTTCCGGGAATTGGCCAAGACGGCCAGGAAAAGATCCGTCATAAGCATGTGTTAATAATTGGCGCAGGAGCGCTTGGATCAGGAAATGCGGAGGTGCTGGCCCGGGCCGGAGCCGGTAAAATCACGATTATTGACCGGGACTATGTCGATGCCAGCAACCTGCAGCGCCAGCAGCTTTATACGGAGGCCGATGTGGCTGAAAAAATGCCAAAGGCAGCGGCAGCGGAAAAAAGGCTGCGGGCGATTAATTCAGATGTCAGCATTCGGTCAATTATTGGCGATGCCACAGCCGAAATGCTGGAGGAATTGGCTCGGGACGGTGTCGATGTGATGATCGATGCGACCGACAATTTTGAAACCCGGATGATGATGAATGATGTGGCGCAAAAATACAAGATTCCTTGGATTTACGGGGCATGTGTCGGCAGCTTTGGCATGAGTTTTTCGATTATTCCTGAAAAAACGCCGTGCTTAAATTGTTTGCTCCGCTCGATTCCACTCCAGGGGATGACCTGCGATACGGGAGGAATTATCGCTCCGGCTGTCCAGATGGTCATTGCCCACCAAACCGCGGAAGCGCTCAAGATGCTGGCTGAGGATTGGGAGGCCATTCGAACAACGTTTGTCAGCTTTGATTTGTGGAGAAACCAGTATGCGAGTTTGAAAATGTCCAAAGCGAAATTTGCTGGCTGCTTATCCTGCGGCGAGGAGCGGACTTATCCATACCTTGACCAAGAGAATTGGACGAAGACGTCGGTGTTATGCGGCCGTGACACCGTCCAAATCCGCCCTTCCACTTCAGGTGAGGTCTCATTGGAGCAGCTTGCCGGTCAGTTAAGCTCGCTTGGCTATGCTGTTAAAGGCAATCCCTATTTAATTTCGGTCGACATGGGCGGCCAGCGGATGGTGATTTTTCAAGATGGCCGCGCCCTGATTCATGGAACGAAGGACATCACGCAAGCGAAATCGATTTACCAGAGAATCTTGGGATAACAATGAAGGACTCCTCAGCGGGGTCCATTTTGATTTATTCGGCAAAATTGGGGCGGGATTCTACATAATTTAAAGGAATTCTACAAATTTAGGGGCCGATTCTACAAAAATTGGATCATGCTGGTGGACGGAGGCTGGAACCTGTCTTGATTCGACGTGTTTCACGTGAAACAAGAGAAAATTGTCGGGTTAATTTTTTGAAAAAAATCACTGCTCATGTAGAATAGAATGAGACTGTAAAATTTGAGGTGCCGTTTCGTGAATATATCCGTTCAAAAACTGTTATCAAAAATAGAAGAAGAGTTAAAGCAGGCCCAAACCGCCCAAAAGGAAGAAAGCTTGCGGGAAAAGGTTTACTCTATCAAAATACTATGCGAATTGATTCTCGATGAAAAATCGGCGGGCAGCGCCAAGCCAATGCCGGTGGCGCCGATGGTTCAGCCTGCTGTTTTTCAGCAGCCGGCATCCTTGAACCAGCCAAAGAAACTCGAGCTTGGGGATGAAGCAAATGGCGATTCGCTGTTTGATTTTTAAAAAAGGGGGAACTGTGATGAAGTTATTTATTATCGCGGGTGCGGTCAACGCCTTTTTGGCAGTCGCCTTGGGGGCGTTTGGGGCACATGGATTAAAGGACAAGCTGGATGCCTATTATTTGGGAATCTGGGAAACAGGTGTGCAATATCAGATGTTTCATGCCGCTGGGTTGTTAGTAGTGGGCCTGTTGATTGGAAAAATGGCAGCCACTCCGTTGTTTACCTGGTCCGGCTGGCTGATGCTCGCTGGCATTATCCTGTTCAGCGGCAGCCTGTATGTATTAAGCTTGACCAAGGTCAGTGTCTTAGGGGCGATTACCCCTCTTGGCGGGGTCTGTTTTTTAGCAGCCTGGCTGCTGATGGTCATTGGTGCAGCTAAATATTTATAAAAAAGGTATTGGGGACTTTCCCAATACCTTTTTTCAATTACCTCGGCGGAAAAGTACTTAAGTTCGGACCGCCGCCGTATGGATATTCGTATTCGATTTCCTCGTCAAAGGTGATATAATCAACAGCCACCATTGGAATTAAGAAACGCCGGCCGGTTTGCGGATCACTTAAGATCACATGGTCTCTTCCTGCCGCTTCAATAATGCCGGTGAATTCCTTTGAATTCCATTGCGTGCTTCCTTCGAATGTGGCAAACAAATGAACAAGCTTTCCTTTGTTTAACCGCAAAATATTTTCAATATAGGATTGCTCAATCGGCAGCATGCCAGGCACTTGGGCGCCTGCCCCGCCTGAAGGTGCAGCCGGAGCGATTGCCCCTCCCGTTCCTGCTGGCGGGAATTGCGGAAATCCAGTTGGCTGCCCTGGGTACATTCCCGCTGCCCCGATCGGCCCACCTAAAGAACCTGCCATTGGCTGGCCTGCCTGCTGCCCTGCTGCCCCGGTGGTAAAAGGCTGCATACCTTGGGGATTGTAAAATTGGCTCATTTTTTTCCCTCCTAAAAAATGAATAAATGAATCATTGGCCCAACAGTGTATTCATACTCCCAAAAATGCAAAATGGTGACCCGTTTGGAAGAAAATTTTTGCTTTTCTCACCTTAGGAAAATTTGAAAAGATTCGCTGTTTTAATAGTATGAAGTGAGGGGCACATATATGCCAATATCCATAGGGGAAAAAGCAAAAAGTTCCCGGACTTGCTGGGAACTTTTTAGATGGTTATATAGTTATAATTGAAGGAAGCTTACGACCCGGTCTTCATCTAATAGATTGCCGACAAAGAAGGCACCAAACTCGCCGTAGCGGGCGCTTACTTCATCGAAACGCATTTCATAAACAAGCTTTTTAAACTGCAGGACATCATCAGCAAATAAGGTAACGCCCCACTCGTAATCATCAAAGCCCACGGAGCCCGTGATGATTTGTTTCACTTTGCCAGCGTAGGAACGGCCAATCATGCCATGGCTGTGCATCAATTTGCGGCGATCCTCCATCGGCAGCATGTACCAGTTGTCATTGCCTTGGCGGCGCTTATCCATCGGGTAAAAACAAACATATTTTGATTTTGGCAATGTTGGATAAAGGCGGGCCTGGACATGTGGATTTTTGTAAGGATCCGCACTTGAATCCGCTGGCAGATAGCTGCTTAGTTCCACAACAGACACATAGGAAAAGGCCGGAACCGTAAATTCCGCCAATTTGCTTTTATTGAATTCCGTTTCGATTTCATTCAATTCTTCCATGGTCGGACGGAGAATCATCATCATGAAATCCGCTTTTTGGCCAACAATCGTATATAAAGCATGGCTGCCTTCTTTACGTTCTTGCACAGTATTCCATTTTTCGACGAGACCTAGAAACTCGTGGATGGCAGCTTGGCGCTCTTCGCTTGGGACCATCTTCCAAGTGGACCAATCAATTGTCCGGAAATCATGCAAACAGTACCAGCCATCGAGCGTTTGTGCGGCTTCACTCATTATCATCACTCCTATGTCATGATTCTTCATTATCATACTAACTATATCATAGTTTGACCAAGACTTGCTTTTATGAAACTCGCTTGTTCGTCAAATTCTGCAAACCATGGATATTATGAATGGATCATGAGAATAGTAAAAGAGTGAGCGAAATTTTTGCAATTAATTGATTTTTTTATGTAAACGCTGTCTGTGACTTTGTTTGCTTGAAATTTTACCATGGTAAAGTATGCTAATAATTGGAGCTTTTATTTAGGAGGGTTACATAGTGAGCGATTTATTTGAGGGATTAAAGCAGAAAATTTCTGGACGCGACCTGCGAATTGTTTTTCCAGAAGGCTTGGATGAGCGGATTGTCAAAGCCTGCGGTCGATTGGCAGAAGAAAAATTAATAACGCCGATTTTAATCGGAAATGTGGAGCAGGTTCAGGCGAAAGCGGGAGAGCTGGGCGTTTCATTGGATAATGCCGAGATTTATGACCCAGCAAGCTATGCAGGCATGGACGAGCTAGTGGCTGCATTTGTGGAGCGCCGTAAAGGGAAAGCAACCGAGGAGGATGCCCGCAAAATGCTGCTCGATGAAAACTACTTTGGCACGATGCTGGTTTATCTAAATAAAGCAAACGGCCTTGTCAGCGGTGCGGCCCATTCAACAGCTGATACAGTGCGCCCGGCCTTGCAAATTATTAAAACCAAAGCAGGCGTAAAAAAGACATCCGGCGTGTTTATCATGGTTCGCGGCGACGAGAAGTATGTGTTTGCGGATTGCGCCATCAATATTGCGCCAGACAGCATGGATTTGGCGGAGATTGCGATTGAAAGTGCGAAGACTGCCCAAATGTTTGATATGGATCCGCGCGTTGCGATGCTGAGCTTCTCCACTAAGGGTTCTGCAAAATCACCTGAGACCGAGAAAGTGGCAGAGGCTGTAGCAGAAGCGAAGCGCCGTGCCCCTGAGCTCGTGCTGGATGGCGAGTTCCAGTTTGATGCAGCGTTTGTTCCATCTGTTGCCAAAAGCAAGGCACCAGGTTCTGTTATCCAAGGGGATGCCAATGTGTTTATTTTCCCAAGCCTTGAGGCAGGAAATATCGGCTATAAAATTGCTCAGCGCTTAGGCGGTTTTGAAGCAGTAGGTCCGATTTTACAAGGTTTAAACGGTCCGGTGAACGACTTGTCACGCGGCTGTAATGAAGAAGATGTGTACAAGCTGGCGCTGATTACGGCGGCACAAGGATTGTAATCGAATGGGGAGGAGCTGGTTCCATGGGAGCTGGCTCTTTTTTTGCTTAGTTTTTATATGCTAAAATAGCCCTATCTAAGTTTGCAAGGAGTTATTATTATGGAAAGTTTACTGCACCAGCCAGAATGGCGGATGATAGACCAGTCCTCTGTGGGTCCGCATTTTCAAGCGTTACAGTCATTCGGCATGGATGATACCTTATGTGCCTCCGTCGGGGCCGGCCAGGCACCGGCTACTGCCCGCACATGGGTTCATCATAATACGATTGTACTGGGCATCCAGGATACGAAACTGCCATTTTTGCAGGATGGGCTGCAATTTTTAAAACGGGAAGGCTGGCAGCCGATTGTGAGGAATTCAGGCGGTCTGGCTGTTGTGCTGGATGAAGGGGTTCTTAATCTATCGTTAATTTTGCCGGAAGCCGAGAAAGGCATCGATATTAACCGCGGGTATGACACCATGTGGCGGTTAATCCAAGAAATGTTTGCCGATTTTCCGCAGCCGATTGAGGCACGTGAAATTGTCGGATCGTATTGTCCCGGGAGCTATGACCTCAGCATCGGCGGCAGGAAGTTTGCCGGCATTTCGCAGCGGCGGCTAAGAAAGGGCGTGGCGGTGCAAATCTATCTTTGTGTCAATGGCAGCGGCAGCCAACGGGCGGAATTGATAAGGGAATTTTACCGGCTCGCCAAACGGGAGCAGGAAACCAAATTTGATTATCCTGAAATCAAGCCCGAAGTGATGGCCTCCCTATCAGAGCTGCTCAATATGCAGCTTTCTGTCGGCGATGTCATGCTCCGGCTCTTGACCCAGCTGAAGCAAAACAGCGATCGGCTCTATGCTGGACAACTGAACGCGGTTGAACTGGAACTCCTGCCAGGCTATTATCAAAGAATCGTAGACCGGAATCAGAAATTTTTGTGAAGCAAAAAACCGTAAATCCTGTTCATTCGGATTTACGGCTTTTTTTGGTAGGATGCTGTTTTGGTTCTCCTCTTGTCTCTGCCTGTTATTCTGCCACTTTTTCCAGGTTTCCGTTCCGGTCCATTTTGAATTTGGTGGCAGGTCTTTCTTCTTCCTCAAATAGGACCAGTTTGCGGGCACGGTTCATGATTTTCATTAAGGTCTCGTAATCTTCCTGCATCGTTACGGAATTTTCCTCGAGGCTCTTCACCTTTTCACCTAGTTCTTCATTTTGCTTCTTTAAATCGGCGATTTCCCGCTTCAATCTTTCATTCTCGGTTTTTAATACTTCATTTTGCAGATTGGAATGTTTAAAGTTTTCCAAGTAGGCAATCACGCTGTCTATGGTCATTCCCGATACGGCTGGGGCTGGGCGGTACACTTGTACGGCAGGCTGTACATAGGTTTCTTCCGCCATTTCGGCTGCCAGGCTGCCTGTTTCCATTTCTGCTGTTTCCATGGATTCTGGTGCCATTTCTGCTTGAATCGGCAATGCATCTAAATCGGACGCTTGCGGTACAGGCGGCTGATACAGCAGTTTTTTCTTTCCGCCCTGGTCTCTCCCTAGGATTCTTTGCCTTTGTTTCCGCTGTTTTTTGGCCAATGCCAAGGCTTTTTCATATTGATGGCGGACAACGGCGTTCCATCTGAATCCGCAGGCCGCAGAGGTGCGATTGAGCTTGTCCCCTACTTCCTCAAATGCATTCAGCTGGGTGCTTCCTTCTCTGACATGGCGGAGGACCGTTTCAGCCAGAAGAAGATCGTTTTCTTCTGTCCATGCATCTTGACGAACTTTCATTTTTTTCATCTCCCTAAACATAATTTCCGAATAAAAGGGCCAGAACTAAGTCTGACTAAATTTTTAAAAAGTTCTAGTCTTAGGATGGACAAGTTTTTTGGGCTTTATACCAAATTGTTAAAAGGATAATAGATTTTTTTATCCGCTGACCAAGGCTCGTGCGTGTTTCTTATAGATTGCTAAAGATTGCAACTTGCATAACCTAATCAGAAACTGTAAAATACCTTAGGAGTTAAACGGCCGAAATCGTATGTAAACGGGCTGTTTTTTAAAATGAAGTTTTGGGTGAAAATCCACGAACCTAGTGGGATAAACTATGATAAATAGATTGAACGCAGAAAGGGTTGTACCAAATGCCAAACGAATTTCGCGTTTGCGACGATTGTCAGGCGGTAAATTTAAAGACATTGATCCCTCGGTTGAAAGAAATCGATCCGGATGCTGAAATCAAAATCGGCTGCCAGTCTTACTGCGGACCTGGCCGGAAAAAGACCTTTGCCTTCGTGAATAACCGTCCTTTAGCCGCCCTGACGGAAGAAGAATTAATGGAAAAAATCAATAAAAAACTAAAATAAGCAGACACGCCAGCCTAAACGTTCGGAACTGGCTGTCTAACGAATCACCTTCTGCTGCATCTAAAAGGTGATTTTTTCTTTGTATCATAACGCTGGCCAGGGAGCTTCCGCTTTTCGAATTTGTCGAAAAATGCTGGGGAATTTTGCTGAACTGCAGGAGGATTTTGGGATATAATAGAAAAAAGTGCTTGTGATTAGCGAACGGTTTCGCAGAAGTTTTAATAGTGGAAACAAGAAGCCGATCGGCCGCGAGAGGAAAAGGAAGAGGGAACTGCATGGATTATTCGGCGGAAAAACTAAGCGAAGAGAAAGTATTTAAAGATCCGGTACATCGCTATGTCCATGTGCGGGACCGGGTGATCTGGGATTTAATCGGAACAAAGGAATTTCAGCGTTTGCGGCGGATCAAACAGCTGGGAACAACGTTTTTGACCTTCCATGGAGCAGAGCACAGCCGGTTTAGCCATTCTCTGGGCGTCTATGAAATTATTCGCAGGATCATCGATGATGTATTTGCCGGCAGACCGGAATGGAATGATGGGGACCGTCTTCTTGCCTTGTGCGCAGCCCTGCTTCACGACCTGGGGCATGGCCCGTTTTCCCATGCGTTTGAAAAAGTCTTCGGTTTTGACCATGAAGACTTTACCAGGGCGATTATTTTAGGAAACACGGAAGTGAATCAAGTTTTGGCAAAGGTAGAGGCTGATTTTCCTAAACAAGTCGCTGAGGTGATTGCTAAAACCTCGGAAAAGAAACTGGTCGTCAGCCTGATTTCCAGCCAAATTGACGCTGACCGGATGGATTATCTGCAGCGGGATGCCTATTTCACCGGGGTGAGCTACGGCCAGTTTGATATGGAGCGGATCCTGCGGGTCATGCGCCCGAGAGAGGACCAGTCCGTGATCAAAAAGAGCGGAATGCACGCGGTAGAGGATTATATCATGAGCCGGTATCAAATGTACTGGCAGGTCTATTTCCACCCGGTTTCCCGCAGCGCCGAGGTCATTTTAACGAAAATCCTGCACCGTGCGAAGCAGTTATTCAAGGAAAATTACACGTTTAAATACGAACTGGTTCATTTTATCTCATTGTTCCGTGAGCAAGTGACATTAGAAGACTATTTAAAATTGGATGAATCCGTGATTATGTACTATTTCCAAATCTGGCAGGAAGAGCAGGATCTTATTTTGAGCGACCTGTGCAAGCGGTTTGTCAATCGGAATTTGTTTAAATATGCGGAGTTTGACCCTGCCCGCGAATACAAAAAGCTGGCGCAATTGACCACGCTGTTTATGAAAGCGGGGATCGATCCTGATTACTACTTAGTTGTCGATTCCTCTTCCGATCTTCCGTATGATTTTTACCGGCCAGGAGAGGAAGAAGAGCGGCTGCCGATTCATCTGCTGATGGAGAACGGCGACCTCAGGGAGCTGTCCCGCGAATCGGAAATTGTTGATGCGATTTCAGGCAAAAGACGAACGGACCATAAGCTGTATTACCCGGCTGAAGTAATCGAGGATGACTCGACGGAAGCGGAATGGAAAAGGCAGATCCGCAGCCTGTTAAACTAGAGATTTGTGTAAATGGACGAGGAGATGACGAACATTGCTAAATGACCATGCGAAGCTGATGCAGGCAATCAGGGTGTCCGGAGAAATTGTCGGCAGAAAGAAGCTGCAGAAGATGATTTATATTGCGAAAAAAATAGATTTTCCGTTTCAGGACCGGTTCCAGTTTCATTTTTACGGCCCTTACTCAGAGGAATTGACGACCCGGGTCGAGGAGCTGTGCAATATGGGCTTTCTCAATGAGGTGAAGGAAAAAAAAGGCGGATATTTCCAATACCGCTATACGCTGACAGAGGAAGGCAAGGAGTTTTTAAGCCTGAATCAAGTGGAAATGCCCCATTTGGAGGACATTCTGACCGATATGAATGGCCAGAATGCTAGATTCCTTGAGCTTGTGTCTACGGTCTTGTATTTTGATAATCTTTCAAAGGAAGAAGTGGCCGACAAGGTGTTTACCTTAAAAAGCAGCCAGCGCTATACGCTAGAGGAAATTGACGAAGCCTATCAGTATATTGAGGCACTAAAAGGCAAGACAGCCGCCTCAGCCGAAGTGAACTAACGAATGCCAGGACCGAACATAGGGTCCGGCGTTTTTTTTGGTATCTAAATGGAATAATTTGTTTGAATATACTACTTTTTCCTGAAATTTGGTATGATTTGACTAGGACTTTTACTTAGGGGGACTAAAAAATGATTATTGGAGCAATCGCAGTTTGTATACCCATTGTGGCGATAGTAACAGCCCATTTTCAAAGTCAGGCAAAGATAAAGGCAGCGATGCTGAAGGATCAGCTGGAGCTGGAGCGAATTAAACAGCAGAACTTTATCATGGAAACAGAGAAAATGAGACTGGAGCTTCAAAAAATGACGCTGGATCAGCCGAAGGATGAGTTTAAATTATAAGGAGATTTTTTAAAAGAGTGTGGACGAGTTGAAGTCCACACTCTTTTATGGATGGGGCTATTGGTCGCTGGCTCTGACGCCGGCAACACCGTAATGGTTTTTGGACATTTCCTCAATAAACACGGTAACCTTTTCTTTCGGTGCACCGGTTGTTTCGCTGACAGCTTCGGTCACTTTTTCAACAAGTGCCCGCTTTTGGTCATCGGAACGGCCTTCCAGCATTTTGACTGTTACATACGGCATATCGGATTCCTCCTTATTTGTTTTGGCATAAGGCTGCGGGTGCCAATGCTGCTCTCGTGATCGTTCTCCAAGCCTTTGCTTTTCCTTTGTAGTGTTCCATAAAAGAGCGAAAAGTGCAACAATTGGCGGCACATATATTTTCTTTTTTATCAGGCAATCATGTATACTAAAAAGTAAAGCGCAGCCGCTGGGGGAGCCTGAAAAAAGACAGACCCGTTACAGGAAGGAGAAACCAATTGGAACAATTTTTAGCTTATCCAATTAAATTGATTCCTTATGTCGCGATCACTTTGATATTTGCTTTTACGTTTCACGAATTTGCTCATGCCTTTGTGGCTTATAAATTTGGGGATACGACCGCTCAAAAGCAGGGGCGGCTTACGTTAAATCCAATCAAACATCTCGATCCGATTGGAACGATTTTAATTTTTATTGCTGGTTTTGGCTGGGCAAGACCGGTTCCAGTGAACCGGTTCTTTTTTAAAAAGCCAAGGCTTGCCGGGGTTTTGGTATCTGTTGCCGGACCGCTGTCCAATCTGATTTTGGCGTGCATTGGGTTTATGATTGGCTATGGATTCAATCGATTCGGTGCCGGCACTTCCGATCATTTTATGGTGTTTATCAACATTTTCATTAATTTGAACATTGTTCTGTTCATTTTTAACTTGATCCCGCTGCCGCCTCTCGATGGCTATCGAATTATCGAAGATTTAATGCCCCATGACATACGGGCGAAAATGACCCAATATGAACAGTATGGGATGCTGATTTTTCTCATATTAGTCATTACCCCGCTGGACAATTACACGATTCAGCCGATTTTTAATATTGTCGTCCCATGGGTTGCGGGCGGATTAAGTGACTTTTTCTTCAGTTTGTTTTTTTAAGGAGGTTTAAGCAGCAATGGAGGAAAAAAAGAAAAAACTCGGATTTAATATTATCAAGCCGGAGGACCCGATGAAGGGCCATAAAGGCTATGGCGCGGGGGTCCTGAGCTTGGACAATATCTCGCCAGTGATCATCGATATTGAAGCGGGCGAGGCAGAAATTGATGTCGGGGCGATGCATGCCCGCAGTGCTGTTGAGAAAGGGATTAAGTTCCTGAAGAGCCAGGAAGAGGTTCCAAATGGGAAGCCGTATTGGCTTGTCTGGGTGACGATTGACCGCACCGAAGAGGGGCCGTATTATGCTGGTGTGACAGCCTGCTATATGACAGTGGACCGTTCGATCCGCCGCGGCTACAAATCACTGCCGGAACATGTGAACCGCATGGATAAATCGCTGAAGCGCCATATTATCGTCGATCATATGGATGGAAAATCAAAGCGGATTTTAGCGGAGTTTTTGCGCAGCCACAATGAGGATCTTTGGAATAATTCCACGGATGAGCTGAAACAGGGACTGCTTGCGGAGTGATATTTTTTCAAAAAAATAATTGAGCGCAATCGCTTGTAGTTTTATAAAAAAATGGTACGATATAAGCAGTGTGAAAGCACTGTAAAACTAGGACAGGAAAAGGCTCCGGGGAATTCCCCGGAGCCTTTTCTATTTATATTAGCTGCCCCATGGAAAAACCCGCTTGTACCATGGGACCTTTCTTTCCTTCGCTGATTTGTCCTGTGGAGCTTCGTCGCGGTCATGGATGTGCTCGGTGCAATAATCGGCAGGCTCGGTTCCTTTTTCAAAATAGGTGAAGCGCTTGACCGGGCAATCCTTCGTTGCCAGTTTGCCGGTTGCCGGATCTACATAAACGCCGATGACTCCTTCCTTCGGCGGCTTGAATGTTTTCACCGGCTTGCCGTCAAGGGCCTCCTCCATAAAATGCGCCCAGACGTTTTTCGCATAGGTTTTTTCGGCTGCCGCTTCAAAAGGCTTGCCAAGGTCATACCCTGCCCACACGGCGGTAACGAGCTGTGGTGAATAGCCAATCATCCAGCTGTCTGTTTCGGTGGAACCGGATTTGCCGGCATACGGCCTTGTCAATGTATCGACCACCGTGCTGCCGGTTACCTTGGCATAGCCATTGAGTTTCGGGTCAAACACACCGGTCAGCATCTGTGTCATGACAAATGCCTTTGCCGGATCCAGGACCTGCTCGGGCTCTTGCTTATTTTCAAAAATCACATTGCCGTTATAGTCTTCAACTCTTGTAATCAGGGTAGGTGTGACCTTTTTTCCGCCATTGGCCAGCAGGCTGTAGGCGTTGGCCATCTCGATCACCCTGACGCCGGATGTGCCTAAGGCGAGCGACGGCACTTTTTCCATTTTGGTCGATAGTCCAAATCTTTTCGCCGTGTCGATCAAGGTTTCTTCGCCCAGGAACAAGTGAGTTTTGACGGCAAAAATATTATCGGAAACGGCGAGTGCCTGAGCGAGGGTAATTTCCCCGTCGGCATATTTATTATTAAAATTATGCGGCGTATATTCGGCATTTCCATCGTCAAATTGGAAGGTCGTATATTCGCTCCGCATGGTCGACGATGGGGTGAAGCCATGCTCTAACGCCGCGTAGTAGAGCAGCGGCTTAATGGTGGATCCGGGCTGGCGGATGGCCTGAACAGCCCGGTTGAACGGGCTTTTTTCATAATCCCGTCCCCCCACCATTGCCTTCACATTTCCGTTTTTCGGGTCCATGGCAACGAGCCCGATTTGGATTTCTGACGAATCGGAAACATATTTGTTTGCTTCAAGTTCGGCTGCCTCCTGCTGTTTCAAATTCAGGGTGGTGTAAACTTTTAAGCCGCCCAGTGCAATGGTGCGGTCATCTAAACCAAGCTGATTTTTCAGCGCATTTTTGACAGCATCCTGAAAATAAGGGGCAATTTTGGCCTTTTTAGTATCATGTTCCCCGTTTAATTGGAGTTTTTGGCTGGCGGCCTGTTCCGCTTTATGTTTTGAAATATAGCCGTTTGTGACCATGCTTTGCAAGATGATTTTCTGGCGGGACTTGGCATTTTCCATCGAACTGAGCGGAGAATAAATTCCTGGTCCCTTAGGGATTCCAGCCAGCATGCTGGCTTCACTGAGAGTCAGCTTGGAGGCTGATTTTCCAAAATAGTACTGGCTGGCTGCTTCCACGCCATATGTGCCGTTGCCGTAGTAGATGGTATTTAAATAGCCTTCTAGAATCTGTTTTTTTGTATAATTCATTTCCAGACGGATCGTATAAAACGCTTCGAGCAGCTTGCGCTTCCATGTTTTATCGTGTTCGAGAAATAGGTTCCGCGCGTACTGCTGGGTGATGGTGCTGGCCCCTTGGACCTTGGCCATTGCTTTAAGATCGGCAAGGATGGCCCCGGCGACACGTTTGTAATCAAAGCCGTGGTGGCTGAAAAAGTTTTTGTCCTCAATGGAAATGGTCGCATCGACCAGATCTGGAGAAATATCTTCGAGCTTGGTCCAATAGCGTTTTTGGCCATTATTGGATTCGCCGACCAGTGTGCCGTCGTCGGCGAAAAACAGTGTCGACTGCGGAACAGCCAACGGCGGCGCCCCGAGTATTTTGGCATAGCCGAGGATGCCCATGATGAGTATGAACATACAAATCATGCCAATCAAGCCGATGAAAAAAAGTGCACGCAAGTATTTAACGGTTTTCCGAAACCCGTGATTTGTCATGATTTCCATGCTGTTCTCCCGCCCCCTCAAGTCTGAATTTCCCAGTGCCGATTCTCAGCTGGCTTCGCCGATTTAGCGGCTGGTGATATTTGTAAAAACATAGATAGTAATAGTATTGAAAAAAGAGTGTAGTTTTAAACCTATTTAGGATAAAAATCAAATACTTCATAAATTTTGCTAGACTTTTTTGTGTGTTTGTAATTCAATAGTTTGGGTAGTATAAAAGAAAAGCGGAAGCGCCCTGGTCAGCGTCGTATGGCCTGGAGTACTCCAACTGAGATAAAGGAAACACGAAGAGCCCGGGGCGATTCGATGTTGACTTATCGTAGGGCGGAGTACGAAGGACTTTAGACGCTAGGGCGCTGGAGCTGGACAATTTTCGAAGTCTTATTTTTACTCTAGTTGTAAAGAAAAGCGGAAGCGCCATTGGTAATGCTCTTCGTGTTCAATGTTTCATGCAGTAAAATTTACAATGAAAGAAGGAAGACGAATATGGGTGGACTTTGGTTTACTGAAAAGCAGACCGAGAACTTTGGCATTACGATGAAAGTGAATCGTACCTTACATACAGAGCAAACAGAGTTTCAAAAGCTGGATATGGTAGAAACGGAAGAATGGGGCAATATGCTGCTGCTGGATGGCATGGTGATGACGTCTGTCAGGGATGAATTTGTCTATCACGAAATGGTCGCCCACGTTCCATTGTTCACGCATCCGAACCCGGAGAATGTCCTGGTGGTCGGAGGCGGCGATGGCGGCGTTATCCGTGAAGTGCTCAAGCACCCCAACGTGAAGAAAGCAACTCTTGTCGATATTGATGGAAAGGTGATCGAGTACTCGAAGAAGTATCTGCCGGAGATTGCCGGCAAGCTCGATGATCCGCGTGTTGATGTCAGAGTCGATGACGGGTTCATGCATATCGCCAACAGCGACCAGGAGTATGACGTGATCATGGTGGATTCGACAGAACCAGTCGGCCCGGCGGTGAATCTATTCACGAAAGGATTTTATGCCGGAATCGCTAAAGCCTTAAAAGATGATGGCTTGTTTGTAGCACAGTCCGACAACCCATGGTTTAAAGCCGATTTAATCCGCAACGTCCAGCGCGATGTCCGTGAGATCTTCCCGATCACCCGCTTGTACCTGGCCAATATCCCAACCTATCCAAGCGGCCTATGGGCATTCACCATCGGATCCAAAAAATACGACCCGCTGGCAGCAGCCGATAACAGCTTCCACGAAATCGAAACCAAATACTACACCAAAGAACTACACAAAGCAGCATTCGTTCTGCCCAAATTTGTAGCAGACTTAGTGAAATAATGGGGACAGGCCCCCGCCGCAGTAATGCGTTAAAGTGATGGGGGACAGGCCCCGCAGCAAAGGGAGAGAGTTCCCAAGGAGGAGTTGTGTTTATGCGTTTTGATGAGACGTATTCAGGGAATGTGTTTATTAAGAGTCATCCTGTGCTGGAGGAGAGCCGGGTCGTGCTTTATGGGATGCCGATGGATTGGACGGTCAGTTTCCGTCCGGGTTCCCGGTTTGGCCCGACCAGGATTCGCGAGGTGTCACCAGGTTTGGAGGAGTATAGCCCTTACCTTGACCGTGAGCTAGATGACGTAAAATATTTTGATGCGGGTGATATTCCGCTGCCATTTGGCAACGCTCAGCGCAGCCTTGATATGATTGAAGAGTTTGTCGATCAGATCCTTGATGCCGGCAAATTTCCGCTTGGAATGGGCGGCGAGCACCTTGTTTCTTGGCCGGTCATGAAGGCTGTTTATAAGAAATACCCAGATTTGGCGATTATCCATTTTGATGCACATACTGATTTGCGTGAACAATATGAGGGCGAACCGCTGTCACACTCTACCCCAATCCGCAAGATTGCCGAGCATATTGGGCCAAAGAATGTTTATTCGTTTGGCATCCGTTCCGGCATGAAGGAAGAGTTCGAGTGGGCAAAGCAAAACGGCATGCATATCAGCAAATTCGAAGTGCTGGAACCGTTAAAACAGGTTCTGCCGCAGCTTGCCGGCCGTCCGGTTTATGTCACCATTGATATTGATGTCCTCGATCCGGCGCATGCGCCTGGAACCGGTACTGTCGATGCCGGCGGGATTACCTCTAAGGAGCTGCTGGCTTCCATCCACGAGATTGCCCGTTCCGAGGTCAACGTGGTCGGCGCCGACTTGGTCGAAGTGGCTCCGGTTTGGGACCCTTCAGAACAGACTGTTAACACCGCAAGCAAAATCATTCGTGAAATGCTGCTTGGCTGGGTCAAATAAACCCATAACCTTGAAGCGGATGCCTGTCCAAAATTTGGACAGGCATCTTTGATTTGTGCAGGCTCTATGTTTATAATGGATAAGTATGCATTTACAAGCTATCGTCAATGATAGAGACATCATATACAATAGAATGGCTGGTTTTAAAAGGAACGGGATCGTGCACTGGCGCTTTTTTTTAATGAAGCGGAAGAACCGTCCCATGATTCAGTTCGAGGAGGGATTCTGCTTGGCAAATGCGGAAATTCCGGTGAAAATTAAGGTGAAAACGACGATTGACCAGGAGGAGACAATGGAACTGGTCGTGTTTGGCCGCTATTTTCAAAAGGACAAAGCTTCCTATCTGCAGTATGAGGAAGCAATGGAGGAAGGCCGTGTCCGGACCATCGTGAAAATGTCGGCGGGAGATGCCTTGATTTTGCGCAGCGGTGCGGTGAAAATGCGGCTGCAATTTATCTTGCAAAAAAAGCTGCAGGGCAGCTATGAGATGCCATTTGGTATGTTTGAAACGACAACGAAGACGAAAAAATTGGAGTTTACCTATGAAAACGGCAGGGGCATGATGGATATCGTCTATGATTTTGCGATGCAGGGTGCACATGCCGGTACATATCATTTAGAAATTAGTTTTCAGGAGGACCAAGCATGAATATTGTTGAACAGACGCAAAGCAAATTAAAGGAAGAAATTCGCGCCGCAGTGCTGAAGGCCGGGCTGGCAGCCGAGGACCAGATTCCCGATGTGATCCTGGAGATCCCGAAGGAAAAGGCGCATGGCGACTACTCCACCAACATGGCCATGCAGCTTGCCCGCGTTGCGAAAAAAGCGCCGCGCATGATTGCTGAAGCGATCATTGAGCATTTTGACCGCTCCAAAGCTTCAATCGAAAAAATGGAAATTGCAGGTCCCGGCTTTATTAACGTCTTTATGAACAACAGCTATCTGACCGATTTAATTCCAGCTATCCTTGAGGCTGGGGAAAAATACGGCGAAACTACTGTTGGCGGCGGCCAAAAAATTCAAGTGGAGTTTGTTTCGGCCAACCCGACCGGTGACCTCCATCTTGGACATGCCCGCGGTGCGGCGGTCGGCGACTCGCTCTGCAATATTTTGGACAAGGCGGGATATAATGTTTCCCGTGAATATTATATTAATGACGCCGGCAACCAAATCAACAATCTGGCCCGTTCAGTTGAAGCCCGCTATTTCCAAGCGCTTGGCATGGAAAAGGACATGCCGGAGGACGGCTATCATGGTGCGGACATCGTGGAAATCGGCAAAAAACTTGCGGCAGAGTATGGCGATAAATTCGTCAATATGCCGGAAGAGGAACGGTTTGAATTTTTCCGCGATTACGGTCTGAAGACAGAAATGGCCAAATTGCAAAAGGATCTGGAGGATTTCCGTGTCCGCTTTGATGTGTGGTTCTCTGAAACCTCTCTTTATAAAAATGGCCAAATTGATGAGGCGCTCGCCGCCCTTCGCAAAACAGGCTATATTTATGAACAGGACGGGGCAACCTGGCTGCGGTCTACTGATTTCGGCGATGATAAAGACCGCGTGCTAATTAAACAGGATGGCTCGTATACCTATCTGACTCCCGATATCGCTTATCATAAAAACAAGCTTGACCGCGGCTTTGAAAAATTGATCAATATTTGGGGTGCAGACCATCACGGCTATATCCCGCGGATGAAAGCAGCGATTCAGGCACTCGGCTATGACCGCGAGGCGCTCGAGGTGGAAATCATCCAGCTCGTTCATTTGTATAAGAATGGCGAGAAGATGAAAATGAGTAAACGGACTGGAAAAGCCGTTACGATGCGGGACTTGGTCGATGAGGTCGGCCTCGATGCGACACGTTATTTCTTTGCGATGCGCAGTTCTGATACCCATCTTGATTTTGATTTGGATCTGGCGGTATCACAATCGAATGAAAACCCGGTATATTATGCCCAGTATGCCCATGCCCGGATTTGCTCGATTTTGCGTTCCGGTGAGGAGCAAGGCATGACGGCGGATACAAACGCTGATTTTTCTTTGGTTGGGGCTGAAAAGGAAATGGACCTGCTGAAGAAGCTCGGCGAGTTCCCTGCGGCTGTAGGAGAAGCGGCCCTGAAGCGGGTGCCGCATCGGATTACCAATTATATCAATGAATTGGCATCGGCATTCCATAGCTTTTATAATGCAGAAAAAGTGCTCGACCCTGAGCAGCCGGAGCGGACGAAGGCCCGCCTCGCGCTGGTAAAGACAGTACAAATTTCATTGAAAAATGCATTGGCATTAATCGGTGTTTCTGCTCCGGAAAAAATGTAAGGCTTATGGAGGCTCTCTCATTAGACATGGGAGGGCCTTTTTTGCATTTATCAGTAAAAAAATCGATATTTCAGCAAAAATTTTAATATATCGGGAAAAAAATCAATATATCAGTAAAACTGAGCATATATCGGGAAAAGCAAAGGAACCGCTATTTTCGCAGCCAAAAAATTCCTAAAACATGAATACCATCCAAAAAAATGCAAATATTATTAAAGACTTTTCAGTGAGGAGTGAACCGCACGCATGAATGTAGGAAGAGCAAAGGAAATCCTGGAATCTGCAGATATGATTAACGTGACCTATGAAGGAGCACCGGTCATTATCCAGCACATAGACGAAGCAGCCAAAATGGCCCGGATCTACTCAAGAAAAGACCCAGAAAACGAGCAAGACGTCCCAGTACTATACCTCATCGAAGAATAAAACAAGTCTCCGAAACCAAGTCGGAGACTTCTTTTTGCGGGGACAGTCCCCCAGCGCATTAAAGCGTTACCACAGCGGGGGACAGTCCCCAAAGGCACTTTCTTATAGGAAGAAGGTGAGGGCTTTGGCGGCTGCTTCTTTTAGGGAGCGGGCGAGGCTGGGTTTGTTAAGTTTATCTAGTGACAGCGGTTCAGAGTCGAGGATGTCTTTGTTTAAGATGGCCATAAGGCGTTCAATAAATTGGCGGTCATAGATGTAGCAATTGATTTCTTTGTTTAAAAAGAAACTCCGATTGTCAAAGTTTGCCGTCCCCACGTCGCAGATCTTATCATCAACCACAATGACTTTAGCGTGGTAAAATCCTTTTTTATACTGATAAACCTGAGCCCCTTCCTGCAGCAGTACCCGCAAAAACCGGAACGATGCTTCCTGGACCAATGGGTGGTCTGCCGTATAGGGCGTCAGGATCGTAAGGCTGACGCCGCGCCGCAGCGCCTCGATCAGCTCGCTGAACAATTTTTTGCTCGGGATAAAATACGGCGAACCGATGATAATCGCCCGCTCAGCCTGCCTGATCAGCCTGATTTGCCTCCCTTCAAGCTGTCCGGCTTCCGTTGGCACCAGCCGGTGGCGGATGGACCCTTGAGACAACTTAGGGAAATAGCCGGGGTCCCGCTGCAAATCCTCCCCAGCCGCTAACCGCCAATCAATAAAAAACTCACTCTGCAAAAAATTTACGCCCTCGCCAGTCATTTTTAAATGGTAATCGCGCCACGGGCACAGCTTTGGATCCTGATCAATATACTCTTTTCCGATGTTAAACCCGCCAAGATAACCGATTTTTCCATCAATAATCGAAATCTTCCGGTGATTGCGCACCTGTGACGTATAGAAAAGATACGGAAACCGGACCTGGTTGCAATAGGCAAACTGGACCCCTGCCTGTGTGAGCGCATGAACCTCGGCTTTTTTTACCTTCAAGCCGCCAAGCCGGTCCACAAGCAGCCGGACCTCCACGCCCTCCCGCGCTTTCTCCTTTAACAGCTGAAAAAATTACAAACTAAATGCGTCATTTTTGATGATATAAAATAGTACATGAACATGATTTTTGGCCGCGCGGATTTCAGCGAAATAGTCCTGGAACAGCTTCTTTCCATGAGGAAAAATCTCCAAATCGCCATGAAGGATTGGGGTCTCCATTTGAGCCGAACAAGCAAGATGCTTCTTTTTTCCTAAGCTATAATCTAGAACAAGCCATATAATGAACAGAAGAATCAGTCCGATTATCGCAAACACAACATTCATTGGAAGCCATCCTCCAGTCTGTTGTAGTTTTTCCTAGAAAAATCATTTCTATAAGTTTGCAAAAATCGTTTGACTGAATGCTCATTCATTTTTATAATATGAGTAAGATGTTCAGAAAATTTATTATTTTCTACAACTTAAAAACAATTGGGGAGAGAAAGAGGAAAGGGGCGTTTCAATGTGAATGGACTCTTATGGGTCAACCTCATTGCGTTTTTAGCTGTAACCGCTTACGCGATCAGCCTATTCGTTTATGTTGTCAAGACTCGCATCGAGTACATCAAGCTCGGCAAAAAGAGCGAGTTTGATAACAATGTGAAAGCACGGCTGGAAAAAATCTGGATCAACGTATTTGGACAAAAGAAGCTGTTGAAGGATAAGAAAAGCGGCACAATGCACGTGATGTTTTTCTACGGCTTTATACTGGTCCAATTCGGAGCCATTGATTTTATTTGGAAAGGGCTCGCGCCGGGGTCCCATCTGCCGCTCGGCCCGCTATATCCAGGCTTTACCTTCTTCCAGGAAATCGTCACCTTAATGATTTTAGTGGCAGTGGTCTGGGCTTTCTACCGCCGCTATATTGAAAAATTGGTCCGGCTAAAACGGAATTTCAAGTCCGGTCTCGTGTTAATTTTTATCGGAGGCCTGATGCTGTCCGTGTTAGTAGGAAATGGCATGGGGATCATCTGGCACGGGGAAGAGACTTCGTGGACGGAGCCGGTTGCCTCGCTGATCGCCGCTATTTTCTCTGGAATCGGCAAAACCGCGGCTGTCTCGATCTTCTATGTGGCCTGGTGGATTCACCTGCTGTTCCTGCTGACATTCTTAGTTTACGTGCCCCAGTCGAAGCACGCCCACTTGATTGCCGGTCCGGCCAACGTCTATTTGAACCGTTTGGAAAAGCCAGGCAAATTGAAAAAGATTGATTTTGAAGATGAATCGCAGGAATCGTTTGGGGTTGGAAAAATTGAAGACTTCACCCAGCTGCAAATGGTCGATTTCTATGCCTGCGTAGAATGCGGCCGCTGCACCAATATGTGTCCAGCGACAGGAACAGGCAAAATGCTGTCACCAATGGATTTGATTGTGAAAATGCGCGATCACTTAACGAATTATGGTGCCTCCGTGACGTCCAAGCAGCCATGGGTGCCGGCCTTTGCATTTGCGAACACAAAAGGCAATCAGCTGGCACTGGCCGCTGCCGGCCAAGGCGCTGAAGAAGCGGCTGCTGCTTCGGTCTATAACCCAAGCTTAATCGGCGATGTCATTACCGAGGAAGAGATTTGGGCCTGTACAACCTGCCGCAACTGTGAGGACCAGTGCCCGGTTATGAACGAGCACGTTGATAAAATTATCGATCTGCGCCGTTATTTAGTTTTAACAGAAGGAAAACTGGATGCCGATGCCCAGCGTGCCATGACCAACATTGAACGCCAGGGCAACCCTTGGGGATTGAACCGCAAAGAGCGCGAGGACTGGCGCGAGCTTCGTGAGGATGTTGAGATTAAAACGGTTAAGGAAATGAACAAGGCAGGTGAAGAGTTCGAATACTTATTCTGGGTCGGCTCGATGGGCTCCTACGACAACCGCTCGCAAAAGATTGCTTTATCTTTCGCCAAGCTGCTGAATGAAGCAGGCGTGAAGTTTGCTATCCTGGGCAACAAGGAGAAAAATTCCGGCGATACCGCCCGCCGCCTTGGCAACGAGTTCTTGTTCCAGGACTTAGCCGCAAAAAATATCGAGGAATTCAAAAAGGCGGAGGTCAAGAAAATTGTTACCATCGACCCGCATGCCTACAATATTTTCAAAAATGAATACCCTGATTTTGGGCTGGAGGCAGAGGTCTACCACCATACCGAGGTTCTCTACCAGCTAGTCAAGGAAGGCCGTCTCGTGCCGAGCCATGAGGTCAACGAAACGATTACGTTCCATGACTCGTGCTACTTAGGCCGCTATAACGACGTCTATGACCCGCCGCGGGAAATTTTAAAATCGATCCCTGGCGTGAAACTGGTGGAAATGGAACGGAACCGCGAAAAAGGCATGTGCTGCGGCGCTGGCGGCGGACTCATGTGGATGGAGGAAGAAACCGGCCACCGCATTAACGTAGCCCGTACCGAACAGGCTTTATCGGTCAGCCCGTCCGTCATCAGCTCCGGCTGTCCATACTGCCTGACCATGCTGACCGACGGAACCAAAGCAAAAGAAGTCGAAGACAAGGTCTCTACCTATGACGTCGCAGAGCTTCTTGAAAAAGCAGTCTGCGGGTGAGGCCGTTTGGCGGTCATTGAGACCGCCAAGCTCCTAACAAACAACAATAGCAGAGTTGAGTTCTTATCATCATAAAATCTGGAAAATTTTATGTAAAAACAATTCAACTTCTGCTATTTTTCATGTAAAATAGAACCATCGATTAAAACGCTTACATTTCCAGTTGAATTGGGCGTGGGCAGCTTATAAGCCTGCGTGCTTTTTTGGATAAGCATCGAGCGAGCGTTCAGTCAGTAAATGCGGCAATAAAATACTGAATATTGGGAAAAGGGAGAGTGGATCGGATGGGGAAAACGGTCATCTTAAGCGGAGTTCGAACACCATTTGGAAAATTTGGCGGTGGATTAAGCAGCTTGAAAGCGGTGGAGCTTGGGGGAATTGCCATCAAGGAGGCATTAAAGCGAGCCGATGTCAGACCTGATGAGGTGGAGGAAATGATTTTTGGAACGGTCCTCCAAGGAGGACAGGGGCAAATTCCGTCCCGCCAGGCTGCACGCCACGCCGGCCTGCCCTGGGAAGTCAAAACGGAAACGATTAACAAGGTGTGCGCCTCCGGTTTGCGCAGTGTCACATTGGCGGACCAAATCATCCGTGCCGGCGATGAGGAAGTGATTGTCGCGGGCGGCATGGAATCGATGAGCAACGCGCCTTATTTTTTGCCAAACGCCAGATGGGGCATGCGGATGAATGATGGGGCTGTGAAGGATTTAATGACTCATGATGGCCTAAGCTGCAGCTTCACCGGCGTGCATATGGGGACATACGGAAACTCAACGGCGGAGGATTTGGAGATCAGCCGGGAGGCCCAGGATGAGTGGGCATATCGCAGTCATCAGCGGGCGATTGCGGCGATTGAAAATGGCAAGCTTGCCGAAGAGATCATTCCAGTCGAGGTGCCGCAGCGCAAAGGGGCCCCAATTGTGGTTGAACAGGACGAAGCGCCGAGGAAGGATACCACGTTGGAAAAATTGGCAAAGCTCGGACCTGCGTTTGGCGGCGGCACTATAACGGCGGGCAACGCGCCAGGGGTCAATGACGGGGCCGGAGCGCTTGTGTTAATGAGTGAAGAGCGCGCCATCCGTGAAGGCCGCTCGATTGAAGCGGTGATTATCGGCCAGGCGGCAGTAGCCGTGGAGGCCAAGGATTTTCCGAAGACGCCTGGGCTGGTCATCAATGAAATTTTACGAAAAACGGGCAAATCGCTAGAGGAAATCGACTTGTTTGAAATTAATGAGGCATTCGCAGCCGTGGCATTGGCAAGCAAGCAGATTGCCGGCCTTGATCCGGAGAAAGTCAATGTCAATGGCGGTGCGGTGGCCCTCGGCCACCCCATTGGAGCAAGCGGTGCACGGATCATCATTACATTGATTCACGAGCTGAAGCGGCGCGGCGGCGGCATCGGCATTGCGGCAATTTGCAGCGGCGGCGGACAGGGCGACGCAATTATGATTAAGGTGGGGGAGTAAAGTATGAAGGTTGAAAAGGTCATGGTGGTTGGAGCCGGTCAGATGGGCTCGGGAATTGCCCAGGTTTGTGCCCAAGCGGGATATCAAGTTGTTCTAAATGATTTGAAACTAGAATTTGTTGAACGGGGATTAGGGATCGTCAGCAAGAATCTTTCGCGCAATGTGGAAAAGGGACGGATGACGGAGGCGCAGAAGCAGCAGGTGTTAGACCGGCTGGCCGCATCCACGGAGCTTAACGATGCAGCTGGAGTCGACCTTGTCATCGAAGCGGCAGTGGAAAACATGGACATCAAGGCGAAGATTTTCGCCCAGCTGGACGAAATCGCCCCGGCACATGCCATCTTAGCAAGCAACACGTCGTCACTGCCAATCACGGAAATTGCGGCGGTGACCAAGCGTCCGGAAAAGGTCATCGGCATGCATTTTATGAATCCGGTCCCAGTGATGAAGCTGGTCGAGGTCATCCGCGGCCTGGCAACATCTGATGAAGTCTATCACGTAATCGAAGACATGGCCAAAACATTGAACAAGGTGCCGGTGGAGGTCAATGACTTTCCAGGATTCGTGGCGAACCGGATTCTGATGCCAATGATCAATGAAGCGATTTATACGCTGTATGAGGGGGTCGCCGCGAAGGAAGCCATTGACGAGGTGATGAAGCTTGGCATGAACCACCCGATGGGACCGTTAACCCTGGCAGATTTTATCGGCCTGGATACCTGTCTTTACATTATGGAGACCTTGCATGAAGGCTTTGGCGACGATAAATACCGCCCTTGCCCGCTATTGCGCAAATACGTCAAGGCCGGCTGGCTCGGCAGGAAAACGGGCCGCGGCTTCTACACATACGAGTAAGTCCTCCAAAGGAGCGAGGAATCATGAATTTTACTGAAGAACAAGTGATGCTGCAAAAAATGGTCCGTGACTTTGCAGCCAGCGAGATTGAGCCGTTTGTGGAAAAAATGGAGCAAGGCAAGTTCCCCCGGGAGATTTTAAAAAAAATGGGGCAGCTGGGGCTGATGGGGATCCCGATTCCGGAAACTTACGGCGGCGCCGGAATGGACTTTATTTCCTATGTGAGCACGATCCATGAATTGTCCAAGGTAAGCGCCACGGTGGGCGTAATCTTGTCGGTTCATACATCGGTTGGCACGAATCCGATTCTTTATTTTGGGACAGAGGAGCAAAAGCAAAAATATATTCCCAAGCTGGCTGCCGGGGAATATCTAGGGGCATTTTGTTTGACGGAAGCAGGCTCGGGCTCCGATGCAGCAAGTCTTAAGACCCGCGCGGTCAGGCAGGGTGACCACTATATCTTGAATGGTGCGAAAATGTTCATTACCAATGGCGGCGAGGCCGACATCTATATCGTGTTTGCCAAGACAAATCCCGATAAAGGGGCGAGAGGCATCTCGGCGTTTATTGTGGAAAAAACGGCACCGGGCTTTGTGGCCGGCAAGGATGAAAAGAAAATGGGGCTTCATGGGTCACGGACGGTCCAGCTGACCTTTGAGGATATGCAAGTCCCTGCGGAAAACCTGTTGGGCCGTGAGGGAGAGGGGTTTAAGATTGCCATGGGCAACCTCGACGTTGGGCGCATTGGGATTGCTGCCCAAGCGCTGGGGATTGCGGAAGCCGCCTTGTCCGCCGCCGCCGCATATGCGAAGGAGCGGCATCAGTTTGGCAAGCCGATAGCTGCCCAGCAGGGGATTGCCTTTAAACTGGCGGATATGGCGACCCATGTGGAAGCAGCGAAACTATTAGTCTATCAAGCCGCGGATTTGCGGAACCGGGGCGAGAAATGCGGCAAGGAAGCTTCGATTGCCAAGCTGTTTGCCTCACGGACAGCGGTCGAGGTGGCAACGGAAGCTGTCCAGGTGTTCGGCGGCTATGGCTATACCAAAGACTACCCGGTCGAGCGGTATTTCCGCGATGCAAAGATTACGGAAATCTATGAGGGCACGAGTGAAATTCAGCGGATGGTGATTAGTAAGCACCTTTTGTAATTTGATTTGTAAATAATATCCTTTTGCGTGGCCAGCTTCCAATTTTTGTAGAATTGTTGCTGGAATTTGTAGAATCTGAGGGTGATTTTGTAGAATCCACTTTAATTTTTGTAGAATCGCCTGCTGGATTTGTAGAAATCCGGAAGCTTTAGCAAATCTTTAAGCCAATTTTTATAAAAAAACCATCCTTTTGACAACGAATCGAACGAAATAAACCGATAAATAGAACGAAATGACCAATCGTAAGGGAGAGACGTACCAATGAACTTTAAACTAACCGAAGAACATGAAATGATCCGAAAAATGGTCCGGGATTTTGCCAGAAACGAGGTCGCGCCAACCGCTGCGGAACGCGATGAGGAAGAACGGTTCGACCGGGAGCTTTTTGAAAAAATGGCCGAACTGGGGCTGACGGGAATCCCGTGGCCGGAGGAATACGGCGGCATCGGCAGCGACTACCTAGCTTACTGCATTGCCGTTGAAGAACTGTCCCGCATCGATTCCTCGATCGGCGTCACCCTGTCGGCCCATACCTCGCTTGCCTCCTGGCCGATCTATAAATTTGGCACAGAGGAGCAAAAGCAAAAGTACCTGCGCCCGCTCGCGGAAGGGTCGAAAATGGGGGCCTATGGCCTGACTGAGCCAGGCAGCGGTTCTGATGCAGGCGGCATGAGGACAACCGCACGGCTGGAGGGTGACCATTATGTGATCAACGGTTCAAAAATTTTCATCACCAATGGCGGCGAGGCCGAAATCTATGTCGTGTTTGCCTTGACCGACCCATCCAGCCGGCAAAAAGGCACGACTGCTTTTATTATCGAAAAAGATTTCCCAGGATTTTCGGTCGGCAAAAAAGAAAAGAAACTCGGCATCAGATCATCCCCTACCACTGAATTAATTTTTGAAGACTGTAAAGTTCCCGTTGAAAACCGGCTGGGAGAAGAAGGGGAAGGATTTAAAATTGCTATGATGACCTTGGACGGCGGCCGCAACGGCATCGCAGCGCAGGCAGTTGGGATTGCTCAGGGGGCGCTTGATGCGGCCGTCGATTATGCGAAGGAACGTCATCAATTCGGCAAGCCCATTGCTGCCAACCAAGGCATCAGCTTCAAGCTAGCCGACATGGCCACCAGCATTGAAGCTGCCAGACTGTTAACCTACCAAGCCGCTTGGCTGGAATCCAATGGCCATCCTTACGGGAAAGAGTCGGCGATGTCGAAACTGTTTGCCGGCGATACAGCAATGAAGGTCACAACAGAAGCGGTGCAAATCTTTGGCGGCTACGGCTATACGAAGGACTATCCGGTTGAGCGGTTCATGCGCGATGCGAAAATTACCCAAATCTATGAAGGCACCCAAGAAATCCAGCGTCTCGTCATTTCGAGAATGCTGACGAAATAAATACGGCGGATCGCTTGACTACGATAAAGGCGGTTGAGATATGAGCAAAAGGGAGGTTCAGGCTTCGGTCAAGGATGAGCGCCTCGTCCAGAAGCGGCGCGACCAAATGATCAAAGGAGCCGTTGCACTTTTTAAACAAAAGGGGTTTCATCGGACGACCACGAGAGAAATTGCCAACGCGGCAGGCTTCAGTATCGGAACGCTGTATGAATACATCCGCACCAAGGAGGATGTCCTTTATTTGGTGTGCGACAGCATCTATGACCATGTCAGCGACCGGCTGCAGAAGGACCTGGAGCTGAAAAAAGGCAGCATTGAAAGCCTGAAACAGGGAATTGCTGACTTCTTTCATGTCATGGATGAAATGCAGGAGGAAATTCTCGTCATGTACCAGGAGGTCAAGTCTTTATCCAAGGACGCCTTGCCCTATGTGCTGAAAAAAGAGACGGAAATGACGGGCATGTTTGAGAGCCTGCTGGTCAAATGTGTGGAAAATGGCGAGCTCGATTTGTCGGAAAAGCAAGTCAAAATCATCGCTCACGATATTTTTGTCCAGGGGCAAATGTGGAGCTTTCGCCGCTGGGCGCTAAGAAAATTATTTACTCTTGATGAATACATTGAACTGCAAACCGATCTGCTGTTATCGGGGATCAAAAAAGGGGGAGAAGGATGAAACCGATGGGAAACTATCAGCCGAAGCATCATATCCGTTTTGTCACGGCATCGAGCCTGTTCGACGGCCACGATGCCTCGATTAATATTATGCGGCGCATCCTCCAATCAAGCGGGGCTGAGGTGATTCACCTTGGCCATAACCGCTCCGTCGAAGAAGTGGTGAATGCCGCAATTCAGGAGGACGCCCAGGGGATTGCCATTTCCTCGTATCAAGGCGGGCATGTCGAGTATTTCAAATACATGTACGATTTATTAAAAGAAAAAGGGGCGCCCCATATCCGGATTTACGGCGGCGGGGGCGGTGTGATTATTCCTAGGGAAATAAACGAACTGCATGAATATGGCATTGCCCGGATTTTTTCTCCCGACGACGGCCGGGAGTTCGGGCTGCAAGGCATGATTGATATCATGATCCGGGAATGTGATTTTTCAACCGTCACAGAGGATATTAGCGGGCAGATTGAAAAACTGCCAGCAGGGGATGTCAACGCCATTGCCAAGCTTATTACATGTGCCGAGCTGCAGGCGGACCAGAATTCCGAGGCGGCGGCCAGTGCTGAATTGGTGCTGGAAAAAGTCAAACAGCTGGAAAAAACGATTCCGGTAGTGGGAATTACGGGAACAGGCGGCGCTGGAAAAAGTTCGTTGACAGACGAACTCATCAGAAGGTTTATCAATGAGTTTCCTGACAAAAAAGTTGCTGTGCTGTCTGTTGACCCGACGAAGCAGAAGACAGGCGGGGCGCTGCTTGGCGACCGGATCCGCATGAATGCGATTTTTTCGCCCAATGTTTATATGCGCTCGCTTGCGACAAGATCCTCGAAGACGGAGCTGTCGCTCGCGATCAAAGACGCTTTAGCCGTCACGAAATCGGCCAACTTTGACCTGATTATTGTGGAAACGAGCGGTATCGGCCAGGGTGACGCTGAAATTACCGAGATTTGCGATGTGGCGATGTATGTGATGACTAGCGAGTTCGGGGCGCCGTCCCAGCTCGAAAAAATCGACATGATTGACTTTGCCGACTTGATTGTGATCAATAAATTTGAGCGCAAAGGCTCAGAGGATGCCAAGCGCCAGGTACAAAAGCAGTATCAGCGCAGCCATATGCTGTTTGAAAAGGACTTGTCTGAAATGCCGGTCTACGGGACAATTGCCAGCCAGTTCCATGATGCCGGCACCAATGCATTGTTTGCGGCCCTGATTGAAAGAATAAACGAGAAAATGGGCACGGATTGGCTGACCGCTTTTTCAAAAAAGGCCGTGGTTGAAAAGCAAAATGTCATTATTCCAACTGACCGCCGTTATTATTTGAGGGAGATCACCGAAACCGTAAGAAATTATCATAAAAGGGCAGAGCAGCAGGCGGATATTGCCCGCAAATTGTTCCAGCTGGAAGGGGCGATGGCGGCTGTCAAAGAGCAGGGCAGCGGGACTCCCGAAGTGCTGGCGGCTTTGGAAGCGATCAAGCAGGAAACAGAGGCCCAATTAACACCAGAGTCTAAACGTATTCTTGATAACTGGGAAAAAACGAAGTCAGCCTATAACGGCGGGCAGTTTGTGACAAGAATCCGAGATAAGGAAATTATTACGGCCTTGACTACTACGAGCCTGTCCGGACTGAAGATTCCGAAGGTTGCCCTGCCGAAGTATAAGGATTATGGGGAAATTCTCCGCTGGGTATATCGTGAAAATGTGCCAGGTTCGTTCCCGTATACAGCAGGGGTGTTCCCGTTCAAACGTGAGGGTGAGGATCCGAAACGCCAGTTTGCCGGCGAAGGCACGCCGGAGCGGACGAACCGCCGCTTCCACTATTTATCCAAGGATGATCCGGCCAAACGGCTGAGTACGGCCTTTGATTCGGTGACCCTTTATGGAGAGGACCCGGATTACCGTCCGGACATTTACGGGAAGGTCGGTGAGAGCGGAGTCAGCGTTTGTACGTTGGATGACATGAAAAAACTGTACGCCGGGTTTGATTTGTGCCATCCGTCCACGTCTGTGTCGATGACGATCAATGGCCCGGCTCCGATTATTTTGGCAATGTTTATGAATACGGCGATCGAACAGCAGGTGAAGAAGAAGGAAGCTGAGCTGGGGCGGGTGCTGACCGTAGAAGAGTTTGCTGAAGTGAAGGCCTATACGCTGCGGACCGTCCGCGGTACGGTGCAGGCGGATATTTTAAAAGAAGATCAGGGCCAGAACACGTGCATTTTTTCAACGGAATTTGCGCTAAGGATGATGGGGGACATCCAGCAGTATTTCATTGACCATAAGGTGCGCAACTATTATTCGGTGTCGATTTCCGGCTACCATATTGCGGAGGCGGGAGCGAATCCGATTTCCCAGCTGGCGTTTACTTTGTCAAACGGGTTTACCTATGTGGAGTACTACTTGAGCCGGGGCATGAACATTGATGATTTTGCGCCGAACCTGTCGTTCTTTTTCTCCAATGGACTGGATCCTGAATATACGGTGATTGGCCGGGTAGCGCGGCGGATTTGGGCGGCGGTGATGCGTGAGAAGTACGGCGCCAATGAACGCAGCCAAAAGCTGAAATACCATGTTCAGACCTCTGGGCGCTCGCTGCATGCCCAGGAAATCGACTTTAATGATATCCGCACCACGCTGCAGGCGTTAATGGCTCTGCATGATAATTGCAACTCGCTTCATACTAATGCATATGATGAAGCGATCACGACACCGACGGAAGAATCGGTGCGCCGGGCGATGGCGATTCAAATGATCATCACAAAGGAGCATGGCTTGACGAAAAATGAAAATCCGCTTCAAGGCTCGTTTATTGTGGAGGAGCTTACGGATTTAGTGGAAGAAGCGGTATTGCAGGAGTTTGACCGACTGAATGACCGCGGCGGGGTGCTTGGGGCAATGGAGACCCAGTATCAGCGCGGCAAAATTCAGGATGAGTCGATGTACTATGAGATGAAAAAACATACGGGTGAACTACCGATCATTGGCGTGAATACCTACTTGAACCCGAATCCTCCTTCCCAAGAGGAAGTCAACAACATGGAGCTGGCCAGGGCAGCCAAGGAAGAAAAAGAACTCCAAATCGCCAATTTGCGCGCCTTCCAAGCCGCTCACGCTGAACAGGCGCCAGCTGCATTAAACAGGCTAAAACAAACAGCCACAGGCGGCGGCAACATCTTCGCCGAACTCATGGAAACCGTCAAAGTCGCCAGCCTCGGCCAAATCACCAAAGCCCTATACGAAGTCGGCGGCCAATACCGCCGAAATATGTAATAGAGGGAATAGTGGGGACAGTCCCCCGGCATGGCAACGCGGTAAAGTGCTGGGGGACTGTCCCCCAGCTTGTTAACGCAGTAAAGCAGTGGGAGGAAGTTCCAAAAATATTTTTGGCGGATGTGTTCCAAATATTGTTTTTTCTTATATAATCTATCTTGAGTGTGAACTTCTGTGTTGGGCGGGTGTCAGCGATGAAGGGTATTCAGATTGTATTATTTTTGGTTGTTATGGCCTGGCCGTTGTATTACCTTTATGAGCGGCAGCTTGGAGCGATTTCGTTTCTTGTGCTGGCGATTTTTTTTGGCGTGATTTCGTATAAGGAGACCAAAAAGCTTAAGGAACAGGACAAATGTGGCGGGAAGAACGGAAAACGGGAAAAAATCAAGTAAAACCGTTGCTGGAACTAGCATAAACGGGAAGAATTTGTTTATAATGAAGAATATGGTTTTCTAGCGGGTGGAGTTTGATCCGGCGCATGGGCGCGCGGTTATGCCGCAGCAATGAACTTATATCATTTTTTATACATAACCATACGCAAGAGAAATGTCCGTTAACCACTCTAATTAGGGTGTCAAATAGAGAAAGGAAGTGCCGATATTGAGTTTAGCACAGTACTCAAAAGAGGAGTTACAAGACCTAGCCCTCATCGAAATCGCATATGAATATTTGAAAAATAGCAAGCAGCCGATTGGCTTCCAGGATTTAGTCAATGAAATTGCATCAGCTTTAGGACTTTCCGAACAGGAAATACGCTCTCGCTTGGCACAATTTTATACAGACATCAATATCGATGGCCGGTTCTTGTCCTTAGGTGAAAACCGCTGGGGCCTTCGCACGTGGTACCCAGTTGATACGGCTGAGGAAGACGTGGTTAGTGCTGTGAAGCCGAAGAAGAAAAAGGCCAAAAAGGTTGTCGATGAAGAAGAGCTCGATGATTTCGATGAAATCGAAGAGGACGATTTTGATGACCTTGATGACTTTGACGATGAAGAGGACGTCTTAGATGATGAGGAAATCTTTGAAGACGAGCTCGATGATGAAATTGATGAGTTCGATGAAGAAGAAGAAGTCATAGAAGAAGACGAAGACTTCGATCTCGATGAGGACGAAGAATTGGAAGACGACCTTGAGACAGAATTGGAAGAAGACGAAGATTTAGCGATCGATGAAGAAGAGGAAGACCTATAAGCGTACTTGGCAAGTCCAAAAAAGCAGTTGACTTTTTGGGCGGTACCTTGTATTATCTTGTTTGGGCTCCTTAAAAAAGGACGATACAAATAGTTAATGTAATGCGCTCCCCTTACACAGCGTAAGAGGAGCGCTTTTTATTTTTGGTCCGGCAAAAAATGAACTGGCTGCCGCGCTGGCGGAAGCTCGGGGTAAACCGAAAGAACTCCGTCGCAGTGGGGTTTTTTCATTTTTAGGAACAAAGCATTTGAGTGGACCCCCTATTGCAAATTGGGTGGATATTTGCCAAAAGAAATTTTTAAAAAATCCATTAACAATCTAAATAATGCACAAACTGTATTTGAGGGGGAATTATTGATGACGAAGTATATTTTTGTGACTGGCGGTGTGGTTTCATCGCTGGGAAAAGGAATTACCGCTGCATCCTTAGGAAGATTATTAAAAAATCGCGGATTGAACGTGACGATCCAAAAATTTGATCCTTATATTAACGTCGATCCAGGGACAATGAGCCCCTATCAGCACGGTGAAGTATTCGTAACCGATGATGGCGCTGAAACTGACTTGGACCTTGGCCACTATGAGCGCTTTATTGATATTAATTTAAACAAGTACAGCAACGTGACAACAGGGAAAGTCTACTCTACGGTCCTCCGCAAAGAGCGCCGCGGCGATTATTTGGGCGGAACGGTTCAGGTTATTCCGCATATTACCAATGAAATAAAGGACCGCGTTTTCCGCTCTGGCAAGGAAACTAATGCAGATGTTGTGATTACCGAAATTGGCGGAACGGTTGGTGATATCGAATCGCTGCCATTTTTAGAAGCGATCCGCCAAATTAAAAGTGATATTGGCAGTGACAATGTTATGTACATTCACTGTACCCTGATTCCTTATATTAAAGCAGCTGGGGAAATGAAAACAAAGCCGACCCAGCACAGCGTCAAAGAATTGCGCAGTCTAGGCATTCAGCCAAATATTATCGTTGTCCGTACGGAAATGCCAGTCTCCCAGGATATGAAGGATAAAATTGCCTTGTTCTGTGATATTGATGCTAAGGCAGTTATCGAATGCCGGGATGCTGATACGCTTTACTCGATTCCGCTTGCCCTGCAGGAGCAAAACATGGATCAGATCGTTTGCGACCATTTGAAATTGGTGACTCCAGAAGCAGACATGACCGAGTGGCAGCAGCTGGTTGACCGTGTCCTTCATCTTTCTAAGAAAACACGGATCGGCCTTGTCGGAAAATATGTGGAGCTTCAGGATGCTTACATTTCCGTTGTGGAAGCAATGAAGCATGCCGGTTACAATTTTGATGCAGACGTGGAAGTGAAGTGGATCAACTCTGAGCATGTGACACGCGAGAATGTAGCGGAGCTGTTGAATGATGTTGATGGCGTGCTTGTTCCTGGCGGCTTTGGTGACCGCGGGATTGAAGGGAAAATTGAAGCGACCCGCTATGCCCGTGAAACGAAGAAGCCATTCTTGGGCATTTGTTTAGGCATGCAGCTGGCGACGATTGAGTTTGCCCGCAATGTGCTTGGCTACGGGGATGCTCATTCATCCGAATTTGTTCCAGACACGCAGCATCCGATTATCGATCTGCTTCCTGAGCAAAAGGATGTAGAGAATTTGGGAGGCACGCTTCGTTTAGGCTTGTATCCTTGCCGCTTGGTGGAAGGAACCAAAGCGTTTGAAGCTTATGCGGAAGAAGTGATTTATGAGCGCCACCGCCACCGCTATGAATTCAACAATCATTATCGCCAGCAGATGGAAGAGGCCGGCTTTGTATTCTCAGGCACAAGCCCAGACGGACGATTGGTGGAAATTATTGAGCTGAAGGACCATCCATGGTTTGTAGCTTCCCAGTTCCATCCGGAATTTGTCTCAAGACCAACGCGCCCGCAGGCCTTATTCCGTGAATTTATTAAAGCAACGATTGATCAATAAACTGAAGAAATCAGAGTTAGGAGCTGCACCCGAATTGTTAGAAACAACAAACAATTCGGGGTGCAGTTTTTTTATGAAAAAAATCATTTGAATAAAAACTAGAGGCAGCTATTGAAGACAAAAAGTTGATGAAAAAGGCTAAAACTGTCTTTAAGAGCCTGGATAAAAGACAGTTGTAAAGGAAATAGAACTCGAACTGTCTTCAAGGGCCTGGATAAGAGACAGTTGTAAAGGAAATAGAACTCGAACTGTCTTCAAGAGCCTGGATAAAAGACACTTTCAAAGGGGATTACACATGAACTGTCCACAAGAGCGGTTATGGAAGACAACTATTCTGTTTGAGAAAACCAAACTGTCTACAAGCCCCGAAGAAACATAAACCCAGTGAAAACCCTGAAGCTTAAGCCCCGCAGCAGCAGGAATCCTACTCCTCATACTCCGCCAAAATCTCATCAATCGTAAACTTTAACCCGTAATAAACAAACAAAGCCGCCATAGAGGATGGGACACCGAACCGGCCGCCTGCCTCATCGGGGAGCAGCCCCTTGGTCAGCCGTAAATCAATATGGACATCCGCCATCTCAGCCAATCTTCCTGTCCCGTCATCGATATTCGAAGAAACCGCCACAAACGGGATATCTTGTTCCAGCAAAGCATCCGCCAGCGCCAGCGCCTCGCTATCATCTGAAGTCCGGGTGAACAACAGAACCCTGTCAGCATCCGTGAGCTCGGAAAGATTCGCAGTTGTCAGCTCTTTGGCCGAACCCATGGCCTCCGCACCCTCCAATGCCTCAGCAGGGACTGCCTTCATTTCTTTGGCGCCAAAAATATAAATGAAGCCATCGCCGGCAGCTGCCTGGGCCAACAGCCGCGCCCCGTCCTCAAAAGAGAACTCCTCATTCTCCGCTATCTTTTTAAACACACCCGACAATTGGGTAGTGAACATTTTTAACATAAATATCCTCCTTAACTAAACCCAAGCAAATGGCCTTTCAAAGCGGCACCAGCCGCAGCTGATCGCGCCGGAAACCCGCTTGCCGTACTAAATATTATAATCTTTTTCAGCAAAATACAAAAATGTGAGAGTTTCCACAAAATTACACATATACAGCAGGATTTTTTTTCTTTAAAGTAGAAGTAATACAAGGCATATAAAATCGTAAATAAAAACTCTATGAGGGTTGGGGTGGAAGTATGAAAGAGAAGATTTTGATTGTGGATGACCAATTTGGCATTCGAATATTACTGAATGAAGTGTTCAACAAAGAAGGATATCAAACCTTTCAGGCGGCCAATGGGATTCAGGCCCTCGATATTGTAAAAAAACATGCACCAGACCTTGTTCTGCTGGATATGAAAATTCCAGGCATGGACGGGATAGAAATTTTAAAACGAATGAAGGTCATTGATCCGGACATCCGCGTCATCATCATGACCGCTTACGGGGAATTGGACATGATCCAAGAGGCCAAAAACCTTGGGGCGATCACCCATTTTGCCAAACCATTTGATATTGATGACATTCGGGCGGCAGTCCGCAAAAATATGCCGCAAAAACCAACAATAGGGAAAAATTAACAAACAGTTAAAGGATAACGTTGGTTGCGCTTCCAATATGACAGTTTATAAAACACTGCGTCTTTATTAGCATTTCTCCTTTTGTTTTGATATGATACATATGTACTTTTGACTAGTTGGCTGTCTTTTTTGCACACGATACATAATCAGGAATAATGAGGGAAAAATGGTATGGAAAATCCCTTGTTTTAAAAAAAAGATGGCAACTGAATTTAAGGAGGAATAGAAATGCCTTTAGTTTCAATGACAGAAATGTTGAAAAAAGCGAAAGCAGAAGGCTACGCTGTTGGGCAATTCAATATTAATAACTTGGAATTTACCCAGGCTATTTTACAGGCAGCCCAAGAAGAAAATTCACCAGTAATTCTTGGTGTATCTGAAGGGGCAGGCCGTTATATGTCCGGCTTCAAAACAATTGTAAAAATGGTAGAGGGCTTAATGGAAGACTTAAACATCACCGTGCCTGTTGCCATTCACCTAGATCATGGTTCAAGCTTTGAAAAATGTAAAGAAGCGGTTGACGCTGGATTCACTTCCGTTATGATCGATGCTTCACACCATCCATTTGAAGAAAACGTAGCAATTACTTCTAAAGTAGTGGAATATGCTCATTCAAAAGGTGTTTCTGTTGAAGCGGAATTAGGAACAGTTGGCGGTCAAGAAGACGACGTTTCCGGCAGCATTATCTATGCTGATGCACAAGAGTGCGTAGAGCTTGTAAAACGCACGGGCATTGATACCCTTGCTCCTGCATTGGGATCTGTCCATGGCCCTTACAAAGGCGAGCCAAACTTGGGTTTCAAAGAAATGGAAGAAATCGGCAAACTAACAGGCCTTCCATTAGTACTTCACGGCGGAACTGGAATCCCAACAAAAGATATCCAAAAAGCCATTTCTTTAGGAACTTCTAAAATCAATGTCAATACTGAAAACCAAATTGTTTCTGCAAAGGTTGTCCGTCAAGTATTGGCTGAAAAACCAAACGAATATGATCCTCGTAAATACTTAGGACCAGCTCGCGATGCCATCAAAGAAACTGTGATCGGCAAAATCCGTGAATTCGGTTCTAACGGCAAGGCTTAATCTGCCTAACAGCATCTGACAAAAGCGACAACTGCTTTTGTCAGGTTTCTACAATGAAGATACTAGTAAACCGCCCTCTTTAAGGGGCGGTTTCAGTATGTTATCAGCTGACTGAAAATTTAGTCGAATTAGCAGGAGGGATTTTCGTGAAATTTTTTATCGATACTGCGAATTTGGAAGAAATTAAAGAGGCGTATGAACTTGGCTTGTTAGCAGGGGTTACTACAAACCCATCTCTTGTGGCAAAAGAAAAGGGAGTGTCCTTCCACGACCGCTTAAAAGAAATTACGGACCTTGTACCTGGTTCTGTCAGTGCGGAAGTCATCGCCCTTGATGCGGCAGGCATGATTAAAGAAGGAAAAGAGCTGGCTGCCATTGCGCCAAACATCACCGTTAAAATCCCGATGACCCCGGATGGCTTAAAAGCCGTTCATGCTTTATCACAAGAAGGAATCCAAACCAATGTGACGCTTATTTTTAACGCCAATCAAGCATTGCTGGCGGCGAGAGCTGGTGCAGCCTATGTTTCTCCATTCCTTGGCAGATTGGATGATATCGGCCAAAACGGCTTGGAATTAATTTCTACCATCGCTGAAATCTTTAACGTCCATGGTATTGAAACCGAAATCATTGCGGCCTCCATCCGCCATCCGATGCATGTAACAGAGGCGGCATTGCGGGGAGCCCATATTGCCACCATCCCATATAAAGTGTTGATGGGGTTGACGAAGCATCCGCTGACGGATAAAGGGATTGAAGCGTTCCTAAACGACTGGAAGTCCCGGGCAGAAGCTTAAATCCGTTAGTTTTTCCATTTTTGTGTAAATTTTTGTATGGGGGTACATGAAAATAAGGTTTTCGTGTAAACTATAAATTAGACATTCTGTCGGAATTTGGCCGTAAATGTTTGAAAAATTTACCTAAACTCTTCGCGGATTTGGCAATTTTTTAAAAAAAGCAATGGGCCCGGTTTGGAAGACGTATAGTTCATGTTCAAGTAGCCTATGATGAAAATAGATACAGCGCTTACTTGATAAGTAAGACGACCCATTCCAATCATTCATGATGCACACAGGCCATAGAAGGGAGTCGAAAATGGAAAAGCTAAAAATAGCGGGCGGATATCCGTTAAAGGGAACGGTCCGAATCAGCGGCGCCAAAAATAGTGCGGTCGCCTTGATTCCCGCCACCATTCTTGCAGAGTCACCGGTTACGATTGAGGGATTGCCGCATATCTCGGATGTGGAGATTTTAAAAGACCTTCTTGAAGAAATCGGCGGAAACGTACAGATTACAGAGGATGAAATGACGGTGGACCCGTCCACTATGATTTCCATGCCGCTGCCGAACGGTAAAGTGAAAAAATTGCGCGCCTCCTATTATTTAATGGGAGCGATGCTGGGACGGTTTAAAAAAGCAGTCATCGGACTGCCGGGCGGCTGCCATTTAGGGCCGCGGCCAATCGACCAGCATATTAAAGGCTTTGAAGCCTTGGGAGCCCAGATCACCAATGAACAGGGCGCGATTTATTTAAGGGCGGACGAGCTTCGCGGCGCAAGAATTTACCTGGATGTGGTCAGCGTAGGGGCGACCATCAATATAATGCTGGCAGCTGTCAGGGCCAAAGGGCGGACAATTATTGAAAATGCCGCAAAAGAACCGGAAATTATCGATGTGGCTACGCTGCTGACCAATATGGGGGCGAAAATCAAGGGTGCCGGAACGGATGTCATTCGGATTGACGGGGTCGACAGCCTGCATGGCTGCCGGCACACGATTATCCCGGACCGGATTGAGGCCGGAACCTATATGATTCTCGGCGCCGCCATGGGAGAGGGCGTGCTGATTGATAACGTGATTCCGCAGCATTTAGAATCATTGATTGCCAAGCTTCGGGAAATGGGCGTCCCAGTGGAAACGGCGGATGACCAAGTGTTCGTTGGCGGTGCCCAAAAGCTGAAATCGGTTGATATTAAAACACTGGTGTACCCTGGATTCCCAACGGACCTCCAGCAGCCGTTCACGACGCTTCTGACAAGGGCAGAAGGCTCCAGTGTCGTTACCGACACGATATATGGCGCCCGATTTAAACATATCGATGAGCTAAGGCGGATGAACGCGAATATCAAAGTCGAAGGACGATCGGCGATTATTAACGGTCCGGTTCAGCTTCAGGGAGCCAAGGTGAAGGCCAGCGACCTGCGGGCGGGGGCGGCACTGTTCATTGCCGGGCTGATGGCGGAAGGCGTTACCGAAGTGACGGGCCTTGAGCACATCGACCGCGGCTACAGCGATCTTGTCGAAAAATTAAATGGCCTCGGAGCGACCGTATGGCGGGAAGATCTCACAAAAGAAGAGGTTGAACAATTAAAAAACACCTAAGAATGCCGGGCTGATGGCGGCGCGACTGCATAGAACTGGACAAGCCAAAGAGATAGATAGAATCAGCATGTGGAGAGAACTGTTTGCAAAAGAGAAACGGGAGATGACACAAATGGAACGAAGTTTATCAATGGAGCTCATCCGGGTAACTGAGGGGGCAGCCCTTGCTTCTGCCAGGTGGATGGGCCGCGGGAAAAAGGACGAAGCGGACGGAGCAGCTACAACAGCGATGAGGAATGTATTTGATACCATTCCTATGAAAGGAACGGTCGTAATCGGTGAAGGGGAAATGGATGAGGCCCCGATGCTCTATATTGGGGAAAAACTTGGAAATGGTTATGGCCCCCGTGTGGATGTAGCAGTGGACCCGCTTGAGGGCACCAATATCTTAGCCTCCGGCGGCTGGAATGCGTTAGCGGTTGTGGCTGTTGCTGACCATGGAAACCTTCTCCATGCTCCAGATATGTATATGGAAAAAATCGCAGTCGGCCCTGAAGCGGTCGGCCAAGTGGATATCAATGCGTCTGTGCTCGATAATTTAAAAGCGGTTGCGAAGGCAAAAAACAAGGATATTGAAGATGTGGTGGCGATTGTGCTGAACCGCCCGCGCCATGAGCATATCATTCAGCAGCTTCGCGAAGCAGGGGCACGGATTAAGCTGATCAATGACGGTGATGTGGCAGGTGCCATCAATACGGCATTCGATAACACAGGCGTCGATATTCTATTTGGTTCCGGCGGTGCGCCAGAAGGGGTTCTTTCGGCTGTTGCCCTGAAATGCCTTGGCGGTGAAATCCTCGGGAAATTGCTGCCGCAAAGCGATGCCGAATTGGAACGATGCAAAAAAATGGGCTTGGATGTGAACCGGATCCTTCGAATGGAGGACTTGGTCAAAGGGGACGATGCGATTTTTGCGGCAACCGGCGTAACGGATGGCGAATTGCTGCGTGGTGTCCAGTTTAAAGGTTCGTACGGAACCACCCATTCGCTTGTTATGCGGGCCAAATCCGGTACCGTCCGGTTTATTGAAGGCCGCCACAGCTTGAATAAGAAACCTAATTTAGTATTATAGAAGATCAGGGTGTCGGGGGATTTGATCAGGTCCCCCCTGGTGCCCTGCTAAATGGTATATAGATACCCAAAGTTCAAACTCCCAAATCTCCCAGAGGAATCCCTTCGGAAATAATTTCCATCGAACAGAATCGGAAAAAATTTTGTTGATTATTTTTTTACTAAGAGGGTACAATAGAAATTGTTTTTATTATGCATCTTTTCTGCTATTTTATTCATTTCTTTTTCAACTTCTATCCCTCCTCTATTAAACAAACCTACATCATCTCCGGCTCAATGAAACAAGCGGATATGACGGAAAAATTTTAAGGCGTGGTGTACACATGGAATTGACAATTTCAAGTTTAGAAAATATGAAGCTGAAGGAGCTTTATGAGCTGGCGCGCGAGTATAAAGTGACCTATTACAGCAAATTGACCAAAAAAGAACTTATTTTCGCGATTTTAAAATCACGGGCAGAACAGCAAGGGTATTTCTTTATGGAAGGCGTCTTGGAGATCATCCAATCGGAGGGCTTTGGTTTCCTGCGCCCGATTAACTATTCTCCAAGTTCTGAGGATATTTATATTTCCGCATCGCAAATCCGCCGTTTCGACTTGCGCAACGGGGACAAGGTGTCTGGAAAAGTGCGTCCTCCAAAAGAAAATGAACGGTATTTCGGTCTGCTTCATGTTGAGGCCGTAAACGGGGAGGACCCGGAGTCAGCGAAGGAACGGGTTTATTTCCCGGCATTAACGCCGCTTTATCCAAACCGGATGATGAAATTGGAAACTACTCGGGAGAAGCTTTCTACCCGAATTATGGATTTGGTGGCGCCGGTCGGCTTTGGCCAGCGCGGATTGATCGTGGCGCCGCCTAAGGCTGGTAAAACGATGCTGTTAAAAGAAATTGCCAACAGCATTACGACCAACCATCCGGAAGTGGAGTTGATCATGCTGTTGATCGATGAGCGTCCGGAAGAGGTGACCGATATCGAACGGTCTGTTGCCGGCGATGTGGTCAGCTCAACGTTTGACGAGGTTCCGGAAAACCATATTAAGGTGGCGGAGCTCGTGTTAGACCGGGCGATGCGTTTGGTCGAACACAAGCGTGATGTCGTTATTCTGATGGATAGTATCACACGTTTGGCTCGTGCGTATAACCTGGTTATTCCGCCAAGCGGACGTACACTGTCTGGCGGTATTGACCCAGCGGCGTTCCACCGTCCGAAGCGTTTCTTTGGGGCGGCCCGGAATATTGAAGAGGGCGGCAGCTTGACGATTTTAGCGACGGCATTGGTTGATACGGGCTCACGGATGGATGACGTCATTTACGAAGAATTTAAAGGGACCGGCAACATGGAGCTTCATTTGGATCGTACACTCGCTGAGCGCCGGATTTTCCCTGCACTCGATATCCGCCGTTCTGGTACGCGGAAAGAGGAGCTGCTGATTCCGAAGGATCATCTGGATAAATTATGGGCCATGCGTAAATCAATGTCAGATTCTCCAGATTTTGCCGAGCGTTTCTTGAAAAAATTAAGACAAACGAAGTCGAATCAGGATTTCTTTGACCAAATCGGTGAAGAATTAAAAATGCGACGGTCTTAAGCGCCAAATAAAACGGGTATTCCTATAAATCCCAGCTTGAAAATGGCAGGGCACCCTGTTATAATGGGGTCAGTGTGTTTTTAGTTTTTTGATACCAAGTGCCTGTTTTTAAGACATGCACTTCACGATAACTCTGTTTCGAACATGATTCAGGGCGGAAGGAGATGAAAAGAATGAAAGCAGGAATTCATCCAAATTATAAAACAGTAACGGTGAGTTGCGCATGCGGCAACACTTTCGAAAGCGGATCAGTGAAAAACGAAATCCGTGTAGAAACTTGCTCTGAGTGCCATCCGTTCTATACTGGTCGTCAAAAATTCGCTGAAGCTGGCGGACGTGTTGACCGATTTAACAAAAAATACGGCCTTAAACAGCAATAATTGCGATAGAAACAGGCAAGCAGAAACCTACTTGCCTGTTTTTTATTTTGTGTGGGGAACAGGCCTACAGTGCAGTAACGCTTTACTCTGGCGGGGGACAGGCCCCCGCCAGAGTAAAGCGTTGCCGTAATGGGGGACAGGCCCCATACATGCTTTTGGGCCTAATCGATCATGATAAACTTATATGCGCAGCATACGATAAAATACTTAGAAAATTGTTAAGGGTTCGTAAGAGGAAGGAGACGCCGTTTATGTATTTAATGAAGCAAACTGGATGGGTCGAAGTTATCTGCGGCAGTATGTTTTCTGGCAAATCGGAGGAACTGATCCGCCGTGTTAAACGAGCACAATTTGCCAAGCAAAAAATTGCTGTGTTTAAGCCGAAAATTGATAATCGCTACAGCGATCAGTCTGTTGTATCCCATAATGGATCTTCCTTTCATGCGAGACCTATTTCCCATTCCATCGAGATTCTTCACCATGTAGAGGCGGAAACGGATATTATCGCAATAGATGAAGCGCAGTTTTTCGATGAGGGAATTGTCAGGGTTGTGCAGCAGCTGGCCAACAGCGGGCATCGGGTGATTCTGGCGGGACTCGACCAGGATTTCCGTGGCGAGCCGTTTGGACAAATGCCAGCCTTGATGGCGATTGCTGAATCAGTGACCAAACTGCAGGCGGTATGTACGGTGTGCGGCTCCCCGGCAAGCCGGACCCAGCGCCTGATTGACGGGCGTCCGGCATCCTACCATGACCCGGTCATTTTGGTAGGGGCTTCGGAAGCGTACGAACCGCGCTGCCGCCACCATCACGAGGTACCGCAAACTGCAGCCTATCGGCAGGCGGTCGAGGAAAACGTGTAGTTTAAAATGAGGTATCAGGATTATTTCTGATATCTTTTTTGTTGGAAAAATTTCACTGGAGCGGCAGGCGGCAGTTGCGGGCAAGATAGTAATGGAGGTGTAACGATTGAAAAAGTGGAGACTTTTCATGTTTTTCTTGCTATTGTTTGCAGCTGCCGGCTGCCAGGGAGATAAATCGGCGGACAATTCACTTTATGATTACCGCAACAATAACGAAAGTGCGCCGAAAATAAAAAACCGTGAGGACAATTCCGGAGTCCGTGATTTTACAAATGACCGCGGGAAAAATGAACAGCACCAAGTTGAAAATGATATGACGAACCAAAATCCAAACTTTCTTGACCTCAATCGAACAGGAAGCGGCAGCGAGGCCGGTGGAACGAACGAAGGAAACGACATCAACCAGGCAAAGCGGGTGATTGCCGATACAAATGAGTTTGTTACGGATTCTGTCTGGATCAATGGGGATAGAATGTGGGTGAAGGTTTATAAAAAAGGCATGCTGACAGACCGCCAAAAGGATGATGCTGAAGCGCGCCTGCACCGCAAACTTGTCCAAGCGCTGCCCCGCTACAATATTGAAGTAAAGGTCCAGGAAGACCGCCGATAAGCATGCTCTGTTTACCCAGGGCATGTTTTTTGTTGGAGGCTGCACTAAGATGCGGCTGATTTCCTGATATATGAAAATTTTTCCCGATATATGTCCGAAATTTCCTGATATAATGACTTTTTTGCTGATAAATTGGAATTTTTCCTGATATCCGATCTCAGAAGGCCCAAAAATTTTTTCTGCGAATTGGTTTTGACCTTGAAATGTTCCTATACTATAATTAGAATGTTATGGACTAAAAAAAGAACGTTTTTTTTTAACATAGATAAGCAAAAAAATATGAGGTGAAGAACTGTGTTCGATCGTTTGCAATCGGTCGAGGACCGCTACGAAAGATTGAATGAGCTTTTAAGCGATCCGGAGATCATCAATGATTCCAAAAAACTGCGTGAATACTCAAAAGAGCAGGCAGACCTACAAGAAACGGTAGCGGCGTACCGTGAATACAAGGATGCCAAATCCCAGCTTCAGGATGCCAAAGCGATGCTCGAGGAAAAGCTGGATGCGGAAATGCGCGAAATGGTAAAAGAAGAAATGCACGAACTGGAAGCGCAAATCGAAGAGCTGGAAGAGCGATTAAAGCTGCTTCTTATCCCGAAAGATCCGAACGATGACAAAAACGTTATCATGGAAATCCGCGGCGCAGCAGGCGGAGAAGAGGCCGCGTTGTTTGCGGGCACACTTTACCGGATGTACAGCCGCTATGCCGAAGCGCAGGGCTGGAAAACCGAAGTGATTGATGCTAATGAAACCGGTCTAGGCGGCTACAAGGAAATTATTTTTATGATTACCGGCCAAGGCGCGTTCTCTAAATTGAAGTATGAAAATGGCGCCCACCGTGTGCAGCGCGTACCGGAAACCGAGTCAGGCGGCCGGATCCATACATCCACAGCAACAGTGGCAGCCCTGCCGGAAGTGGAAGAATTCGATATTGAAATCAATGACAAAGATATCCGTTTCGATACGTTTGCATCGAGCGGCGCCGGCGGACAGAGCGTTAACACGACGATGTCAGCGGTCCGGTTGACCCATATTCCGACTGGCATTGTCGCAACCAGCCAGGACGAACGGTCCCAGCATAAGAACAAAGATAAAGCAATGAAGATCCTGCGTGCCCGGATTTACGACAAGTTCCAGCAGGAAGCCCAGGCGGAATACGATGAAGTCCGGAAATCAGCGGTTGGCTCCGGTGACCGTTCAGAGCGGATCCGTACCTACAACTATCCGCAAAACCGGGTAACCGACCACCGCATCGGCTTAACGATCCAAAAACTTGACCAAATCATCGAGGGCAAGCTGGATGAAATTATTGAGGCGCTGATTCTCGATGACCAAGCGAAACGATTGGAAAATGCCTCAAATGAGTAAAAAAGTGTTCGAAGCTCTGAAATGGGCTTCTTCTTTTTTAAAGGAACACGGCCGGGATGAGAATGCGGGGGAATTGCTGCTGCGGCATTTCTCCGGCATGCCGCGGGCCCAGCTGTTTGCGAATGTCCGCGAGGAGCTGGAAGCGCCGGTGTGGGAGTCGTTTGAGGCGGCTGTCCATGAACATGTCAGGGGGGTGCCGGTCCAATATATCATCGGCACGGAAGAGTTTTATGGGCGGACCTTTTCCGTCAATCCAGCGGTTTTGATTCCAAGGCCGGAAACGGAAGAGCTCGTTTATGGAGCCTTGCAAAGGATTGAGCGGCTTTTTGGGCAGCAGCAATTGAAGCTGGCCGACATTGGCACGGGCAGCGGGGCGATTGCGATATCGATGAAGCTGGAGGCTGCGTTTCTGGAGGTTTCGGGGACCGATATTGCTGAGGAGTCGCTGGCGGTGGCCCGCAGGAATGCGGAACAGTTGGGGGCAGATGTCCGCTGGATACAGGGGGATTTGCTGCAGCCGTTTATCGCAAGCGGAGAGAAACTGGAGATCGTAATGTCCAATCCGCCTTATATTCCTGTGGCGGACAAGTCTTGGATGTCAGAGGTTGTGACGGAGCATGAACCGCATCGGGCCCTGTTTGCGGGTGCTGACGGACTGGATTTTTACCGCCGGTTCATGATTGAATTGCCACAGGTTCTTGCTTCCCAATCCCTTGTTTGTTTCGAAATTGGTGCCGGGCAGGGGGAGGCGGCCGCTGAGCTGTTGCGCGGTACGTTTCCGAACGCAAAAGTGGAAGTAGTCAATGATATTAATGGCAAGGACCGGATGGTGTTTGCGGAGATCGGTTTTTAAAAAAGGATGGATGCAGGGTGTCCATTCTTTTTTTATAACGGAGATGCTGGTATCGAAATTTCTCGCCTCCCATTTGAAAAATAGTAAAATTTAATAGTTTAAGATTCTGGCATTCTGTCCACAATGAGGATAGGGAAGGGACGGTGCTAGAAATGAAAAGTAAAATGATTGTTTGGGCTTATTTAGTAGTTTTATCTTTTGCCACAATGGTAAATTTATATATGCCGAAAACCGAAGCCGCAGCAAAGGAGTCGATTGTCATTCCTGGGGAGGCCATCCGGCTGCGGATTTTGGCCAATAGTGATTTAGAGGAAGACCAACAACTCAAACGGAAGGTCCGCGATGCTGTAAACGCGCAAATCTCATTGTGGGTGCAAGACTTAACCTCGATGGAGCAAGCGAGATCGGTTATCCAATCGAAGCTGCCGGAAATCCAAGGAATTGCCGAAAATGTTGTCCGTGAGCAAAGGTCAGAGCAATCGGTGAATGTAGAGTTTGGCAAAGTGCAATTTCCAACAAAATTATATGGGCAATATTTATATCCAGCAGGCAAGTATCAGGCGATTTTAATTACATTGGGAAAAGGGGAAGGCGCCAACTGGTGGTGCGTCTTGTATCCTCCATTATGCTTCCTTGATTTCTCAAATGGGGTAGCAGTCGGCAAGGGCTTTGAAGAAAAAGAAACCGCTAAGGCCAAAAAGAAAGAGGAAGGCTCCGAAGCGCTAGCCAAACTAGTGGAAAAACAAGAGGAAAAAGAAAAGGATAAGGCAAAACAAGTAGAGAAGCTAACCAAAGCATCAAAAGAAAAAGAGTCAGACAAAGGAGAAACCAAAGCAGACAAAAAAACAGAGACCTCAAGCAAAAAGAAAGACCAGCCAGTATATGTCGCAGAAGACGAACAGCCGGTAAAAGTAAAATTCTTTATCGTCGACATGTGGAAGAAAATATTTTAACAGATTAAAGCGCTGGGGGACAGGCCCCCGCGCTTTAATCTGTTATAAAGGTTCTCATTCTCTCATTTCTATCATATTCATAGAGTAAAGTAGATTTGAATGGGGGAGTGCGGGATGCATCGGCTGATTCGCTGGGCGAGGCGGGATGATTTGGAGGGGGTAAGAGACTTTTTGACAAGGGCAAACCTCGGGACAGAGGGGCTAAATGAGGAAACGGCGGAAGGTTTTTTATTGATGGAGGATGAAAGCGGGAGATTAAAGGGAATATTAGGGATGGAAGTGTTTGAAGAGGAGGGGCTGCTGCGGTCGTTAGTCATTTCGCAAGGACAAGCTGAGCAGGACCTCTTCATTTTAATGGAACAAATGGTGAAGCTGGCAGCAGAAAAAGGCTTGAACAGCTTATTTCTAGCCACCAATAAACACGCAGCTATACCATTTTTTGAATGGATCGGTTTTCAACAGGTAGAGCAGGAAGAGTTGCCGCTCGAGTTATCCCGCTCCGAGCATATTCGACACTTACTCAGTGTGGATAACTCCTTGTTTTTGAAATATAAGCTCTAAGTTGTGGATATATTATCAAAGTTATCCACTTTTTCCATGAGTTTATACACAATTTGTGGATAAAACTTGTATTTATCCCCTGCTTCTTTTATACTTTCAAACGTACAAGGTGAAATAATAGAGTCAATAAGCCTAAATTCGTCATTTTTCGACTTATTGATTTTGGAATCAGTAAGGTGGATAACTATGAACACAAAAGTCTGGAAAGTGGATAACTATGTGGATAAATTGGAAAGTAATCCACAAATTGTGGATGCGGCAAGATTTTTGCAGGATAATGAAGTCGTCGCGATGCCAACGGAAACGGTATATGGTTTGGCGGGTAATGCAGAAAGCGACGCTGCTGTAAGCAAAATTTATGAGGCAAAAGGCCGTCCTGGGGATAACCCGTTAATTATTCATATAGCAGAGAAACAACAGCTCGAACCATTTGTTTTGGAGGTTCCAGAGAAGGCAGAGGCATTAATGGATGCGTTTTGGCCAGGACCCTTGACGATAATTTTTAAAAAGAAGCAAGGGGCTTTGTCGAAGACGGCGACAGCGGGACTTGATACGGTGGCGGTCAGGATGCCAAATCACCCGGTGGCTTTGGCGCTCCTGAAAAGGTGCGGACTGCCGATTGCGGCGCCGAGCGCCAATAGTTCGGGGAAACCGAGCCCGACGACAGCCAAGCATGTGTTGGATGATTTGCAAGGGAAAATCGCTGGTGTGCTGGATGGCGGAGCGACAGGTGTCGGTGTGGAGTCTACGGTTATTGACTGTACTGAACGGATTCCGGTGATTTTGCGGCCAGGCGGCGTGACTAAGGAACAGCTGGAAGCCGTGGTCGGAGAGGTATGGGTTGACCGGGCCTTGACCGATGAGCATGAAAAACCGAAGGCGCCGGGAATGAAATACACGCACTATGCGCCAAACGCACCGCTGTATTTAGTTTCAGGCACAAGGTCCTTTATCCAGCGGCTTGTGGACGAAAAGCAGCAAGCGGGATTGCGGGTTGGGATCCTGACGACGGAGGAGCATAAGGAAGAGTTTGCAGCTGACTTTGTGCTGGCCTGCGGGAAGCGGGCTGATCTTGAGACGATAGCGGCAGCTCTATATGACACCCTCCGCCGGTTCAACCAAATGGAAGTGGACATCATCTACAGCGAAATGTTCCCAACCGAAGGCGTCGGCCACGCCATCATGAACCGCCTGCAAAAAGCAGCCGGAAACAAAATCATCACCCAATAAGCGCCATCCCTCGTAAATGGGGGAACTGGTGCTTTTTTTGTGCAGGGAGCAAAGGGGGAAGTGGGGCCTGTCCCCCGCTAAATTAGCGCATTAACGTACCGGGGGACAGGCCCCCGCTGAAATGACGCATTAACGCACTGAGGGACAGGCCCCTGCTAAATGAATGCATTAACGCACCGGGGGACTGTCCCCAATTGGCGCTTCTAATTTGAGTTGGACGTGCATATGCTGAATTAGTTAGTCCAAGGGGGCGAGAGTGCATGTCTGATGTGATTGGAGAAGTTGTGACGTTGATGGTTATGGCAGCAGCACTGGGGATGGATGCGTTCTCGGTAGGTCTTGGAATGGGGATGTATAAGCTCCGGCTTAAGAGGATTTTTGTGATTGGCTTATCAATCGGGCTTTTTCATGTATTGATGCCGCTCGCTGGAATTTCTGCAGGGAAGTTTCTCTCTGAAAAATTCGGTTCATTTGCCTCGCTCATTGGCGGCTTGCTGCTCATCCTGTTAGGGCTGCAAATGATTTGGTCCAGTTTCAAGAGCGAGGAAGAAAAAGTGATAACCCCGGTGGGCTTTGGTCTGCTGATATTCGCCCTCAGCGTCAGCCTTGACAGCTTTTCGGTCGGATTGACGTTAGGGATATACGGGACAAAAACCGTTTTAGTCTTACTTTGCTTTGGAATCGCCGCCACCACGCTGACATGGGCCGGCCTGCTGCTCGGAAAAAAAGTGCGCGGCTGGATGGGGGTCTACAGCGAAGCGCTCGGCGGGGCAATCCTGCTCGCTTTTGGCATCAAATTGATGGCAATTTTATGGTAAAAACAAATAAAACTCCTCCACCTCCTATTCACCAGAAAATCTAAAAAAATGGGATGCATGGAACGATTAATATTTCAGCCAATTGTTATAAAATAAAGGAAAGGGAGGAAGATACCATGCAGCATATATTGTTCGTATGTACAGGAAACACATGCAGAAGTCCCATGGCAGAGGCCATTTTAAAAAACAAGAACATCAACGGCATTGAAGTAAAGTCCGCTGGCATTTATGCCGCAACCGGCAGTGATGCCTCCCCAAACGCCAAGCAGGTGCTGGCAAAAAATAAGATTGACCATCAACATCGATCCACCCTGCTGTCGAAGGCGGAGGCAGACTGGGCAGATCTCATTTTAACCATGACCACATCCCACAAATTTGCCATTCAGCAGCAATATCCCGAAGCCATTCACAAGGTTTATACCTTAAAGGAATTCACCGGTGCGGATTTCAACCAGGATGTCATAGACCCTTTTGGCGGCTCCGTAGAAGTGTACGAGAAAACCTTTCAAGAGCTGAACCGGCTAATCGACAAGGCGCTGGAAAAAATAGCTGGCGAAAAAGCATAATCTAAAAAAGCAGTAGAAACCTGCCAAATTCAAGCTCTCTTTCAATAGAGGGCTTTTTTGTTTGCATTTAACTTTATATTTTGATAAGGGTATGTCAAAATTAAAGGCAGATTGTACTTGTTGAGGAGGATTTTACATGAAAGTGGCTTTAGCTTCTGACCATGGCGGCGTGAATATCCGCAAGGAAATCGCCAGCCTGATGGATGAATTAAACATTGAATACGTCGATTTTGGCTGTGACTGCACTACCTCTGTTGATTACCCGGATTACGCTCTGCCTGTTGCTGAAAAAGTAGCCAGCGGCGAGTTCGACCGGGGCATCTTAATTTGCGGCACCGGAATCGGCATGACAATTGCGGCGAACAAAGTAAAGGGCATCCGCTGCGCGCTCTGCCATGATACTTTTAGCGCAAAAATGACCCGCGCCCACAATGACTCAAACATCCTGGCGATGGGCGAACGCGTCATTGGACCGGGACTTGCCAGAGAGATCGCCCAGATTTGGCTGACCGAAGAATTCGAAGGCGGCCGTCATGCCAATCGTGTCGGCAAAATCTCCGACTACGAGGAAAAGCACCTATAGAAAGCCAGGTGGATGAAACATGATTCACGAATGGGAAAAACAATTGCAAGCCGTGTTAACCGAATTTAATGAGCAGGCATCTTTAAGGCCAGGCCAGCTGCTGGTAGTGGGCTGCAGCACGAGCGAAGTAGCTGGAGCAAAGATTGGAACTGCTGGAACGATGGAAGCAGCCGAAATGATTTTTAAAGGCTTAAAAAAATTTCAGGCAGAAACAGGGATCCAGCTTGCCTTTCAGTGCTGCGAGCATTTGAATCGTGCCCTCGTGATCGAACGTTCCGTTGCCGAGCAGCGCGGCTATGAAGAGGTGACGGTGGTTCCCGTTCGAAACGCAGGCGGGGCTATGGCCGCCTATGCCTACCGCCATATGGCCGAGGCCGCCGTGGTGGAAACGATTAAGGCGGACGCCGGCATCGATATCGGCAGCACTTTGATTGGCATGCATCTGAAACCTGTTGCCGTTCCGGTCCGTGCCAAGCAGAAAACTGTCGGCGGGGCTTACGTGACCTTGGCGAAGTCAAGACCGAAACTTATTGGGGGTTCACGGGCAGTTTATATGGTTAATGACGAAAATTCTAGCTGTAACTAGCTTAGAATGTTCGGTTTTTAGTTTAAATCTGAATTTTCTGTCATCGCTATTTTTCGGAAAAACATGCTACAATAAAAAAGGAAATTTTCAAATAGTTTCGGATGCGAACATACTTAAAGGGGGATTACCATGAAGCATTTGTCACAGATGGACGAGCAAGTTTTTCAAGCAATTCAACAAGAACTAGGCCGTCAGCGTGCTAAAATCGAACTAATTGCCTCAGAAAACTTTGTCAGTGAAGCAGTAATGGAGGCCCAGGGCTCCGTTTTAACGAACAAATATGCAGAAGGTTATCCGGGACGCCGTTATTATGGCGGCTGTGAATACGTGGACGTGGTCGAGGATTTGGCCCGTGACCGTGCCAAACAAATTTTTGGAGCAGAGCATGTCAATGTGCAGCCTCATTCCGGTGCCCAGGCCAATATGGCGGTTTACTTTACCATTCTAGAGCAGGGTGACACCGTCCTCGGCATGAATTTATCTCATGGCGGCCACTTGACCCATGGCAGCCCCGTAAACTTTAGCGGTGTTCAATATAACTTTGTGGAGTATGGCGTCGATCAAGAAACGCACCGCATTGATTATGAAGATGTACGCGCCAAAGCGCTTGAGCACAAGCCAAAGCTGATCGTAGCCGGTGCCAGCGCCTACCCGCGTGAAATTGATTTCGCCAAGTTCCGCGAGATTGCCGATGAGGTTGGCGCCTGCCTTATGGTTGATATGGCCCACATTGCAGGGCTGGTTGCCGCAGGCTTGCATCAAAGCCCGGTTCCTTACGCTGATTTTGTCACCACCACGACGCATAAAACATTGCGTGGACCGCGCGGCGGCATGATTTTATGCAAAGAAGAGTTCGGCAAAAAAATCGATAAAGCCATTTTCCCTGGCATCCAAGGCGGCCCATTGATGCATGTGATCGCTGGAAAAGCGGTGGCCTTCGGTGAGGCATTAACCGAGGAATTTAAAGAATATGCCGGAAAAATTGTCGCTAACGCGAAACGTTTGGCGGAGAGCCTGCAAAAAGAGGGCATTACGCTTGTTTCCGGCGGCACGGATAATCACTTGCTGTTAATCGACTTGCAAACTCTTGGCCTAACAGGAAAAGTGGCTGAAAAAGTGCTTGATGATATCGGCATCACAGTGAACAAGAATACCATTCCATACGATCCGCAAAGCCCATTCATTACCAGTGGCATCCGGATTGGCACGGCTGCTGTTACGACCCGCGGCTTCGGGTTAGAGGAAATGGACGAAATTGCGTCAATCATCGCATTTACGCTGAAGAATCATGAAGACGAGGCGAAATTGGACCAAGCCCGCGCCCGTGTGGATGCGTTAACGAGCAAATTTCAATTATACCCTGAATATTAGAATAATCCATCAAAGAATCGGTCTTACTAGAGGGTAGGGCCGATTTTTTTGAAAAATGAAACTTGTGGAAAGATGCGTTGTCTTTAGTTGCTCTATGTGGCGTTTTTCTGTAAAATGAGACGAAGTGTAATTGTGGGTAAAATTTTTTATAAAAAGGGGCGATCATTTTGGCAAAGGTATACGTCTTTGACCATCCGCTGATCCAGCATAAACTGACTTACATACGTGATAAGCATACGGGAACAAAGGATTTCCGTGAATTGGTTGATGAAGTGGCAACTTTGATGGCGTTCGAAATCACACGGGACATGCCGCTTGAGGAAACGGAAATTGAAACACCTGTCAGTGTAACGAAATCGAGGGTTCTGTCCGGGAAAAAGATCGGTATCGTGCCGATTCTTCGTGCCGGCATCGGCATGGTGGATGGCATTTTAAAATTAATCCCGGCTGCGAAGGTGGGCCATATCGGTTTGTACCGTGATCCGGAAACCCTGCAACCGGTGGAATATTATGTGAAGCTCCCTAGCGATGTGGAAGAGCGTGATTTCATCGTGGTAGACCCGATGCTGGCAACAGGCGGTTCTGCGATTGAAGCGATTCATGGCTTGAAGAAGCGCGGCGCGAAAAATATCAAATTTATGTGTTTGATTGCGGCTCCAGAGGGTGTGGAAGCTGTTAAAACGGCTCATCCGGATGTGGATATTTATATTGCGGCATTGGATGAGAAATTAAATGATCACGGCTATATTGTCCCAGGATTGGGCGATGCCGGCGACCGGTTGTTTGGAACAAAATAGCGATACTTTGAGCCAGGCTTGATGCCTGGCTTTTTGTATGGAATTTAGAGGAAGTGCCGGTAAAAGGGGGAAAACGGTTGATAAAGGTTGTACAAGTGCCGGAAAACCCAGATAAAGCGCCGATAAAATTGTGAACTCCGCCGGTAAATGAGTAAAAATGTTGATAGTCCAAATAGTCAACATCGCTTCTTAAAAATTCCCCCGCATACTTTCCTATAGAGTGGAAAACCCTAAACAAAAAGGGGAATTTTCGCATGAAACTGTTACTGGCAATCATACTTGCTCTCCAAACGGCAAACCTCGCTGCCATCAACCCGCCCATCTCCATAAAAAAACCCTTAGTCCACCCGCCCATTCCCAAACAAACGAAGGACACCGTCGCCATCATCACACTCGACAGGCCCCAATCCGAGCAGGCCATCCAGCAGCTCATCAAACCCTATAAAAACATCAAACTGCGCCGGGTCTTCCGAGAAGCCATCGACGGCTTCTCCGTCCAAGGCCCGCCAGACGCCATAGCACAACTCGCTGGCCAAAAGCCCATCCTTCATGTTTCACCAGTCAACGAATACAAGGCTGAAGCCGAGGAAAGCGTCAAAATCATTGGGGGCGAAACCGTCCGCGGCTTTTTCGACCAAAACAACCAACGGCTGACCGGAAGAGGCGTAACCGTCGCCGTCATCGACACCGGTGTCGACTACACCCATCCCGACCTGAAACGGAACTATGGCGGCGGCCATGACCTCGTCGATAACGACCAGGATCCGATGGAAACCCTCACCCCTGGAAGAGCCACCCTCCACGGCACCCATGTGGCCGGCATCATCGCTGCCAATGGTAAAATAAAAGGCGTGGCACCCGAGGCCAAAATTATTGCCTACCGGGCGCTCGGACCGGGCGGCGCGGGCTCCACGGAGCAAGTCCTCGCCGCCATCGAACAGGCGATCAAAGACAAGGTCGATATCATGAATCTCTCACTCGGCAACAGCGTCAATGGCCCCGATCTCCCGATAAGCATGGCGTTGAACCGCGCCGTTGAAAGAGGAATCGTGGCTGTGGCAGCATCAGGGAATTCCGGCCCCGACATTTGGACCGTCGGCTCACCAGGCACAGCCTCCAAAGCCATATCCGTCGGGGCCTCCACCCCCGTGCAGAAAATCCCGTTCTTGAAAGTGGCAGGGATTCGCGAAAAATTCCGGATTCAGCCGTTGGAAGGTTCGGACGACTGGCAGCTGGACCGCTCCTTGGACCTCGTAGACGGGGGGATCGGCCGAAAAGAGGATATTCCCAATGCCGAAGGGAAAATGGTCCTGATCAGGCGGGGGACATTGACTTTTTCTGAAAAAGCGGAAAACGCCCGCAAGGCAGGGGCGCGGGCTGTCATCATCTACAATAATTTAGGCGGCAGCTTCATCGGAAACCTCGAATCACCCGTGGCCATTCCAGTCGGGGCCCTTTCAAAGCGTGACGGGGAATACCTCCACAAACGTCTCGCCAAGCAGGGTGCCGTTGCGAGAGTGGAAGTAGCCGAGGAACAGGATTTGATGGCAGAATTCAGTTCCCGCGGCCCGGTCACCGATAGCTGGGAAATTAAGCCAGACATTGTGGCGCCAGGGGTGGCGATCCAATCGACCATCCCGGGCGGCTACCTATCGCTGCAGGGCACAAGCATGGCGGCGCCGCATATTGCCGGGGCATGCGCGTTAATCAAGCAAGCCCACCCGGACTGGCGTCCTGAACAAGTCAAGGCGGCACTCATGAATACGGCCAAGCCCCTGATCAAAAGCGGCAGCAACGAGGAAAAAAGCAGGCATGCAGAAGGCGCCGTGTACCACACCTACGAGCAGGGAGCGGGCCGCGTTCAAGTCGATCGCGCTGTTCGAACGGCGTCCCTTGTCACGCCTGGCAGCCTGCGATTCGGCAAGTTTTCCGATGAAAAACACTTGCGGAGCGCAAAAGTGAAGGTGGAAAATGTCAGCGGCAAGATCCAGAGGTATACATTTTTCATTCCGCCAAAGGAAGACGGACTCTATTGGAAGCTGCCGCTGTCCTTTTCGCTGAAACCGCACGAGTCCAAGGAGGTTGCCATCGAATTAACGGTGGACCCGAAGGAGTTTAAGAGAAAGCTTCATGATGGCTATTTAACGCTAAATGCTGGCGGAACCGATATTCATATCCCCTATTTATATGTCTTGGAGGAACCTGGTTATCCAAGGGTCATGGGATTTGATTTCGCTCAAGGCGACCAGCCGGGGCATTATCATTACGAGGTGTATCTGCCGGGAGGAGCGGACGAATTTGGCATCGCCTTATTCGACCCAGGTGATTACCGGTTTATGGGATTTCTGGAAACCCGGACAAATGTCGATAAGGGATTAATCCGTATGGATCTCCCCCCTGACAGGCTGCCTGATGCAGGGACCTATCTTGTGAAGGTGTTTGCCAAAAAAGCAGGCAAGGAGGATTTTACGGAAGGCATGATTACGATCGAAAAATAAATGGCGGCCCCCCGTGTGAAGGGGCCGCCATTTATTTTTTTCTTCTATAATAAAAGTTCATAAAATTGTACCATTTGTACAATCGAAACGTTCACAAAATGGACACAAATTAAACATAATTTCTTCACAGAATAAAATACAATAAAAGTGTAAAATAAAAGGATTAATTGGAAAAGAATGCTGTTTAATTGCCCCAAATTCATTGACATTGACAGGGGGCTATTGTATGCTTACATGGGGTGTAAATGATAAGGTTTTCAATGGAAAAAATCTTTATCTAAACATAGTTTTTTCATGCCCTAAGTGTGTACTTTTTTAGCATTCTCTCATGGTGAGGATGTGATGGGAAATGCAACAAAATAACCGCAATCCTTTCCAAGCGATGGCACTTATGTCCGCCATTGTCTCCCAATTAGTAGGTTCCATTCTGATAGGTATTTTCTCTGGGAGATGGCTTGATCGGCACTGGGGAACAGAACCAATTTTCTTAATAATCGGACTGCTCGCCGGTCTTGCTGCAGGTACATATTCTATGCTCCGTACAATCCGCCATTTTTATTCAGGAGAAAAATAATAATGCCAGATTTCAGAACAATGTTCAACAGGCAGCGCAAATGGATGTTTTACCTAATGTCCATTTACGTCCTTGGCTGGGGGTTCACATCTTATCAAACAATCTTCCTAGGATTAATTCTTGGGACATGCTTCGGTTACCTGAATCTATGGATGCTGGTGAGAAAGACTGAGAGTTTTGATAAAAAGGTTTCGCAGGGCAAAAAACCCCGTTCCCTTGGATCGCTCTCGAGAATGGCCATGGCTGGCATTGCCGCCCTGATTGCCTTAAGGTATCCCGATCAATTTAATATGATTAGTTTAGTAATAGGACTAATGACATCCTATATTGTCATTATGATAGATTATTTTTATCACGCAGTGAATCAACATAAGTGATTGGGAAGAGAGGTGAGTATACATGAATCACGAAGCTCCAGTGGTAGAATTTTTGGGTCTATATTTTAACCTTGCTAATGTCTTGATGATCACAGTGGCAAGTGCCATTGTTTTTCTGATTGCCGTCCTTTCCACCCGCAAACTCGCTTTGCAGCCTGCAGGAATGCAGAACTTCATGGAATGGGTGATGGACTTTGTCAAAGGGGTCATCAACAGCACCATGGATTGGAAAGAAGGCGGGAGATTCCATATTCTTGGACTGACACTGATAATGTATATTTTTGTATCCAATATGTTAGGCCTACCGTTTGCTGTTGTGCTTGATGGCAATCTATGGTGGAAATCGCCAACGGCCGATCCGACCATAACATTGACCTTAGCCGTTATGATTTTAGGATTGACCCATTATTATGGAATCAAACTAAAAGGCACAAAAGAGTATACCGCAGGATTCTTTAGTCCAATGAAGTTCTTGTTCCCATTGAAAATCATCGAGGAATTCGCCAATCCGCTGACGCTTGGTTTGCGTCTTTACGGAAACATTTATGCCGGTGAACTTTTGCTTTCATTATTAGCAGGGGGATTAGCGCACCAAGGGATTGTTGGCACCATTGCCGCCATTCCGCTGACGCTGGCATGGCAGGGATTTTCTATTTTCGTAGGCACGATCCAAGCCTACATATTCACTATGTTAACAATGGTTTATATGGCTCATAAAGTGAGTCACGACCATTAATAAAACCGTTCATTCTTATGAACAATTTTTAAAAAAATATATATTTTTATACATTTAAGGAGGAAAACAAGTAATGACAGGTTCAATTGGTATTTTAGCAGCAGCAATCGCAATCGGTTTAGCAGCAGTAGGAGCAGGTATTGGTAACGGTTTGATCGTAGGACGCACAGTAGAAGGAATTGCTCGTCAGCCTGAAGCTCGCGGCTTGCTTCAAACAACAATGTTCATCGGGGTTGCGTTAGTTGAAGCATTACCGATTATCGGTGTAGTTATCGCGTTCATGGTATTAAACCGATAGAATCAGAAAAACTCCAGGTGGCGATGATTACGAGTCCTCGCCATTCATTTATGCATTTTTCCAGCGTAAGCAACTCTTGAAAGGAGTGAACCCGAGGTGTTAACAAGCAGTCTTGTCCTAGGTGCAGCAGAACATGCCAGTATCAATACTGGTGATATCGTGTTTCAGCTGCTCATGTTTATCATATTGCTGGCCTTGCTGAAAAAGTTCGCATGGGGCCCATTAATGGGCATTATGAAACAGCGGGAAGAGCATATCAGCACTGAAATCCAGTCCGCAGAGAACAGCCGGAAAGAAGCTGAAAAGATTCTGCAGGAGCAAAGAAATCTAATCAAAGAAGCACGCAATGAAGCAGCAAGCTTAATTGAAAGTGCAAGAAAACAAGGCGATATCCAGCGGGAGGAAATCATTACGACTGCCCGTTCGGAAGCAGAGCGCATTAAAGAGGCTGCCAAGCTTGAAATTGAGCAGCAGAAAGAAAAAGCAGTGGCAGCGATCCGCGAACAAGTCGCATCCTTGTCTGTCTTAATTGCCTCTAAGGTGATTGAAAAGAACTTAAATGCAGAAGACCAAGACAAGCTTATTAACGAATATATTCAAGAGGCAGGAGATTTGTGATGAGTAACTCTTTAGCAGCGAAGCGTTACGCGTTAGCGCTATTACAAATTGCAAAAGAACAACAGCTTCTTGAAGTGTTCAAAGAAGAACTCCGTGTGGTGAAAGAGGTTATCCAGTATACGCCGGAATTATCCGCCGCGTTAAAATCCTCCAGACTGACATTGGAGCAAAAAAAGCAGCTGATTACCACAGCGTTTGCCCAAGTAAACGTCTATGTGCTGAATACGTTATTAATCTTGATTGAACGCCATCGTGAAGGAATCATTACCGAGTTGGCCAATGAGTTTTTGGATTTGGCCAATGAAGAAATGGGGATCGCTGATGCGGAAGTGTATAGCACACGGCCATTAAGCGATGCGGAGCGTGAAGCGTTATCAGCGGTTTATGCTGCGAAAATCGGCAAAAAATCATTAAATATTGAAAATATCGTAGATTCCAATCTTCTCGGCGGCGTCAAGCTGAGGATTGGAAATCGTATATATGACGGTTCATTACGCGGAAAGCTTGACCGCTTAGAGCGTAAATTGTTGTTAAGCTAAGATTTGTAGATAGGGGTGAAACCATGAGCATCAAAGCTGAAGAAATCAGTTCCCTGATAAAAAAGCAGATTGAAAACTATCAGGCAGAAATACAAGTGACAGATGTCGGTACAGTTATCTCTGTTGGTGACGGTATCGCGCGTGTTCACGGCCTAGACAATTGTATGTCTGGAGAGCTTGTTGAATTCTCAAACGGCGTTATGGGTATGGCTCAAAACCTTGAGGAAAATAACGTCGGTATCATCATTCTTGGACCTTTCACTGAAATTCGTGAAGGTGACGAGGTTCGCCGCACAGGACGCATCATGGAGGTTCCGGTTGGCGAGGAACTTATTGGACGTGTTGTAAACCCATTAGGACAGCCTGTTGATGGCATGGGTCCAATTAATACCAGCAAAACCCGCCCGGTTGAGGTTGTCGCACCAGGCGTTATGAGCCGTAAATCGGTTCATGAGCCGCTGCAAACCGGTATCAAGGCGATTGACGCGCTTGTGCCAATCGGCCGCGGCCAGCGTGAGTTGATCATTGGTGACCGTCAAACAGGTAAAACATCTGTTGCGATTGACACCATCCTGAACCAAAAAGGCCAAAACATGATTTGTATCTATGTGGCCATCGGACAAAAAGAGTCCACGGTACGTAACGCCGTTGAGACGCTTCGTAAGTTTGGCGCTCTTGACTACTCCATCGTTGTCACAGCGTCTGCATCACAGCCGGCTCCATTATTGTACCTGGCTCCATATGCAGGGGTTTCCATGGCGGAAGAATTCATGTACCAAGGCAAGCATGTCTTGATCGTATATGATGACTTATCCAAGCAGGCCGCTGCTTACCGTGAGCTTTCCCTCTTGCTTCGCCGTCCTCCGGGCCGTGAAGCGTACCCAGGGGATGTCTTCTACTTGCACAGCCGTTTATTAGAGCGTGCCGCTAAGTTGAGTGACGCCTTAGGCGCCGGTTCGATTACCGCGCTGCCATTTATCGAAACACAAGCAGGTGACGTTTCTGCTTATATCCCAACAAACGTTATCTCCATCACTGATGGACAGATTTTCTTGCAGTCTGACCTGTTCTTCTCTGGCGTGCGTCCAGCGATTAACGCCGGTCTTTCTGTATCCCGTGTAGGGGGTTCTGCGCAAATCAAGGCAATGAAGAAGGTTGCTGGTACATTGCGTCTAGACCTTGCTTCATACCGTGAATTGGAGGCATTCTCCCAATTCGGTTCTGACTTGGATAAAGCAACCCAAGCGAAGCTTGCCCGCGGTGCCCGTACGGTTGAAGTTCTAAAACAGGACCTTAACAAGCCAATCGCAGTTGAAAAGCAAGTTATGATCCTATACGCTTTGACACGCGGCTTCTTGGATGATATTCCAGTAGAGGATATCCGCCGCTTTGAAAATGACTTCTATACTTGGTTAGACCACAACCGCAAGGAATTGTTAGACCAAATCACGACTACGAAGGATCTTCCTGCTGATGAGGACATGGCAGAAGCCATCAATGCTTTCAAGAAGACTTTCGCTGTTACGGAGTAATATTTAGGTCCAACAATTAGAATGGCTAAAGCCGCCGTGCGGCCGCGCTTTAGCCATACATTCTTTGAATGAGGGTGGTGAAAACCTATGGCTTCTTTAAACGATATAAAAAATCGGATTAATTCGACGAAAAAAACCAGTCAAATTACCAAAGCAATGGAAATGACCTCCGCTGCCAAATGGAACCGCGGCGTGATGAATGCGAAAGCATTCGTGCCGTACATGGAAAAAATCCAGGAAGTCACCGCTTCGATCGCGATCGGCTCCGGCGGCGTGAACCATCCGATGCTCAAACACCGTCCGATCAAGAAGACAGGCTATATTGTCATTACCTCTGACAGTGGGCTTGCCGGTGCGTTCAACAGTAACGTCATCCGAAAGGTCCATCAAACAATCCAAAAAAATCATAAATCCAATGATGAATTTGCGATTATTGCCATCGGCCGGGTAGGGCGCGACTTCTTTGTGAAGCGGGGCTACAACGTGGTGCTTGACATTGTTGGGATTTCTGCCCAGCCAAGCTTCGTGGATATTAAAGACATTACCAGCACAACCGTTGGCATGTTCTCCGATGAAACATTTGATGAACTCTATATATACTACAACCATTATATTAGCGCCATTTCTCAAGAGGTTACCGAGAAGAAGCTGCTGCCATTGTCGGATCTGAGTACGTCACACAAACTGATTTCATATGAGTTTGAACCGTCAGCAGAAGAAATCCTCGATGTCCTGCTGCCGCAATACGCGGAAAGCTTGATCTACGGTGCACTGCTTGACAGCAAAGCGAGCGAGCATGCTGCGCGGATGACCGCAATGAGAAACGCAACAGATAATGCGCATGAATTAATCCGTAACTACACATTAATGTACAACCGTGCCCGCCAGGCGGCAATTACCCAGGAAATCACAGAAATTGTCGGCGGTGCGGCGGCGTTAGAATAATTTTTTAAAAAGCTTGCCTTGTCCGGTGTTCGAGACCCGTTTTGCACCTGCTATCTGATTCTCGTTTGCGGACTCAGGATACATGCCGCTGTAACGGGCGGCGAACACGATACAAGGTTCGTTTTTCAAAAATACAGTTCGGTTAAACAGTTTGCAACATTGTTAGGAGGGAAAACGATGAACAAAGGACGCGTTGTTCAGGTTATGGGTCCGGTTGTTGACGTTAAGTTCGAGAACGGTCAGCTGCCTGAGATTTATAATGCATTGAGAATTAAAACAGAAGCGCGTAGTCAAGCAGAAGTTGCGATGGACTTAACTCTTGAAGTAGCCCTTCATTTAGGTGATGATACGGTTCGTACCATCGCGATGTCTTCCACTGACGGTTTAACCCGCGGTGTGGAAGTAGAAGATACAGGTGCGCCGATTTCGGTGCCGGTTGGAGATACGACGCTTGGCCGCGTGTTCAACGTACTTGGTGAAGCGATTGACTTGAAAGAGGATGTTCCAGCCAGTGCCCGCCGTGATGCGATTCACCGCGAAGCACCAACGTTTGAAAATCTTTCTACGGAAGTAGAAATCTTGGAAACAGGCATTAAGGTAGTAGACTTGCTTGCCCCATATATCAAGGGCGGTAAGATCGGTCTCTTCGGTGGTGCTGGTGTTGGTAAAACGGTATTAATCCAGGAGTTAATCAATAACATCGCGCAGGAGCACGGCGGTATTTCGGTATTCGCTGGTGTCGGTGAGCGTACTCGTGAAGGGAACGACCTTTACCACGAGATGACGGATTCAGGTGTTATCAAGAAAACGGCGATGGTATTCGGTCAGATGAATGAGCCGCCAGGTGCACGTATGCGTGTTGCCTTGACTGGTTTGACGATGGCTGAATATTTCCGTGATGAGCAAGGACAGGACGTGCTGTTCTTCATGGACAACATCTTCCGTTTCACACAGGCAGGTTCTGAGGTTTCCGCGCTGCTTGGCCGTATGCCATCTGCCGTAGGTTACCAGCCAACTCTTGCTACTGAAATGGGTAAATTGCAGGAGCGGATTACGTCTACGAATAAAGGTTCTGTTACATCGATCCAAGCGATCTACGTACCAGCCGATGACTATACGGACCCGGCTCCGGCTACGACTTTCGCTCACTTAGATGCAACAACGAACCTGGAGCGTAAGCTTTCTGAGATGGGGATCTACCCAGCGGTGGACCCGCTTGCTTCGACTTCTCGTGCGTTGTCGCCTGATATCGTGGGCGAAGAGCACTATAATGTCGCTCGTCAAGTACAGGCTACTTTGCAGCGTTATCGTGAATTGCAGGATATCATCGCCATCCTAGGTATGGACGAGTTATCGGATGAGGATAAGTTAGTGGTTGCCCGTGCACGCCGGATTCAAAACTTCTTATCGCAAAACTTCCACGTGGCTGAGCAGTTCACTGGCCAGCCTGGTTCGTATGTGCCGGTTAAGGAAACGGTCCGCGGATTTAAGGAGATCCTTGAAGGGAAATATGACCATCTTCCAGAGGATGCTTTCCGACTTGTCGGCCCGATTGAAGATGTGGTTGAGGCTGCAAAACGTATGGGTGTAGAGGCCTAATACCGCCAGGAGGGTAAAAAATGAAGACGATTAAAGTCAGTGTTGTTACTCCTGATGGCCCGGTTTTCGATGATGATGTGGAAATGGTGAGTACCAAGGCGAAAACGGGTGAGCTTGGCATTTTGCCGGGCCACATTCCAATGGTGGCTCCGCTTGAAATTGGGGCTGTGCGCCTGAAGAAGGACAACAAAACGGAATATGTCGCGGTGAGCGGCGGGTTTTTGGAGGTTCGTCCGGAGCAGGTGACGATTTTGGCACAGGCTGCTGAGAAATCAGAGGATATTGATGTGGAGCGTGCCCTGAGAGCGAAGGAACGTGCTGAGCAGCGTTTGCGCGATCAGAAGGCGGAGCATTATGATTTCCGCCGCGCTGAGTCTGCGTTGCGCCGCGCCATCAATCGCCTTTCTGTTGCGGAGAGAAGATAGCTTTATATAAATGTTTGATGGGGACCCCTTTGGGCTGCTAGGTTTTAGCGGCTTGGAGGGGTTTTTTGTTGGCTGGCATGATATAGAAGTATTGCCGGTAAAAAGGGGAAAACGGTTGATAAGAGGTGGAGAAACGCCGGTAAAGTGTAAAATGTGCCGATAAAATGGTGAACTTGGCCGGTAAAACAGCTCAAAACTGCAGGTAATCCGGAAATCGACTCATAAAATAGAACAGTAAGATCAAATTTATGACGGAAAGCACCTATCAAAGACCAAAACGGTTTGTTTAGCACCCTAACTGTCAGGAAAACTCCAGTGATTTTATTAAAATCCGAATGAAAAGCTGTCCATAGAATAGGATAGTTGTAGGAAGCTATCGGCTGATAATTCTGAGTGGAAACCGCAGATCGAACAAACATAATAATATCCTCCAGTTTCCAGTTCGATTTGACCATTTTTTAGGAATATCGTAGTGGAATTTCCAACTGCGAATATTTTTCCAATTTTAATACCGCGGGTTTGTCGACACAGGTTTGTAACAATGCTATAATGAATTCGGTTACAATATTCACTAGTTAGAAATATGAAAATATTCAACATTGGAGGGGATAGACATGGAACTTTTAAATGTATATCAGAATAATTATCTGATAGTCTTTGTGTTCCTATGTCTCGGTATTTTGCTGCCGGTTGTGGCGTTATATTTAGGTAAGCTTCTGCGTCCTTTTAAGCCTAGTGAGGCGAAGTATACCACATATGAGAGCGGTGTTGAGCCATTTCACGATTCACGTGTACAGTTCAATGTCCGCTATTATATTTTTGCCCTGATGTTTGTAATTTTTGATGTAGAAACAGTGTTTTTATATCCATGGGCCGTCGCCTATGACAAACTAGGTATCTTTGCATTAGTAGAAATGGTAATTTTCGTGATTTTACTGTTAATTGGCTTGGTGTATGCCTGGAAAAAGAAGGTGCTACGATGGATCTAAATCTAGAAGGTGTAACGACTCAAGAAATGGAAGAATTAAAACGGAATGTATTTATGACAACGCTGGAGCAGGTGAAGGGATGGGCGCGAAGCAGCTCGATTTATCCCGTAACATTTGGTCTGGCTTGTTGTGCAATTGAAATGATGGGCGTCGGTGCAGCACACTATGACTTGGACCGGTTGGGCTCATTTTTCCGTCCGTCGCCAAGGCAATCGGACTGTATGATCGTGTCCGGTACCGTGACAAAGAAAATGGCGCCGCTCCTCCGCAGAATCTATGACCAAATGCCGGAGCCCAAATGGGTAATTGCCATGGGTTCATGTGCAACAGCAGGCGGACCGTATGTGAAGTCGTACTCCGTCGTAAAAGGGGTCGACCAAATCGTGCCGGTTGATGTGTATATCCCGGGCTGCCCTCCAAACCCGGCCGCATTAATCTATGGAATCAATAAACTAAAGGAAAAAATTCGATACGAAGCGAAGACTGGGAAGAAGGTGATCTAGTCCATGAGCGGGGAGAAAGATCTCGAACAATTAAAGCGGGAGGCGGCGGAAAAAGCCAAGGCGGCAGCGCTGGCAAAACGCCAGGCCAAGCAGGCGGGTGAAGCAGCGCCAAAGCAGGATGAACCTGCCAAGCCTGAGCCGCCTAAAGAGGAGCAAGCTCCAGCACAAGCCGCAGCATCAGCAGGAGATGCGGATGATTTAGCGAAGAAAAAGGCAGCGGCAGCAGCGAAAGCCAAAGCGGCGGCATTAGCAAAGAAGAAGCGGGAAGGCATCGCGGATGAGGAACCGCCAGCCGAAGCGGCCAGCGAAGCCCCGGCAGACCCAGCCGCCGGATCCGACTCGGATGATTTAGCGAAGAAAAAGGCAGCGGCAGCAGCGAAAGCCAAAGCGGCGGCATTAGCAAAGAAGAAGCGGGAAGGCATCGCGGATGAGGAACCGCCAGCCGAAGCGGCCAGCGAAGCCCCGGCAGACCCAGCCGCCGGATCCGACTCGGATGATTTAGCGAAGAAAAAGGCAGCGGCAGCAGCGAAAGCCAAAGCGGCGGCATTAGCAAAGAAGAAGCGGGAAGGCATCGCGGATGAGGAACCGCCAGCTGAAACGGCCAGCGAAGCCCCGGCAGACCCAGCCGCCGGATCCGACTCGGATGATTTAGCGAAGAAAAAGGCAGCGGCAGCAGCGAAAGCCAAAGCGGC
>NZ_CALPDF010000014.1 GCF_943193175.1 Neobacillus muris
AAATCAACCGACAATTCGCATAGACAACTATTAATAATATTATATCATATTAACGCGGTGAATTAATAAAGAATAAAATAAAAGCTGTCGAAGGTTTTTCGACAGCCTGAGGACTTTAGCAGTCCTTTCAATATACTATTCACATACCCATGACAGCCCCATGGTTCCGACGCCTGTATGGACGCCTGCAACAGTTATGAGCATTAATTTCGCTGTTTCAATTTTTGGATAGGTCTCGTTGATTAATGTTTCAATCTCTGCTGCCTTGTCAACATCATTTGCGTGAAGGATGGCTACTTTCTTCACTATATTCTTTGCCAGATCTTCCTTTAGTTGATTTAGCAGCCAGGCAGTAGCCTTTTTTTCAGTTCGGACTTTTTCCTTTATCTTAGCTGCGCCTTCTTCCATTGCCAGTATCGGTTTGATATTAAACAGCGATGCCAAGATTTTTTGGCTTCCGGAAACCCTGCCGCTCTTGTGAAGCTGATTAAGGTTGGAAGGGACTAAATATAATCGTGTATGTTCACGAAGAGCATTAAGCCGGGAGACAACTTCCTCAATTGCCAGTCCAGATTCAGCCAGTTCAATCCCTTTATTGATTAAAAAGGACAGCGGATAAGAACCAATTTGGGAATCGATGGCAAACAATTTAAAGCCTGCCATTTCAGCTGCCATGGCTGATGATTGATAGGTTCCAGTCAAAACACTGGAAGCATGTATCGCTATGCCGAAATCATATTCCTCCTTTAATTTATGATAAAGCTCCACGAAATCATTAATAGATGGCTGGGAAGATTGAAATTTACCTTCTTCATTTTTCATTCTTTCATAGAACTCTTTTTCGGTTATATCGACATTTTCTTTGTAAAATTCATTATTAATTACTACATGTAAAGGGATCACATGTATTTGATGTTCTTCAATAAATTCTTGACTGAGAGAAGCACTTGAGTCAGTAATCCATGCAATCTTAGCTTTCGTCATCGTTTCTCTTCCTCCAGTAGGAAATCTCTTAATAGTTAAAATAACGTTTTCTTAACTGAATATTTTCAATAGGTTTACTTTACTAAAGTCTTAGACTCTAAACTAGTTACATTTATCATGTTTAAAAAATTTTTGTAAAATAATTTTTTAAAGTGTGATTTAAATCACACAATTCAAGTGTTTCCGGTCGTATAATTAACACTATCTTAATAGTGAAAACACAAGGAGGATCTAAAAATGCTAGATAACAAGACTGTAGAAATAATCAAATCAACTGTCCCTGTTTTGGAACAACACGGGGAAACGATAACAACCACATTTTATCAACTCATGTTCCGGAACCATCCTGAATTATTGAATATTTTTAATCATGCCAACCAAAAGCAAGGCAGACAGCAAAGGGCGCTTGCCGGAGCAGTATATGCAGCAGCAAAATATATCGATAATCTTGAAGTCATTATTCCTGTAGTGAAACAAATTGCCCACAAGCATAGAAGCCTTGGGATTAAACCTGAGCACTATCCAATTGTTGGCAAGCATCTTTTAATGGCGATTAAGGAAGTTCTAGGTGAAGCGGCAACAGATGAAATCATCGAGGCTTGGGGACAAGCCTACGGGGTAATTGCGGACGCATTTATCAGCGTGGAGGCAGAAATGTATGATGAAGCCGAGAATCAGCATGGAGGATGGGAAGGCTTCCGAGGCTTTGTAGTAGACCGCAAAGTGGCAGAAAGTGAGGTTATTACCTCTTTCTACTTAAAACCTGAAGACCAGCGTGAAATAGCTGACTTTAAACCAGGCCAGTACATAAGCATTAAACTGGAAATCCCGGGAGAAAAATTTACTCACATTCGGCAGTATAGTCTATCAGATGCACCGGGACAGGATTTCTACCGAATCAGTGTGAAACGGGAAGCAAACACACAAAATCCAGACGGAGTTGTATCCAATTATTTACATGATCATATTAATGAAGGAGATATACTCAAGGTAAGTGTACCTGCAGGGGACTTTGTCCTAGATACTCAAAACACATCTCCACTTGTATTACTAAGCGGCGGAGTTGGATTAACTCCGATGATCAGTATGTTAAAAACCGTTGTTAATCTCCAGCCTAACCGCAAGGTAACTTTTATTCATGCAGCTGCTAACAGCGGTGTTCATGCCCTTAGAGATGAAATAGAAGAGTTTTCAAAGAATCATAATGTTTCGTCTTATGTCTTTTATGATTCACCAACAGAGGAGGACCGTAAGAACCATCGCTTTGATGTGGAGGGATTTGTAACAAAGGAATGGCTGCAAAATAACCTGCACGCCGGCGAATCTGAATTTTACTTCTGCGGTCCTGTGCCATTCATGAAAGCGATGAACCGTGCCTTAAAAGAATTAGGTGTTCATGAAGAACAAATTCATTTTGAATTCTTTGGGCCAAAGGGAGATTTAGACCAATAAAATAGTATGTTAAAAACCGACTCCTAATCAAAAGGAGTCGGTTTTTTATCGCGTGAAAATTGAAAAATAAGTGAACTTGTGTGAAAAAGTCTCTTACATAAAGCGTTTGAAAGTTTGAATCAGCCGCAAACTGTGATTAAATAGGAGAAAAGGTTATTACTTCAGAAAGGAAGATTATTTTTGAGTAAGAACTATGTTCGCTTGGTAACAATCACTGGAGCGGCATTTTTCCTCCTATGGTTAGGTGGTCTCGCCTGGGCTGTCGGGGAGTATTATGCCGGAAGCACAGAATCCATCCAAAAACCAAGTGCCCAGGAAAAGGTAGTCCCCAATAAAAAGGGATTAACGATCACTGCAATAGGGGATTCATTGACAAGAGGGACAGGGGATGAGACTGGAAAGGGGTATGTGGGAGTTTTGGCGGATGAATTAAAAGAAAGGACCAATCAGCCCATCCAGTTAACAAACCTTGGGATCAATGGACAAACCTCTGGGCAATTGAGGGAGCAGGTACAGCAAATTGAGGTGGGGAGGCAGATTCAAAAGGCCGATATGGTTTTAGTCACAATCGGCGGCAATGATTTATTTCGCGGTGGCGAAGGATTGATGGATTTAGAAACCAACACTATTTCAGAAATTGAGAAAAAATACATTGATAACTTGAATTTTATTTTTCAACAAATACGGAAAAACAATGAAGATGCCACCGTATTTTTTATAGGCTTGTATAATCCTTTCATCGAATTGGATCAAGGGAAAGAAATGTCCAAGATCGTGCGCCGCTGGAATTACGATAGTGCGGAAGTTAGTGCAGCTTTTCCTAAGGTTGTTTTTGTGCCAACCTTTGACATATTTGAGTTGAATGTGAATGATTATTTGTATACCGACAAGTTTCATCCGAATACAAAAGGGTATCGCTTAATTGCTGAACGAGTAGCCTCATTGGTTACATGGTAAGGAGTACGAGATGATGGAGAAACCTATAACTTTGGCTGTAAAAGAATTAAGAAAAGTCATTGGCAAAAGGGAAATCATTAAAGAATTGACTTTTGATTTGCGGGAAGGAGAAGTGTTTGGTTTCTTAGGTCCAAATGGTGCAGGGAAAACAACTACGATCCGGATGCTGGTTGGGTTAATTAAACCGACATCAGGAACCATTGAAATCTGCGGGACCAACCTTAAAGAAGATTTTCAAAAGGCATTGGGAAATCTGGGATGTATCGTCGAGAATCCTGAGCTATACCCGTTTTTATCAGGGTATAATAACCTGCTCCATTTTGCGAGGATGCTTCCAAACGTTGGGGAAGAGCGGATTAAAGAAGTAACAGAGCTTGTTGGGCTAACAGAAAGAATTCACGATAAGGTAAAGACTTATTCTTTAGGAATGCGGCAGCGGCTCGGAATTGCACAAGCCCTGCTTGGGCGTCCAAAAGTATTAATTCTTGATGAGCCAACCAACGGGCTGGACCCTTCAGGGATCAGGGAAATGCGGGAATTTATCCGTTTTCTTGCAGAAGACGAGGGCTTAAGTGTCCTGGTTTCAAGCCATTTATTGAGTGAAATCCAGCTCCTCTGTGATCGGGTGGCTATTATAGCCAAAGGGTTGATAATTCGAACAGATACAGTGGAAAGGCTCTTGGCTAATCGGGAGCAGGTAGCTTGGCGTTTGTCCCCTTTTGAGAAGGGACGGGATCTATTATCTTCGTTGACCGTCATTGAGGAAACGGATAACCAAACCATTTTAACGGAATTTCATGAACAAAAAACCCCGGAATGGAACAGGCTGCTAGTCGAAGCGGGGGTTTCTGTCTTGGAGATGAGCCGTAAAATGCCAGTGCTGGAAGACTTGTTCCTAGAGTTAACAGGAGGGGAAGCGATTGAATAAGCTGATCCAAAATGAAATGATGAAGCTGATTGCCAAAAAGCGTTTAGTGGTAATCGCTCTCATTATAGGTGTTTTAGTAGTTCTATTTACCTATGCCCAATATAAGGATGTACAGAGGGAGCGAGATAAGCTCGGAACGAATGATTGGCGGACGATACTTCAACAGCAAATCGTGGATACGACGAACCGGTTGAGCAGCAGCCGCCTATCAGATGAATGGAGACAGGAGCTGCAAATCTCACTTCAACAAAAGCAATATTATTTAGACCACGATATTAACCCAGCTGAACCTGGTGCTCCCACGTTTATAAGAATTTTTTTAGAAAATGCGATTGATTTGTTTATTCCTTTAATGGTGATGGTAATTGCCAGTGACATAGTCTCTTCAGAACATAGCATCGGGACGGTCAAGCTGCTATTAACCAGGCCGGTGAGGCGCTGGAAGGTCCTAATGAGTAAATATATTTCCTTATGTTTAGCGATATCGCTTATTATTGCCATTGCGGGCCTTTTGTCATTTCTAATATCTGGCTTGGTGTTTGGATACAAAGGCTGGAATGCCCCCATTATAACAGGGTTTCATGTCACCGGCTCAGGATTAAATACTTCGGATGTCAAGCTTTTAGATTTATGGAAGTTCTTAATGATGGATTTTGGGCTTGTATGGTTTGTGGCTATTGTTGTAGGGACTTTAGCTTTCATGCTATCCGTATTGATTCGCAGTACAGCAGCGGGGATGGGTGTGATGCTGGCAGCGCTGATTTCAGGGGCTATCTTAAACAATATGGTATCTTCATGGGAATCGGCAAAATATTTTTTTATGGTGAATTTACGATTGACAGATTATATGCAGGGAAACCCGCCGCCCATTGAAGGCATGACCCTTTCATTTTCCTTGATGGTTCTATTTGTCTGGTGGGCAGCGTCCCTTGCTGTTTCGTTTCTGGTCTTTACTAAAAAAGATGTATTTTAGGAAAATAAAACGAAAAGGTATATAACAAAAAAGCCCATTCCAATTTTGGAGTGGGCTGTTGCCTTAAAGTGGGGAACTATAAGGCGGTTAATTGGGATATTTCTATTCGATAACCTAAAAGGAAGAAACCCAGATAATAAAAGAGATCACTATTGTTTAGCAGTTATTTTTACGGGTTCATGGCTGACGCCAAAGTGCTGCTTGAAGATTAGAGCGGGACCACCAAGCATAAATAGATACCGGGCCTCGATTACTTGTTTCATAAAGGCGCCAATTAATCCTGATAACCGGACACTGCCTACCAGTCCAACCGCAGCCCGGGTGCCAAGTGAGGCAACTGAACCTTTATGATGATATTCAAATGTTGTCAAAGCTTCATCGCGTATTGCGGCAACGATGTTTTTGGCACAAACAGGTGCCTGCTGCAGAGCCACTTGTGCAGTTGGAGGCAGCGCAGATTTTTCATTTTTCATAAATAAGGCATTATCTCCGATACTAAAGATATTTTTCATGTTTTTCACTCGTAAATACGGATCAACAGGAATCTTTCCTTTTTCAACAGGAAGACCGAATTTTTCTATAATCGTGTTTCCTTTAACCCCGCAAGACCAAACAACTGTCCGGGTAGGAATGTTTTCGCCATTTTCTAGACGGATTTCTTCTGGTGTGCATTCTAGAATTTTTTTAGAAGTGATTAACCGAACATTGTGCTTTTCGAAAAATTGCGTTGTATATTCAATGGACTCCTTAGGAAAAAACGGGATTACAGATGGTGCAGCTTCAACTGCAACAAGTTTTACCTGTTCAAATGGAACACCATGTTCTTTACATAATTTTGGCATGGCATCTACCAATTCACCGACCATTTCAATCCCGGTAAAACCGCCGCCTGCAACGACAAAGGTTAAACGTGATGGGTCTTGGTCTTGTTTGTACAAATTAAATTGTTTCAAGATATGATGATAGATCGCCTTTGAGCTCCTGAAGCTGCGAATTTCGAAGGCATTTTCTTTAATGCCTGGTATTCCGAAGGTCGCCACCTCGAAGCCTAAGGCGATTACTAAGTAATCGTAAGGAACCTTTTCGCCTCCAACAAGATGAACTTCCTGTTTATTGGCATCGACCGCAGCCACTTCAGCTTTTATGAAATTTGTTTTTTCGGGATTAATTATTTCTGGTATGGAAAGCGCAATTTGCCTGTCGGCAGCAGTCGCTGCCCCGATTTTATGAAGCTGTGTTGTTAAGTAATGATAATCATGTTTATTAATTAAGGTAACTTTGGCTTCGCCGGCTTTTAAAAACTTTTCTAGACGCTTGCTTGTGACCATCCCACCGTAACCGCCGCCTAAGATGACAATATTGGGTCTTGACATACTAACCACTCCTGGCCCCTGAATTTATTTTAAAATAGTTTTATGTGAATTATTTCACAATAATATAGAAAAAATTAAGAACAAGAAAAATTGTTCTTTTGTGAAATATTTCACAAATATTTACTACAATAAGATTACGATAGTTTTGTAAGGAACTCAAGGCTTTTTTTGCAAAAAATATGGCAAATTAGAGAATTTTTATTCAAAAACAGGGAATGATAAATTCGTCCAAAAATAACCAGAAAATGTGGTGGAAGAAGAGGTATGAAAGGAGAAAAATCAATGAAGATGATACTTTTGATTATGAGTTTCGTGATGATGCTGCCTGGGATAGCCGGGGCCGCAGATTATAGCTATGCGGTACCTACGGAAAAACCATGTGATAATTGCAGTGAGGATCATAGAGAACATCACAAAATGATGCACAAAGATTGGCAGGCAGAACAAGCGAAAAGAGAGCAAAAGCTATTAGCATGGGTAAACCAATATACCCCTGATAAAAAACAGGAATGGGCAAAAGCAATCGAGGAAAGGAAACAGCTTCGAAGCCAATGGATGAGCCCAGAAAATGCCAAAAAGCGGGAACAATGGAAAGCTGAAAAAATGGCAAAGATGAAAAAACTTCGGAAACAATTGGAAGAGGGGAAAATGACTAAAGAGGAATTCATAAAACAGATGCATGGAGGAAAAGGTAAGGAAGAATGGAAATCATTCCATGACCTTAAGCTTGCTGTAGAAAAACAGGATAGCGGACAAGCAGCCGATATTTTGAACCAGTTATTGTCCCAGTATAAGGCGAATAATCAAATGTTAAGGGAAAAGTTGAAGTGATCTACCAAGCAAACGATGAAGGAGATTTTTTATGGGCAGAAAATCCATGATGATGACAACAGTTGCTTTAGGGGCAGCCTATTTACTCCGCAATGAAAAAACGAGAAAAAAATTGATGGATCAATTTCAAAATTTATCGGGCAAATCAAAGAGATAAGATCCAAATCCAAACAGAGAAAAACAAGCTGGAGCATATGATTCAGCTTGTTTTTTTGTATTATTTTTTAGGTCTGTTGGAGTTTGTTTGGCTTCTTTAATATCCTCATTTATATCTTTTTTGATATCATCTGTAATTCCTTGGGCAGCATTTTTAAATTCCCGGATCGATCTTCCGACGGCACGCCCCGCTTCAGGGAGCTTACTTGGCCCAAAAACGATTAAGGCAAGAACTAGGATTAAAATCATACCTGGAACGCCAATATTTGAAAGCATCGTGTCATCTCCTAGCAAATTATTATGAGACAGACTAATTATAACCCCTTTGGAGATAGGATTCTAGTAGCTTTGTATGGTTTCAACATTATTGTGCGAACTCGGATTGGACATAATGATATAGAAGCTTCGCTGTATGTTCAATGGATTGCTCGTGAGTCCGCTCAAATGCGTGTGATGAGTCGATTCCAGGACCTATCAGCCCATGGACAATATCATGACCCGAACGGATTGCTGCTGAAGCATCAGATCCGTAATAAGGGTAAATATCTAATTTATATTGAATTTGATTGGCCTCCGCTAAACGCACCAAATGTTTTCTGAGCCCGTAATGGTAGGGGCCGCTGGCATCTTTAACACAGATAGAAACTGTATATTCGTCAGTGGATTGCCCGTCGCCCATGGCTCCCATATCAACGGCTAAATATTCGACTGTCTCTGGAGAAATATTGGAGTTTCCTCCATAACCGATCTCTTCGTTATTTGAAATGAGAAAATGTGTCGTATAGGGGAGCACGATGTTCTCGGTTTTAATTTGTTTCATTAATTGCAAAAGAATGGCAACACTTGCCTTGTCATCTAAATGTCTGGACTTTATATATCCGCTTGGCGTAATCTCCACCCTTGGGTCAAACGAAACAAAATCTCCGACCTCTATGCCAAGGGCACGCACCTCTTGGGCACTATGTACCTTTTCATCAATTCGTATTTCTATATTTTCCTGATTTCGTTCGGCCTTTCCGGCATCCTTATAAACATGGACGGATGTTTGATGCATTAGAATCGTTCCTGTAAATACTTTTCCGCTGCTCGTTTCAATTTTGCAGTATTCTCCTTCAATCGAGTTATACTTGAATCCGCCAATCAAGTCAATCTTAAGTCTGCCGCTTGGTTTAATCTCCTTGACCATCGCACCCAAAGTATCCACATGCGCGGTAAGCATCCGGTGCCGGCTGGAATCCTGGCCGGGAATGGTTGCGATTAAACCTCCTTTTCTGTTTCTGCTTGTTTCCACGCCCGCTTCACCAAGATATTTTTCTACAAACGAGATCACATTACCGGTATTCCCGGATGGGCTTGGAATCGAGACTAATTCAGCCAATAATTTCATCGTGCCATCGATATTGGAATAAACCAATTTTCTATCCCCTTTCTCAAGTAAATACTTTCTTATTATATAACTTATCGGCAATATTTACAGATTTCTTGCATAGGTTACTAGTATTGAAATAGTAAGCAGGTTTAGCCATGATAAAATTGGATATAAATGAGAATAGTCGAAAAATTGTAATTAAAAGGAGATGAGAACGTTGACCAGAGTTGAACTGCATCAAAAAAATCCAAAGCCAATCTCTTGGAAGGGTCCGATTCTTTTCCTTTTTGCGGTCATCATTTTTGCAGGTTGTTTCCTACTATTCCGCCATTATTATCAAAGCACGATCAGAATAGAGGCTCCAGAAGAAAATGCAGGGAAGAAGGTAGTAATCCAACTGCCGAATGGACAAGAAGTTTATACATATGAAAATTTTATTTTTGAAAAAAATGGAAAAATGTATTATAAGGGAGAACAAAATAGAATGGATTTGACTGGCGGTACGATCAAGTACGAAAATTGGAAATAGAAAGGCGGAAGCCATCATTCGTGCTTCCGCCTTTCTATTTAAACCAGCCTTTCTTCATAAACCACCAGGACATGCCGGCTCCTATAAGGAACATGATAATGAGGATGCCAAAGTATCCATATTTCCAGGTTAGTTCTGGCATATGCTGAAAATTCATTCCATATATACCCGCAATAAAGGTCAGCGGCATAAAGATGGTCGTGATCACGGTTAAGACCTTCATCACATGATTGGTCTGGTTGGAATTTATGGAAATATAGCTGTCACGGATGTCTGTAGTAAGCTCTCGGCTAGCCTCAATCATTTCTGTAAGCTTTAACAAATGGTCATGAATATCTGAAAAATATACCATTTTTCCTTGCATCTCTGTCATTCGCTGGGAATTAAGAATTCGATATATGAGGTCGCGCATGGGTGTTACCGTATGCCTCAATGACAGAAGCTGATGCCTTGTATCAAATAAATCCTCCAGTAAGGCTTCCATGGATCGTTGACCAGAGTTTTCGTCAATCTCATTTAACCGATCCTCGATTTTATAAACGAGAGGAAAATAGTTGTCCACCATTCTGTCAATCACATTGTAAAGGACATGTGCCGGGTCCCATTTCTTAGCATGGGCAGATTGGCTGAGCCGATTCCATACCTCACTAATTTCAATGGAAGGCTGGTAATGGAACGTGACAATATAATTGCTGCTTAGGAAAAAATCAATTTCTTCTTTTGTAATCGTATCCTGATTTAGCGCCTGCGTAACAAAGAAGGTGTAATCCTCATAATAATCAAGCTTGGGCCTTTGTAAAAATTGTATGCAATCCTCAATGGCTAATGGATGGAATCCCAATGGATTAATCAGTTTCTCAATTTCTTCGTCAGTCGGCTGGTGAAAATCAATCCAATACCATTTATATTCTCCAGTTACGAGTTTTTCAATTTCCACATCCAGCTTGATTTCAGAATTCTTTGTAATAGCAATGGTTTTGATCATAAGTACCCCTCTATTGCAAATCTATAAACACAACTATAACGGAAAACCAAATAAAATAACAGTGTGCCTTATCGGATTAAGTAATTTTTTGAAGATAACACAGTTCATCGAAGTCGAAAAAGTTATCTTAAGGATATTATGCCAATTTTTGGGCAAATTAGGGGAAAGCAGAACGGATAGGGTGGAATACTTTATGCCGACAATGAAAGTCGAGTCAATTAAAAAGAATATTTTAAACAAAATTGGACAGCCTTCCTCTGATTTGGTCGCAAGAGAAGTGCATACGAAAGAAAAATACATGGAAATTTTATATATTAATACCATCAGCGACGAGTCAATCATACATGATAAGCTATTGACCCCTTTTTTTGAGATCGAGGATCAACAGGATTTTTTAACCTTTTTGCAATCACATCCTAAAATATTGCCCTTTAAGGATGAACAAAAAGCCATTGAAGATTTACTAAAAGGGGTCGTGATTATTTTTTATCAAAATTTTATCTTTACTTTTGACAGCAAAGCAAACCTGGCAAAAGTGACATCCGGAACTGTTGTGGAAACAACGGTTCAAGGACCGCAATCAGGATTTACAGAAAGCCTGCATACCAATGTCGGACTAGTCCGGGAAAGGTATCCTGTGCCTGAATTAACGATTGAATCGCTGTCGATTGGGTCGATTTCGAAAACCGATGTGATGCTGCTCTATGATAGCCGATTTGCTGACCCTGATACAGTCAAAAAGATGATAGATTTCCTGAAGACGGTTCATATTCAAATGTTCCAATCCGGAGAACAGCTGCTTGACAGCATTACTAAACATAACCGATCCTTTTTCCCGACTATGCTTGTGACGGAAAGGCCTGATCGTTCTGCTGTTAACTTATCAACCGGCAAACTGATTATTTTAGTAAATGGCTCGCCGTTTGCCGTCATTGCTCCTTCAGTGATGAAGGATTTTATGTCCTCCATGGAGGATATTTACCAAACTTATTGGGTTGGGCGCTTCCTCCAGCTCCTGCGTTTTGTAGGCTTTAATATTAGTGTGGTCTTGCCTGGCATGTATGTTGCACTTACGGCATATAACCCCGAGGTATTCCGCGTACAGTTAGCATTATCGATTGCTGGCAGCCGAACAGCAGTACCATACCCTGCGTTTGTTGAGGTATTGTTAATGCTGTTTATGATGGAACTTCTGACGGAGGCAAGCATCAGGCTACCTAAAGCCATTGGGCCAACAGCGACAACTGTTGGCGGCTTAATTTTAGGTCAGGCAGCTACGGAAGCTGGACTCGTAAGTAATATTATGGTTATTATCGTTTCGTTTGTGGCGATTACAAATTTTGTCGTTCCGATTAACACCTTTAGTTTTACGATTCGAGTTTTGAAATACTTAATTTGGGCACTCGGAACAATTTTTGGATTAGTTGGAGTCGTACTGGGCTTCTTAATGATAAACGCCTATATGGTAAAATTAGATAGTTTTGGTGTGCCATATTTAACTCTCCTGCAGAGTAAGCCGAAAAATTGACCGCAGGGAGGAAGGCTGTTGAATAGGTACTTTTTATATTTAGTATTAATTAATATGTTTATCAATGCAATTATCTTTGTTCCCTCCATTTTGATCAAGTATAGCTTTGATGGGGCAGTTGCCTCAGTCCTGCTGTCCATTCCATATGGTGTCCTTATGACCTTTCTTTACAGCAAAGCCATTACAAAGTATCCGGAAAAAGGTCTTCCTGAGATATTGGCTAATACCACGAAATGGATGAAGATTCTGCATATATGGTTTATTCAGCTGGCCTTTTTCACAGCAGGCTTGATTACGCTGCTTGGCTTTTTGGATATTATCAGCCGGTTTGTGAATCCTGAGGAACCGAGACTTATTCTTTTAGTCATGTATTTGGCTGCCATTTTTCTTGTCATAGGCATGCCAACACAAAGAGTTATGTATTTTGCAGAAATTGTTCTGTTTTTTAGCATACCATTTCTTGGGTTCATTATATTTAAAGCCTTCTCTAGTAAGGATTTAAGCTGGGATTCTATTTGGGAAGTAACGACCCATGTTTTTGACTGGCCAAGTTTAAAAGCCTTTGCTGCATCTAGTTATGTTTTTTCAGGCTATATAAATCTCATTATCTTTAATCGTGTTATAAAAGGGAAATTGAAAATCTGGAATTATGTTTTTGTTTTTATCGTAGGCATTCTTAATTTGTTTACCACCTTTTTGATCCCGATTGGCTACCATGGGGCTGATGGGGCAAAGGAATACCTATTTCCATGGATTTCCACCGCCGATTCTTTAAGGCTCGTTTATAGTCCCGTAGAACGGGTGATTTTCCTTTTCATTATGCTATATATGGGGGTCACCCTAATCAGCGTTTCTGTTCATTGGCATGTTGCTCTGGAATTAGTAAAAAGCACGTTTAATGAAAAAGCAAAAGAAAAAAAGAAGTGGCTGGTTTTAATGGCTATTGCCATTTGCTCGGCCATTATGGTGCAACAAATTAACACTCTGCAATTAAATCAACTAACCGAATATTGGATGATTCTAAGACTAGCGGTTGAACCGATATATGTTTTGTCCTTCTATTTCTGGGCTGGGAGGAAGATATCGTGATTTTTTCAAGAAAGCGTCATTGGTTCATCCTCATCCTATCTGCTTCGCTCATTTTAAATGGATGCGGATATAAAGACATCGATAAACGTTTTTTTGTCCTTGCCATTGGAATTGACCCTGCGAAGCACAGCACAAAGCGGTATCTTGTGAGCTTAAAGATGGCGATTACTAGGGCCTCAAGAGAAAAGCCTACTGATACAATCATCGTATCTGCTGAAGCTGATTCAATGGGGGAGGCTGTGAGAACGATTAAAACCAAGGTAGAAAGGGAATTGGATTTCAGTCATGCAAAGGTTATTATTCTAGTGGATAAGGTGGCAAAAAGCGGCGGCAATAGCGGGATTATTTACTGGTTTACCAGAAGGAGGGATATACAGGAAGTTGCCTGGGTGGCAATCGGAAAACCTAGTGCCGTTCGTATCCTCCATATTATGCCAAAATCAGAACGGCTCCCAACCAACTCCTTGCTTTTGGCGCTCGGGGAAGATGGATCTGAGACCCCATATATAATACCAGTGTATTTATTTGAACTTAAAAAGCGGCTAATTGAAAGGGGACTAGACCCCCTATTGCCAATCATTGAAGTGGAAGGAAAAAATTTGTTTCAGATTAACTCGGCAGGTGTCGGGAATAAAAGCAAAATAAAACTAATTCTAAGCCAGGAAGAAACGAAAATGGTAAACTACATGTTAAACATGGAGAGCAAGAGTGCCCAATGGGTAGAAAGAGGCAAAGTAAAGTATATTATAGATACTCAAAAAGTGAAGACTGACTACAAAATCATTACACCTAAAGGAAAGAAGCCTTATATTCTGATGAAGGTGTCTCTAAAAGGGAGGCTGGAAGAGACGAGCCGTCGGATTACAAATGGGGAACTATCTAAATACGAAGAAACAGCTGAAAAACAATTGAGCAATGAAATGAAAGCCGTGTTAATTAAGCTCCAAAAAGCAAACTTGGACCCTCTTGGATTTGGGCTGAGGTACCGAGCCCGTCATTTGAATAAGGATGATTGGGAAAAATGGAAAAAAATATACCCAACTTTAGACTTTAAGGTGAAAGCTAAAGTACAAATCTCAGATACAGGATTGATTGAATAACAGGGGACCTGCCCTTTAGAACACATTCCCACACTTTTTAGGAGGATTGTGCCCATGCTCCAGGTCAGGTCCCATTTTTTGGCATATTTGATAAACTAAACTTGCAGTTCCGATTGCTTATTCCGCATTGCTTGTGGAATATAGACGCAGAACGGTTCACTTTCCATATAGTCACCTGTTACTGCATAGGTTCTTGAACGTGAACCTCCACAAATTTTATTGTACTCACAAACTCCGCATTTGCCTTTATAGTTATCGGGCTGGCGCAAATCTTTGAATACTTTTGCGTGGCGATAGATTTCAGCAAGTTGTTTTTCGCGAACATTGCCTCCAGATATAGGGAGCAATCCGCTTGGCAATACGTCTCCAATATGGGAGATAAAGGCAAAACCATTTCCATCATTGACGCCCTTTGGAGCCCGTTTTAATCCATCATGCATGGAGGCAAAATCGGTGGTAATGGTGTCTTCATAATGAATTTCACCTTTTTCTATTAATTGGTCCCGCATTTTTTCCTGTAAAACAACCCGGCGATAGTGCTGAGCGGCTGTCGTTTTGATATCGTACGGAGCGGTTTGGCTAAGTTTATATAACCAGCGGAACACTTTTTCATGTTCAGCAGGGGAGATACAAGCGTCCAGCTGGCCGCGTCCGGTAGGAACAAGCAAGAAAATGTACCACATAACTGCGCCAAGTTCAGCTACCAGCTTAGACATTGCTTCAAGGGAATCATAATTATAACGTGAAATAACGGTGTTGATTTGCAGCGGCATTTCCAATTCATTTAAGTATTTGATTTTTTCTACCGTGAGATCAAATGAACCGGGTGTTCCCCTGAAATGATCGTGGATTTCAGGAGTTGGGCCATCAAGGCTGAAACCCCAGCGGGAAAGCCCCACTTCCTTAAACCGCTTCATTTTTTCGATGGTAACGTTGGCTGTCGCGCTGGGTGTCATAGAAACACGCATGCCTTTTTTTATTGCATAATCTGCCAAGTCATAGAGATCTTCACGCATCATGCAGTCCCCGCCAGTAAAAACCAGCATCGGATTATCCATTTCATAAATTTGGTCAATAAGATTGATGCCTTCCTCATGGGTTAATTCACGCGGATCAGCCGTAAGCTGGGCATCAGCCCGGCAATGCACGCACTTCAACTGGCAGGCTCTTGTCACTTCCCAGATAACAATAAATGGGTTTTCATCGTAATTAATGGTTTTTCCCAGTCCATGGGGATGTCCTTTTCCGATTCCTTGCATGTTCATCACCAAATTCATTTTTATTTTTAAACGTTTATAAAAGGTTCTAGATTAATTATAATTTTGGAAGTGTGGCTGTGAATGAAAGGTTTGTTACAATATTTCTACAATAAGACCAGCCTTGGATTCAATTGAGGGGAAATTTTTTATAAAATTGAAAAAATTTTTAGTTTATCAAATAATGGTTTCCGTTTATACTTAAAGGTATGGTTCAAATTTTCGTCTTCCCCTCGGTTCGCTGATTTGGGGTAAAGCTTTGGAGGGTCCCATGTTACATTCCAGCTTATTTAAAGAAGTCTTTTTCCAATCACGGATCCCTCAGTTGATTGGTAAAAGTGATTTTTCTTTCGTACAATATAATCCCGCTTTTTGCGAATTTACAGGCTATACAGTAGAGGAGTTAGCATCAATGCCCATGGCGTCCATCTCCCATCCAGATGATCAGGTTTTAGATGAAAAGCTATTCTCTGAAATATTAAACGGGGAAAGAAATCAGTATCAACTTGAGAAAAGGTATATACATAAATCAGGGATGATGAAAACGGGGATTCTGACGGTATCCCGAGTATGGGATCCATATACAGGAGAAGAGTTCTTACTTGGGCAAATCCTGGATATTACGGAAAAGAAACAAATGGAAGCTGTGATGAATCATCGTGAAAATAAATACCGATTATTAGCTGAGCATTCCTCTGATATGATCATTCTCCACCATGTGGATTTTTCCTTTTTATATGTTTCTCCATCTGTTAAGACGGTTTTAGGCTATGAGCCCGAAGAGTTGATCGGTAAAAATCCGTTTGATCTTATTCATCCTGATGATGTAACCGCTATTTTCCCTCAACTCCAAGAATTGACTTCTGAGAATAACTCTATGTTATTTACCTACCGTGGCCGGAAAAAAGATGGATCATACCGATGGCTCGAATCTACCATTAAAGTTTTATTTGATTCCGAAACAGGAGAATTACGGGAAATTATCTCGGTTTCCCGTGATATACAGCATCGCTTGGAAACACAGGAAAGATTAAGGAAATCGGAAAAGCTGGCTGTTGTAGGACAAATGGCAGCAGCTGTTGCTCATGAAATTAGGAACCCGTTAACACCTATAAAGGGTTTCCTGCAGCTGTTCCATTTGGAAAAGGAAATGAATCCGGCATATTTACCAATTATTTTAGATGAATTGCAGCGGGTCGAAGGAATCATTTCGGAATTCCTATCGATTGCCAAGCCATATTCCAATAAGGCGCACTTTGTTGACGTGAATAACCTCTTGGAACAAGTGATTAAGCTTATGCATACGGAAGCGGTAATGAAGAAAAAGAATATTTATTTATACACCAATCCTTCTATTCCCTTAATTCAGGGAGATCCCAATTCTTTAAAGCAAGTGTTTGCCAATGTGATTCAAAATGCTCTTGACGCGATTAGCGAGAGAGGGCATGTGGAAGTATGGATCATTCAGGAGCAGGCAGGGGTCCTAATTAGAATAAATGACAATGGCTGCGGAATTCCACAAGAGCGTTTAAAAAAACTTGGGGAGCCATTTTATTCCACAAAAGAGAAGGGAACGGGACTTGGACTAATGACCAGTTTTCGGATCATAGAGAGTCATAATGGCAGGATTACCATCGATAGCGAACTAGGTGCAGGAACGAACGTCTCGATATGGCTCCCGGTGCTGCCCTAACCTCACAGAGTTAAAGAGCTCTTTGAATCGTAAAATCCGGTTTTGATTCAATGGGGATGAACTCTTTAAAAAAGCTTTTTAGAATCAGCCATTTAGCAGGGTATGAAAAAATAAAATCTTCCATCACTTTTGGTGAATAGTGAATAAAACAATCGAGCCATACTGGGTCCTTTTTTAAATCATATAAAAGGGCATGAAGAATCGTATAATGTTCTTTTAGCTGAAGGGGATTCAGCTTGATAATTTCAATATTTTGACCAGATATATATTGCTTGATCGATTGTTCCTGAAGGGTTATGCTCTCCTCGATGGAAAGACCATTTAAACGGATTCGCTCATTAATGAAATAAATTCCTTTCATTTGCCTCTTCCTCTCAAAACATTTAGTAATGTTATTGACAGTTGGAGAGAGAAGTATACTTTTCATTACTCATTTAGGACAAAAAAAATGCCCCGGCCTGATAGCCAGGTACATAAACAATATATTTAAAAGGGGGCGGAGGTTAAAAGGGTTCTTTTTGGAACCTGAAATAATCATACCGGGAGATTATGAACAAATTATGAATAGTTCATTAATAGAATAAGAAACTTTTAAACATGGGGGAAGGGAATGAAAGACTACCATTGCTGTGCTACTTGCAAAAACTTTCTGGCCGAAAGAAAAAACGGCCAAATGGTATACTACTGCAAGCGTTTAGGCTACCAAACCAAAACCGCCTATAAATTCAATTGCTGGGACCCAAGAGAAGACATACAAAAACGGCTGGGAAAGAGTCCCCCAACGCGTTAAAGCATTACTAGAGCGGGGGACAGTCCCCAAGTCTCTTCATTGGTTTTTTAATTGGAAGTAGGTATCTAGTACTCGCCGGCCGATTTTTAGGCTGGCTTTGTTTTCATTGTCGCCTTGGTAAGCCCAAGGGACTAATACGGCCATGGCTACCTCTGGATGGTCGCTTGGGGCATAGCTTACAAGGCTTAGGTTGATAACTGGCGGGGGTTCTTTATATTGATTTCGCATCGGCCCATCATAAAAGGCTTCTGCAGTTCCCGTTTTTCCTGCAGGTGCATACTTCACATTTGGAAAAGAATTATAGGCGGTCCCCCCAGGTTCCTGCATAACCTTCCTAAAACCGATTTTTACTTGATTCAGCCAATCCTTCTTGACATCAATGGTGTTTAGAACAGTTGGGTTTATCGCCCGAACAACAGGTCCAAGCTCATCCGAACGGCTGGCAGCACTTCTGATTTCTTTAACAATATGAGGTTTCATGCGATAGCCGCCATTGGCAATGGTGGAAATATACTGGGCCAGCTGCATGGCTGAATAGGTATCATATTGGCCGATCGCCAAATCAAGTAGGTGGCCGGGAAGTCTGCTCGCCCCTTTATATCCAAATTGTTCGTTGGGCAAATCAATGCCTGTCCTGGTCCCTAAACCAAACGAAGCAAAGTGATTGCGAATATCTTCAAATGCATTTTTATTCATTAACGTTAAAGGTTTATCATATTCATATTTACCTCTTCCGATTCGGATGGCGGTGTGGAACATATACACATTGGAAGATTTTTTTAATGCCTCAATATCATTTAATCTGCCTAAGTAGGCATAAGATTTTTTTAATGGAGTGTCTTTTATTTTAATGCCGGCATCATCCAAAACAGTGCCAGGTGAAATAGCACCTGTTTTAAAGCCGGTTAGAATGGTTGCCCCTTTAACAGCAGAACCAACATTGTAGGTAGTGGTAAATGTCCCAAGGGCATCATCCTGCATTTCTTCTTCTCCAGCTAGAGGATCTTTGACTATTTTTTTTCCAGTCATTGCTAGGATTTCTCCCGTATTGGGTTCCATGAGCACAACATAAGCACGGTCCGTTAAGGCTGTGCCTGGCAGTTTTTTTAAAGCCCAAAGTTCCTCTTCAACGATTTTGTCCACCGCTTTTTGTAACTCCATGTCAATAGTTAACACCAAATCCTTGCCTGTTTTCCCGTCGGTTATAGGAAGAGTTTCGAGGATCATCCCTGTTTTATCGGTAACATTTTTCACCTTCGATTTTTGGCCGCGCAGCACTTCTTCATATTGCAGCTCCAACTGGCTTTTGCCCACACGGTCATTTCGGCTATAGCCTCTTGCTAAAAAGTACTCCAATTGGTCTGCCGGCAAGCCTTCCTTTGAATTGGTCACTTTGCCTAGGACAGAACGCAATGTCAAGCCAAATGGATAGGACCGATCCCAATCGGTTGTGGTATCAACACCCGGGAGAAATTGCAGGTTTTCACTCACGGCTGCGATTTCCTCGTCCGAAACTCCTTCATTTTTGACAATTTGCGAAGTGAACTTATAGCCGCTGTTAAAATCTTTATATATAGAAAGCACTTCAAGATCCTGTACGGTTATTTCAGCCAGTTCTTTGCTGCTGACCCGTTCTAATTTAAGCGCATATAAATCAATGTCTGTCAGCCTTTTGGATTCATATAAAGCTTTTTCTTTCTTGGTAATTTTGGCTTCTGCACGTTCTGGATTTTTTAATATCCAATAATCACGCTTGTCCCGTTCCGTGACCTTATCTGTGCCATTCTCAATAAGGCTGGCCAATTTTTCAGCGGTCTGCATCATCTGTCTGGAACTGAATCCTTCATTTGTAAAGGTAATTGCGTTTTTGGGGACATTATCGACCATCACCTTTAAGTTCCGGTCATACATTTTTCCTCTGGGAACGGGATTAGTCACCGTAATGGTTTCCTTTCGTTCTAAGTCCCGTTTAAAGTTCTCCCCATATACAATTTGAACAAACCCAAGTCGTAAAATAAGTATCGAAAACAGAAAAAAGACGCTGAAAAAAAGGATATTCAAGCGAAATGGAAAGTGGGACTTCGGCTTATTCTGTTTCTGGTTGTCCAATTATGTCACATCCTTACCTGGCAAATCATCATTATTTAGTATGTTTAAAAATTCATTTGTTACTACTTTAGAATGAAATTTCATGAAAATTTTGTAAAAAACAGTATTCTTTTAAACTTGCATTGACAATAAATAAAAATAATTATATAGTGTAAGTAATTAAATATTACCTTTTTAAAGGGGAGTAGCTGCTACAATAAAGTCGTCATTCCGAGGATGCAATCCTCCGGCTTTATTGGCAACATGGACGTTGTTAGCAAGACCTTTACTTTACTGTAAAGGTCTTTTTGATGTTTTTTAGGCCTATACTGTAAAAAGTAAAGGCCTATTTTTATGGGCACTAGGAATATTTGATACTCATATTCTTTGGAGGAGGAACCAGAAATGGAGTTATCTATCTTAATGGAATACGGATGGGTGTTAATAATCTTGGTGGCACTGGAAGGGCTGTTAGCAGCTGATAATGCATTGGTTCTCGCAATTATTGTGAAGGGTCTGCCAGAAGAAAAAAGAAAAAAGGCGTTATTCTATGGATTGGCCGGAGCATTTGTGTTTCGTTTTGCATCTTTATTTGCCATTTCCTATTTAGTCGATGTATGGCAGGTTCAAGCAATTGGCGCTATCTATCTGCTATATATGTCCATTAACCATATTATCCGTAAAACAGCAAAAGGAAAAACGCAAGAAATGGTGAAAACAAAAGATCCTCGTAAGACTGGAGGTTTTTGGAGCACTGTTTTAAAAGTAGAATTAGCGGACATGGCTTTTGCGGTGGATTCCATTTTAGCTGCAGTGGCGATGTCAGTAGTTCTGCCTCAAACCCCGCTGCCAGACATTGGCGGGCTTGACGGCGGCAAATTTTTAGTGATCTTCGCTGGCGGAGTAATTGGATTAGTGATTATGAGGTTTGCCGCTAACTTATTTGTGAAACTGCTTGAACAGCGGCCCGGTTTGGAAATTGCCGCTTTTGCGATTGTCGGCTGGGTCGGGGTCAAATTGGCGATATATACACTGTCACATCCGCAATTAACGATATTAAGTGAGGCGTTTGCCCATTCAACCGAGTGGAAAATTATCTTTTATGCAGTATTGGCAGGTCTTGCCGCAACAGGCTGGTTCTTTTCAAAGGGTCGGAAAACCAAATCCAGCCATCAGGAGCAAAAATCGGCTAAACAAGCAAATTAGATTTCATAAAGGGGATGATCATGCTATCATCCCCTAAAGTATGAACCAGGCAATCAGGTATAATAATAATGATTGGCATCTACTTTTATGTTAACTGGCTGAAAGGAAATTTACATGAGATTAAGATTATACCTAACCATTGCATTTGTATTAAGCGTTGTATGTTTAATTGGTTTTAGTTTGCTTGCCTTGCAGATTAGCGGGAATAGTCTGCTTCATTTTGACAGGCAAATGATTTCGTTTATTCAAGGATTTGAAACCCCATGGCTTACAAGTTTGATGAAGTTTTTTAGTTTTATTGGCTCGGTTCCAGTTGTTATTTTACTTTGTTTGCTTTGCATGTACATTTTATATAAATTGCTGCACCATTACTCAGAGCTGCTTCTGTTTATTTCAGTCGCAATAGGTTCTGCCGTTTTAAATCTAATGTTGAAGCTCATTTTTCATCGGGCACGTCCAGACCTTCACCAGTTGGTTGAAATTTCAGGCTACAGTTTTCCAAGCGGCCATGCGATGAACGCATTTACGGTATATGGAATATTTGCATTTCTAATGTGGAGGCATTTATACACAAAATGGGGGAGAATATGGCTGATAATAGCAAGTACATGGATGATCTTATTGATCGGCCTCAGCCGAATTTATTTAGGGGTACACTATCCAACGGACATTATCGGAGGTTATCTTGCCAGTGGAGTTTGGGTTACAGCGGCCATTTTATTTTTCCAATACTACAAGGAAAAGCGGTATAATAAAAACTATAAGCTAGGCGGGTGATTGGAAAAATAACTGCTTTGCAAAATTGGAGTGATACATATTATAAGAAACAGTATTCCTAACCTATTTACCTTGAGTAATTTATTTTTCGGATTCTTATCTGTCATGTACTCCGCACAAGGAGATTATAAAAATGCAGCGATTCTTATCCTAATTGGGATGATGCTCGACAGTATGGATGGAAGGATGGCAAGAATGCTGCGCGTCCAAAGTGAGCTGGGAAAAGAATTGGATTCCCTTGCTGATATTGTGACATTTGGAGTGGCGCCGGCCATGATGGCTTATTATTCTTATTTTTCGATTTATGGATTATGGGGAATGGCCTTATCCGGCCTCTTTCCGTTATTTGGGGCTTACCGATTGGCGAGGTTTAATATAAATGCTGTTAAGTCATCTCTTAAGTATTTCACTGGTGTGCCAATCACAGCGGGTGGAGGGATCCTGACCTTATTAACCTTGTTTCAAGGAAAGATGCCAAGCATATTGCTGCCGATCGCTTTTTTCGCCATTTGTTTTTTGATGGTCAGCACAATAAAAATTCCAAGTTTAAAAGAAATTCCGCTTCCAAAGTATGGAATCATTATAACAGCGTTTTTAGGATGTGCCATTTTCCTTTTTTATAAAAAGGAGCAATATCGGTTTCCTTATTTTCTTTACATTGCCATTCCGCTTTATTTTGCTTATATAAGTTATCAGCTGGTAAGAAGGCGCAGGAGAATAAACAGAAAATAAAAAGGGTATTGGGCTCAAGTTTGAGCCCAATACCCTTTTTTTTACATCCCAAATGACATAACCCAGATTGAACCGGCAACCGCAACAACTGCGACTAAGAAGCCGGAGATGACGTTGATGGTGTTAGCCGTTCCATCCTCTCCCTCATTCATATGCATGAACATATATAGCTGCAGTGCTGCCTGGATGACCGCTAATGAACCAATCAACCAGATAATCGTTGTAAACGGAAGAGAGGTTTTTAATGCCACTCCAAGTGCTCCAAAGGTGAGAACCAATGACATAATAAACCCGATCACATGAGTTACAGGAAAGCCGTTCTTATGTTTTTCCATATTATCTCACCATCCCTGCTAAATAAACAAATGTGAAAATAAAGATCCAAACAACATCCAGGAAGTGCCAGTAAAGGCCAATAATAAAGGTCTTGCGGGCAGTGACTGGAGTTAATCCCCGCCTCAGTATTTGGATGATCACCATGACTGCCCAGCCAATTCCCATGCTGACATGTAGTCCGTGCGTCCCCAAAAGGGTAAAGAAGCTAGATAACCAGGCACTAGTCTGCATCGTTGCCCCTTCATGTACATAATGGACGAATTCAGTAATCTCCATAAATACAAATCCAGCACCAAGCAACAATGTGATAATAAACCAAAGCAATAAGCCGTTCTTATTGTTTCGGCGCATTTCATAGATGGCCAGACCGCATGTAAAACTACTGGTTAACAGAAGGATGGTCTCAATCATCACATCTTTAATTTCAAAAAGATCCTTCGGAGTAGGTCCGCCGGCAAAGCGGGCATTTAATACCGAATAGACAGCAAACAATGTTCCAAACAGGATAATTTCTGCTCCTAAGAAAACCCAGAATCCTAGAATATTCAACCGATTTTGTTCTGTTTGGTATTCAAGCGGCAAAGCTGTATTCGCATTAGCCGACATGATTCTTCACCCCTTTTCCACCACTTGAGCGCCATGATTTTTCGGTTTCTTTAATTTCATCAACCGTCACATGATAACCGTCATCATAATCAAAGGATCGGATAATCAGCCCGATGATGATTCCGACAGCAGCGACAAGAGCTGCAATTTTCCATTCAAAGACTAAGAAGAACCCAGTAATTCCGAAGATTACTCCCATATAAAATGGCAGTCCGGAATTGCTTGGCATATGAATCTCTTTAATTTCATCATCACTAAGGGTTAAACCTTCGTTATGTTTTTTCATATGCCAGAATGCATCAAGTGTTTTGACCTCTGGCACCTTGGCGAAATTATAGAATGGGGCAGGGGAAGCTGTTGCCCATTCCAGAGTTCTCGCATTCCAGGGGTCGTTTGAAATATTCCGGTCTGCATGTCTGGCACTCCAATAGATGTTATAACAAAAAGCGGCAAAACCTACTGCCAAAATAGCCGCACCAATGGCTGAAACTAAGAATAACGGGGCAAACCCAGATTCCGCTGAATAGGTATAAGAACGTCTTACGGCACCATCTAGTCCCAGGAAGAACATTGGCATGAACGTAACGTTAAAGCCAATTGTAAATAACCAGAAATGGATTTTTCCCAGCTTTTCATTCAGCATATGGCCAAACATTTTTGGCCACCAGTAATAAAGGCCGGCAAAGACTGCAAAGACAACACCAGGGATTAACGTATAGTGGAAGTGAGCCACTAAGAATAACGTATTATGATACTGGTAATCGGCAGCGCTCATCGCCAGCATTACCCCTGTAATTCCTCCAATGAGGAAGCATGGGATAAAGGCAAGAGCCCAAAGCATCGCCGTTGAGAATTCAATTCGGCCTTTTCTCATAGTGAAAAGCCAGTTAAACATTTTAACCCCGGTAGGAATCGCAATCATCATGGTTGTAATCGAGAACACGGAGTTAACCGCAGGTCCTGCCCCCATTGTAAAGAAGTGGTGAACCCAAACAAGCATACTTAAAAAGGCAATCCCGACAACAGAGAATACCATCGATTTATAGCCGAACAACATTTTTCTTGAGAATGTGGCAATAACTTCTGAAAACATCCCAAAGGCAGGAAGTACCACAATGTAAACTTCAGGGTGTCCCCATAACCAGAACAAGTTGACCCACATCATATCCATTCCTCCGCCGCTGAGCGTAAAGAAGTGGGTACCGAAGATCCGGTCTAATGTCATTAAAGCGAGTGCAACTGTGAAAATAGGGAAGGCGGAAACGATTATGACTGATGCAATGAAAGAAGTCCAAGTAAACATTGGCATTTTCATTAGAGTCATGCCTTTTGCACGCATTTTTAAGATAGTAACAATAAAGTTAATACCGCTTATCAGTGTACCGATACCGGCAATCTGGATCGCCACTGCATAGTAGTTATTCCCGATTCCAGGAGTAAACTCTTTACCAGCAAGAGGGAAGTAGGCAGTCCAGCCAGCATCAGGAGATCCGCCAATAACGAAAGAAATGTTAAATAGCATCGCACCGCTGAAGAACAGCCAGAAGCTCAAGGCGTTCAATTGCGGAAAAGCGACGTCACGCGCACCGATTTGCAGAGGAATCACATAGTTCATGATCCCAATCAAAAGCGGCATTGCTGCAAACAAAATCATTATGACACCATGAGTAGTGAAAACCTCGTTATAGTGCTGTGCATCCAAAAAATTCATTTCCGGGCGGGAAGTTTGAGCCTTCATCATTAGCCCATCAACACCGCCACGGAAAAACATTAAAACGCCGGCAAGGATATACATAATCCCAATACGTTTATGGTCAACAGTGGTAATCCATTCGCGCCAAAGCCACTGCCATTTTTTTAGGTAGGTAAGCAGTGCCACGATACCAATTACCACAAGAACGATCGCAATTTGAGAGCCTAATATTAATGGATTTCCGACGATAAAAAAATCACGCCAATTAATGTCCATCTTGCTCACCTCCATCAGTCTTTTCATCCATGTCCATATCCTCCGTGTTTGAGGACTTGTCAGTGGATTCTTCATCTTCAAAAATTTTGCCTTTTACACCATGAACTTCGTAAAGTTCAGGATTTGTGTAAGTTCCAGAATTCATTTTGCCGTGGTCAACCCATTGCAAATGTGTACCAACATAAGTTTCGCGGCCTAAGTGGGTAGGCTTGAGCAAACTTAAATATTTTTTTTCCGTCAATTTAGGAGCTGTATCTTTTACTTCATTGACCCATTTTTCAAAGTCTTCAGGAGTTTTTGCTTCGACTGTGAACTCCATATCGGCATAGCCTCGGCCGTTAAAGTTCGTGTTTCTTCCTAAAAACTCACCAGGCTGGTCTGCAGTCAGATACATTTCTGTTTCCATTTTATTCATCGTATATTTTTGGCCGCCTAGAGCAGGTACCCAGAAGGATTGCATTGTGCCAGCAGAGGTCAATTTAAACTGAACTGGTGTGCCGGCTGGAATATTCACATAGTTGACTGTTTCAATTCCTTGTTCGGGATAGCTGAAAATCCATTTCCAGTCTGCAGATGTAACATTTATCACAATAGGTTCCTTGTCGGCATACTCCTCAGGAGGCTTTTCAAGGCTGTAAACCGTTGTAACGGTTGGAATGGTTAACGCGATAACTATAACAATCGGAATCGCAGTCCAAATCATTTCCAGTTTGGTGCTGCCATGTTCTTCAGGCGGTTCGTAGCCCTCATTTTCCGGCCGCGCACGATATTTCCATATCACATAGGCAAATAAACCGAAAACAACGACAACGATAAGTGCCATAAAAACTAGCGACCAGTTAATTAAATCCAAGATATCCCTGGCAGCAGGGCCCTTAGGATCAAAGACCACTAATTTGCCGTCACAGCCGCTCAACAATGAAACGGGCAAAAGTGAAAGCAATGGAATAAACCATCGTTTTTTAAACATTTTTTACTAAATCTCCTCTCCATTATCATGTATTCAACAGGACAATTCGATGTGAATATATTCACAATCTTTTGTACACTTAGCCAAAAACCTAAAGCCTTTTGGCTGCCAAATTTGTAATCATTGTTTGTTTAGAATAATTACTGATATGGTTTTTTCATAAAATTATATTACCAAGATGTCTGTGATGTTTATATAGGTTTTTGAACAAATTTGTGACAAATTTGTTAAGGTTTTAAATACCTTTTCAAGTATTATTTTGGAAATAAACTTTTGGATGCTGTCAAAAGGTTAATTTAATCAGATTTATTTGCAATAGATGAGCGATTTTACTATAGTAATGAAGTAATAGTAATGAATTTTTGAAAGAGGAGTTTTCAATTATGAAGGTAAAAATTAACCGCAATGCGGCAAAGGCATTAAAGAAAATGCTGGAAGCAGAAGAAGCGCAAGGAAAAATGTTCCGCGTATATGTGACAAATATCCATGGAGATCATGCCCACTATGATCTGATGCTTGATACACCAACGGAAAATGATGAAGTGGTGAAATCAGATAAAGATATCGATTTTATTTTAGAAAAAGGCGACCGCTATTTAGATGGCGTTTGGATCCAATATTTCCAGGTTCCACAGGAAGAATGGGTGATTACAAACCCTGCCATGGGCGGTCATCACCATCACCACTAGAAGCAAAGTGAAGCTGGCCCAAATTGGGTCAGTTTTTTATGCTATTTGGTAAAAATTCGAAATGCTTGAAAAAATAGGGGGATGTTTCATATAATCCTATTATTGTGATAAAAATCAAAGGGGACTTTTATGATAAAACGCTTTTTTTCCTATTATAAGCCTCACAGAAAACTGTTTATGTTAGATTTTAGCAGTGCTGTGGTGGTTGCCGTATTGGAATTGGCCTTCCCGATTGCAGTACAGTGGTTTATTGATGACCTGCTCCCTAAAAGTAATTGGCAGGCAGTGGTTCTTGTGAGCGTTGGGCTTTTTATGGTCTATTTGTTTAGTACTTTTTTGCAATATATTGTGAATTATTGGGGCCATAAGCTGGGGATTAATATTGAGACAGATATGAGGCAGCAGCTGTTTGAACATGTTCAAAAACAGTCATTCCGGTTTTTTGATAATATGAAAACCGGCCATATCATGAGCCGGATCACCAATGATTTATTTGATCTAGGGGAGCTTGCTCATCATGGGCCTGAGGATCTATTTATTTCATTCATGACTTTTATTGGGGCTTTTTGGATCATGTTTAACGTCAATTTCAAACTAGCTCTTGTTACAATAGCGATTCTGCCGTTGTTGATCTTGCTGGTCGCCGTATGTAACATCAAAATGAATAAAGCTTGGGAGTCAATGTACTCCAGCATTGCGGATGTTAATGCCCGAGTGGAAGATAGTGTATCCGGAAGCAGGGTGGTACAATCTTTTACTAATGAGGAATTTGAAATTGCAAAATTTAAAAAGAATAACCAAACCTACCGATCTTCCAAACTCGGGGGATACAAGGTGATGTCCTTCAGCCTTTCCGGCATTTATATGATGACTCGTCTTATTACCGTCATTGTATTGGTTTATGGAGCCTGGCTAAGTTTTTCAGGACAGCTCTCCTACGGTGAATTAGTTGGGTTCGTACTTTATGTGAATGTTCTATTTAAACCAATCGATAAAATCAGCGCCATTATGGAATTGTATCCAAAAGGTATGGCGGGCTTTGCACGGTTTATTGAGTTGATCGATTCTGAACCCGATGTTAAAGATAGAGAAGATGCGATTGAGGTTCAATCATTAGCAGGTAACATTGTATTTGATCGTGTTTCATTTCAATATGATGAGCATAAAACTGTACTGGAAAATATTGATTTAAAAATTCCTGCCGGTGAAACTGTGGCCTTTGTTGGTCCCTCTGGGGCTGGAAAAACAACAATCTGCTCGCTGATTCCGCGATTTTACGATGTGACAGGCGGCTCGATAACGATTGACGGATTGGATATTCGTCAAATGACCAAGAAATCCTTGCGTTCCCAAATCGGTATCGTGCAGCAGGATGTATTTTTGTTTACAGGGACGATTCGAGAAAATATTGCTTATGGGAAAAATGAGGCGACGGATGAAGAAATTTATGATGCGGCACGCAGAGCCCATCTGGAAGCTTTTATCCAAACACTGCCGGATGGTTATGAGACGCAGATAGGCGAACGGGGATTGAAGCTGTCTGGCGGGCAAAAGCAGCGGCTGGCGATTGCAAGAATGTTCTTGAAAAACCCGCCGATTCTTATATTGGATGAGGCTACTTCTGCTCTAGATACGGAGACAGAAAAGGTGATTCAAGATTCCTTAAATGAACTGTCGAAAAACCGTACAACCTTGGTGATTGCCCATCGATTGGCTACAATACGGAATGCTGACCGGATCGTCGTTGTCACCGAAGCGGGTATAGCCGAGGAAGGACAGCATGACGATTTAATTAAACAAGGCGGAATATTTGCTGCATTACATCAAGTGCAATATCAACAATAATAAATCAAGGGAGTCCTGCTATTAGGCAGGATTTTCTATTTTTATTAAAGTTACAGTAATTATATTATGTTAACTAAACGAATAATTTTTGTGATAGAAAAATAAACATGTTAATCTAAATGGTGGAGAAAGGAGCATCAGTGTTTATGAAGAAAAGTCTGACAAATGATAAAAAAATAAAATTGGTAGCCCTTGATATGGACGGCACTTTATTAAATAGTAGGCATCAAGTTTCTAAGGAAAACAAGGAAGCCATTCAAAAAGCCCAAGAACAGGGGGTTGTTGTTGTTCTTAGTACGGGACGCTCTATTAGTACTTGCAGGGAGCATGCGGATGCCTTAGGGCTGACTTCATATTTAGTAACCGTCAATGGCAGTGAGATTTGGGATGAGAACCGGAACCTGTTTCGGAGGGAACTATTAAAAAACGAGCAGATTGAATGGATGTATAATCTGTCACGCCAATATAACGCAGGTTTTTGGGCCATTAGTACAGAGCGGAATTGGCATGATGAAATGCCGGAGGATTTACATAATTGGGAATGGATGAAATTTGGCTTTAATATTGAAGATCAGGCAATCAGAGAAACTGTGTTCCGAAAATTGCAGGAAAAGGGAGAATTTGAATTAACAAATTCATTTATCCACAATATTGAAATTAATCCTATCGGCATTAATAAAGCAAAGGGATTGGAAATTGTTTGCGGCCGGTTGGGAATAAAAATGGATAACGTCATGGCAGTTGGGGACAGCCTGAATGACATGGCTATGATTAAAGAAGCGGGTCTAGGAGTTGCCATGGGGAATGCCCAAGAAAAGGTCAAGCTGGCAGCCGATTGGGTGACAACAACAAATGATGAAAATGGTGTAGCCATTGCTATTCAATCTTGGATATTAAATAATGAAAAATTGAGCGAATAAAAAAAGAAATAAGGGAAAAGATAGAAGATGAAGGATTTAAAATTGCTTTAATTATTTAGGGAGGCTTCATTTAGAATGGAACATGGCAGAGTAAAATGGTTTAACAATGAAAAAGGTTTTGGATTTATTGAACGTGATGGCGGAGACGATGTGTTTGTCCACTACTCAGCCATTCAAGGCGAAGGATACAAAGCCTTAGAAGAGGGTCAAGAAGTCACATTTGAAATTGAAAACGGCCAGCGGGGGCCGCAAGCCGTAAACGTACAAAAACAATAATAGACAGTAAATACAGACTCCTATGCGGGTCTGTTTTTTTATTTTTCTTCCTAAATTTTAGCTGACCATGGTTTGAGGCAGGGTTCTATAAGATATAATTATTTTACAAAGGGGGAGAGGAAAATGGGCAGATCCATTGCCATCGTTACGGGTTCTTCAAGCGGTTTCGGTTTACTCACCGTTTTAGAGCTCGCCAAAGCAGGCTTTCAAGTGGCTGCAACCATGAGGGACATACAAAAAGCCGTTCCATTAATAGAACACGCCAAAAAACTGAACATTGAAACGAGTATTATTATCCATGAGCTGGATGTGACTCGGGAGGAATCGGTAAAAGAGTTACGCTTGCTGATTGAAAAAATGGGCAGGGTGGATGTCCTGGTCAACAATGCAGGATACGCAGCGGGGGGTTTTGCTGAGGAAATCTCCATAAAATCCTATCAAAATCAATTTGAAACAAATGTATTTGGGGTTATTCGAGTGACTCAAGCAGTACTGCCGTTTATGCGCAAACAGGGGAGCGGAAAAATTATTACCATTAGCAGTATCAGTGGAAAAATCGCCTTTCCGGGGTTATCCCCATATGTCGCTTCAAAGCATGCCATCGAAGGCTGGAGTGAATGCCTCCGCTTAGAAATGAAACCGTTTGGGGTGGATGTTGTGTTGCTAGAGCCAGGTTCGTTTAAAACAAATATTTGGTCAACTGGCAAACAAGTGACAGACTCACAGCCAGATTCCCCTTATTATCCTTTTATGAGAAAAATAGAAAAGTATCTTGAGGCAGGGGCAGATCGATATGGGGACCCTCAAGATGTTTCCCTCATAATATCTAAGATAGCGGCAATGAACAAACCAGGACTTCGCTTTCCGATTGGGAAAGGGGTCAAATTATCTATCTTTCTTAGGAATTTACTTCCATGGAGACTGTGGGAAAAGATTGTTTGGAAAAAATTAACATAACATATAATTTTTTGAAAATAATAATATGTGGGAAAAAGTCGAATTTTTTTTGAAGGATTTTAAGGAAAGGGTGAGAATATTTAGAGATAATATACAAATAAGGGGAGGGGTTAGAATTGGATATTAAAGTAATAGAGAAAGATAGTATGAAAGTCGTAGGCATTTCTTGGAATGGCTGCTACTCCCAAACAAAGTCGATCCCGAGTCTGTTTAAAGTTATGGAGGAACGAGAAAAGGAGATCGCATTTAGGCTGGAAGAACCGGTTTTAATTGCACCATTCCATAGTAGAGAAACAGAGTTTACTTATTATGTAACAACACCTGTTGAAAAACTGGAGAATATCCCGGAAGGAATGGTAGGTTTCACCATCCCGAGAAAAAACTATGTGCATACAACCCACATTGGCAAACCTGAGGACATTCAAAGTACATACCTTCAGTTAATTACCTGGATGAATGAGTATGGCTATGACCAGGACCATCAAGCTTTATGCCTGGAAATATATAAAAATAAGTCACAGGATCGTGATGGGAATCTTTATTTAGAAATTTACTTGCCGGTCAAGACTTATAAGTAGTTTCAAATAGGAAAATCAGGAAGATCCTATATCTTCTCCTTTTTTTGGTTGATTGAATTCAATCATTTTCACTTTTCATTCTAATGCTTTATAATGGGGACAAGTTCATATTTGATATTTCCTTCGGGGTCAGGTGAAATTCCGAACCGGCGGTGATGAAGCGAATGCTTCTTAGTCCGTGACCCGGTTAACTCTAATGGTTAAACGGTGGATCTGGTGAAACTCCAGGGCCGACAGTTAAAGTCTGGATGGGAGAAGGAAAATAATTGGTTTAAATACAAGGAAAAAAAACTTTGTGTTTAAGCTCTGATTTCCTATTGCCAATTTTTCGTGACCCTGAAGTGTAGTGTACTTCAGGGTCTTTTTTATCCTTAAAAAAGGAGATGATTACATGAACGATGCAGATTATATGAATTTTGCATTAGATCTTGCCAGAAGTGGATTAGGGCAGACTTCTCCCAATCCAGCAGTCGGGGCAGTTCTTGTGAAGGATGGCCAACTGATTGGCATGGGCGCTCATCTAAAAGCAGGAGAACCCCATGCTGAAGTTCATGCGATTCGAATGGCGGGTGACAAAGCCAAAGGAGCCACCTTGTATGTCACGCTTGAACCATGCAGCCATTTTGGAAAAACACCGCCATGTTCTGATCTGGTGATTCTATCAGGAATCAGAAAAGTGTTTGTTGCTGTAACGGATCCCAATCCTAAAGTGGCTGGGACCGGAATTGAACGAATGAGAAAGGCTGGTATAGAAGTCGAGGCGGGGCTGCTGGAGCAGAAAGCCCGTGAATTGAATAAGGTCTTTTTTTACAATATCCAAACGGGCCTTCCATACGTCACCTTGAAATCGGCTGTCAGCATGGACGGAAAAACCGCAACTGTATCGGGGGAAAGCAAGTGGATTACTGGAGAGGAGGCAAGAATCGACGTCCATCATTTTCGGCATCAGCATGACGGCATATTGGTCGGAGTGAATACAGTTGTAAAGGATGATCCAGCGTTGACAACAAGGCTTCCTTCAGGGGGGAAAAACCCAGTACGCATCATTCTGGATACGTATCTCCGAACTCCAATAAAGTCCAGAATGCTTACCGACGGTGAGTCGCCAGTTTGGATCGTGACTGGCGGTGAAACGCCGCCCGGCCAAGAAGCACCATACAGAGAGGCTGGAGCAGAAATCCTCAGGATGGAAAGCCCGGAAATCTCTATTCAGGAAATGCTTGCAATCCTGGGTAAACGTGGAATCACTTCGCTATTTGTCGAAGGAGGAGCAGAAGTTCATGGAAGCTTCTTAAAGGAGCGCGCCTTCCAGCAAATCATTACGTATATTGCCCCGAAACTGGTTGGCGGAAAAGAGGCACCTGCATCCTTTGGAGGAACGGGAATTGAAAAAATCAATGAAGCTGTCAATCTAACTATCAAACAGGTCGATTTTGTTGGCAGTGATTTACGAATTATTGCAGAACCAAAGTAAGGAGCAGGAACTATGTTTACCGGAATCATTGAAGAAATAGGTACAGTGGCCGACATCAGGCGGGCAGGGAACTCATTCGTCTTGTTGATAAAAGCCAAAACAGTTCTGGAAGCTGTCCATATTGGCGACAGTATTGCGGTTAATGGGGCTTGTTTGACAGTTACCTCTTTTTCAAACAGTCATTTTGCCGTCGATGTTATGCCTGAAACGGTAAATGCGACTAGTTTAAGAGATTTAAAACGAGGATCGAAGGTAAATCTTGAACGGGCCATAGCTGCCGGGGGCAGATTCGGCGGGCATTTCGTTTCAGGCCATATCGATGGTACCGGAATCATTAAACGTAAACAAGCATATGAAAATGCGGTTTATTTTGAGATCGAAACCGCGCATGATTTGATGGAATATATCATTTTAAAGGGGTCTATCGCAGTCGATGGAACGAGCCTGACGGTGTTTGGTGTGGGAGAGAACCATTTTACAGTTTCATTAATCCCCCATACCTTGTCAGAAACTGTTTTAGGCATAAAAGGCGCAGGAGAAATCGTCAATCTGGAATGCGATATGATTGGGAAATATGTGGGGCATTTTTTAAAAAATGCATCGAAGGCAAAACCATCGAAACCAGAAGGGATATCAGCTGAGTTTTTAAAAGAAAATGGATTTTTTTAAGAGCCAATGGCATACGGCTTCAAAATGTAAGGAGAGATGCAGCATGTTTGATACGATTGAGGAAGCGTTAGAGGACTTAAAAGCGGGCAAGGTCATTATTGTATGCGACGATGAAGACAGAGAAAATGAAGGGGATTTGATTGCTTTAGCAGAAAAGGCAACGCCTGATGTCATTAATTTCATGGTTACTCATGGAAGAGGGCTTGTTTGTGTTCCGATTGAGGAAGAAATAGGGATAAAGCTTGATTTAATGCCAATGGTATCCTTAAATACCGACCCCCATGGCACTAACTTTACGGTCAGCATTGACCACAAGCATTCGACAACAGGCATCTCAGCGTTTGAGAGGTCAGCTACTATATTAAGCATGATTGCCCCTGATGCCCAGCCTGCTGATTTTAAACGGCCGGGCCATATTTTTCCTTTGGTGGCCAAAAAAGGGGGGGTTTTAAGAAGAGCCGGCCATACGGAGGCAGCTGTGGACCTTGCCAAACTTTGCGGAGCAAAACCGGCAGGCGTCATTTGTGAAATTATGAATGAAGATGGAACGATGGCTCGCGTTCCTCAACTGCGGAACATTGCAGACCAGTTTCGTTTAAAAATGATAACGATAAAAGATTTAATTCAATACCGCAACAAGCAGGAGAAACTGGTTAATCGGGAGGTAGAGATTAAGCTGCCAACGTCGTTTGGCGAATTTATTGCCATTGGGTATTCTAATCTAATCGATGACAAGGAACATGTGGCTCTAGTTAAAGGAGAAATTGATCCAGAAAAACCAATCCTAGTCAGGGTTCACTCCGAATGCTTAACCGGGGATGTTTTCGGTTCCTACCGTTGTGACTGCGGACCGCAGCTTCATTCTGCATTAAACCAGATCGAACAGGCAGGCAATGGCGTTCTGCTTTACTTGCGTCAAGAGGGCCGAGGGATTGGACTTTTGAATAAGCTTAGGGCCTATAAACTTCAGGAGCAGGGCTATGATACCGTTGAAGCCAATGACAAGCTTGGATTTCCAGCCGATCTACGGGAATATGGTATAGGTGCACAAATACTGAAAGATTTAGGGATCAAGAAAATGAAGTTGTTAACTAATAATCCCAGAAAAATTAAAGGTCTGCAAGGATATGGCCTAGAAGTAGTCGAGCGGGTACCGCTCCAAATGGAAACGAGAACAGAAAATGAGAACTATTTACGTACCAAACATGATAAACTGGGACATTTGCTTCACCTATAAACAATAATTTTGGAGGATAAAACGATGGGACAACTTTTTGAAGGACATTTAGTCGGCACAGGTTTAAAAATTGGCATCGTGGCAGGGCGTTTTAATGAATTTATAACAAGCAAGTTATTAGGCGGTGCGCAGGATGCCCTAAAAAGACATGGTGTTAACGAGGAAGATGTGGATGTAGCTTGGGTTCCCGGGGCTTTTGAAATCCCATTAATCGCTCAAAAGATGGCAAAAAGCCAAAAATATGATGCGATCATTACACTGGGAACCGTTATTCGTGGAGCGACACCGCATTTTGATTATGTTTGCAATGAAGCGGCAAAAGGGGTATCGGCGGCTTCGCTTAACAGCGGCGTACCTGTGGCTTTTGGCATATTAACAACCGATTCCATTGAGCAGGCGATTGAAAGGGCTGGCACAAAAGCGGGAAATAAAGGATGGGACGCAGCAACAACAGCCATCGAAATGGCCAACTTATGCAGAAATTTTGATTGACCATTAGAAACACCAAGATACATGGCTGGAAGAATAGATAATTATTTTAAAAAAAATCTATACATTTATATGTAAGATTCGTATAATTAACCTGTCATAAAAAAATACATATAAGAATTAGGTGTTAAAATCTTTGCGGATTTTAACTTAATTGGGAAGTTGGTGAAAAGCCAACGCGGTCCCGCCACTGTAAATGGGAGCAACCTATAAATTGTCACTGTCGAAAATGATGGGAAGGCATAGGAAGCGATGATCATGAGCCAGGAAACCTGCCTATTTCTTGCGCGCCAACAAACCTACGAGGATAGGGAGGTGTGGAAGACTAGACTCTTTTTGCTTTTTAGTGATCGAATCTACTCGTACCAACATCTCCATGGTTTTTGGAGATGTTTTTTTATTGGTTCAGCGCATTTTTATGATAAGAATTCATCTATTTGAAATTCAGGAGGAAGTCAAATGAAAAAATGGTATTCACTATTGTTTGCCCTGTTATTGACATTCGGCGTGTTAGCAGGATGCGGGCAGCAGAACGATCAAGGGAATGAAAAGAAAGGAACAGGCGGGGAAAAGACAACTGAACAAGCTGCTTTTCCAACCACAATAAAAGATGCCTTAGGAAATGACGTTACCATTGAGCAAAAGCCTGAAAAAATTGTATCATTGATCCCAAGCAACACAGAAATTGCTTTTTCATTGGGTCTTGGGGATAAGATAGTAGGTGTTTCAGATTATGATAATTATCCAGAAGAAGCGGCAGCAAAGGAGAAAGTTGGCGGTACGGAGATCAACCTAGAAAAAATTATTGCGCTAAAGCCGAATATCGTATTAGCTCATGCATCTTCAGCGCATAATTCAGAAGCAGGACTGAATCAGTTAAGGGATGCAGGCATTCCAGTTTTAGTCGTCAATGATGCCCAAAATTTTGATCAAGTTTATGATTCGATCCTTATGATTGGGAAAGCAACCGGTGAAACCACGAAAGCAAAAGAACTGGTTACAGGAATGGAAGAGAAATTAGCCGAAATTATATCAAAGGCTGCAGAAATCAAAGATAAGAAAAAAGTGTTTGTAGAAGTCTCTCCAGCTCCTGAAATTTATTCGCCTGGCAACCATACGTTTATGAATGAAATGCTGAAAGTGATTAATGCCGAGAATATTTCAGGCGACTTGGACGGCTGGGCCAAAGTCGATCAAGAGGCAATCATCAAACGCAATCCCGACGTTATCCTCACTACATATGGCTACTATGTGGATAATGCTAAAGAACAAGTCCTAAGCCGAAGCGGCTGGGAATCTGTCAACGCTATTAAAAATAAACAGATCATTGATGTGGATTCAGACCGTGTAACCCGTACAGGACCAAGGATTATTGAAGGAGTAGAGGATCTTGCCAAGGCTGTTTATCCGGAAGTATTTAAATAATCTATATGTAGCCTATTTAACAGCAGGATTATTTCTGCTCCTATCAATCATTTTGGGGATATCGATTGGAACGGTGGGTGTATCTGTTCCAACACTCCTGAAAGTTTTCCTTGTTAAAATATTCGGTTTTCTGCCAGAAAATGAGATTGATCCGATGTATATAAGTATCGTCATGGATATCCGCTTGCCAAGGGTCATTTTATCAGGTCTAGTCGGGGCGGCTCTTGCTATTGCAGGGGCAGCCTTTCAAGGCCTGCTAAGAAATCCGTTAGCTGACCCGTATACATTAGGGGTGTCGTCCGGAGCCTCTGTAGGGGCCGTTTTTACCCTATTTCTCCAACTATCACTTCCATTTATCGAATCCTTTACACTGCCATTAGTTAGTATCCTATGCTCATTTATCACCATCTTTTTCGTGCTGGCATTTGCAAGGAAAATCGACCGTTCTATGAGAGTGGAAACCATTATTTTAACAGGCATCATTTTTAGTTCTTTTTTAGGGGCACTTATTTCCCTTATGATTGCTTTGACCGGAGATGAACTGCGGCAGATTATTGGCTGGCTGCTTGGAAGCGTATCAATGCGCGGCTGGGAATATATTAAAATGATCCTGCCATTTTTTATTCTCGGATCCGGCATCCTTTTCTTTAATGCCAAGGAATTGAACGCCATGTCGTTCGGTGAGGAACGCGCACAGCATTTAGGGGTAAATGTCCAGAAACGAAAATTGGTTGTGTTAACGGCAGGATCAATTTTAACAGGAGCATCTGTTTCTGTGTCAGGCACAATAGGTTTTGTCGGTCTGGTTATTCCCCATCTTGTCAGAATCATATGGGGGCCTGATCATAAACATCTCCTGCCTTTGTCCGTTTTGATTGGAGGGGGGTTTCTCATACTGGCCGACCTTGTTTCCAGGACGATCATCTCTCCAACGGAACTGCCGATTGGTGTCATCACCGCTTTAATTGGTGCACCGGTTTTTGGGGTTATATTAATAGAAAGAAAAAGAACGGAAAGAAGAGGATAACAAATGCTTAACCTGAAACATGTGTCGGGAGGTTATTCAGGAGAAAACGTAGTAAAGGATGTCTCCTTTGCAGTTGAAAAGGGAGAATTGTTTGGAATTCTCGGTCCTAATGGAAGCGGAAAGACGACTCTTTTAAAAATGATCAGCGGTGTTTTGCCCATCCAATCAGGCGAAATTTTGATCGGAGGGAAAAAGCTTCAGGATTACAGCCAGAAACAGCTTGCCCAGAAAGTGGCTGTCCTGTCCCAGCATTCAGCGGAATCCTTTTCTTATACCGTCAAAGAAACAGTGGCACTTGGGCGCTATGCTCACCAAAAAGGAATATTTCAAACATGGAGCAAACAGGATGAAGCAGTGGTCCAAAGGGTTATGGAACAGGTAGGGGTCGGTGCTTTTCAGGATAAAAACATCCAAGCCCTTTCAGGAGGTGAAAAACAGAGGGTTTTTCTGGCGCAGGCTCTTGCCCAAGAACCGGAAATTCTCTTGCTGGATGAGCCGACCAATCACTTGGATTTATCCTATCAAAAAGAATTGCTCGACCTATTAATACATTGGACCACTGAAAACAAATTAACGGTCATCTCGATTTTTCATGATTTAAACTTGGCAGGACTGTATTGCAGCCGGCTGCTCCTTTTGGAAAAAGGAACGATTCATATACAACATGTTCCTGCCGAAGTGTTAAAGGAGGAAAGAATCAGGGAGGTCTACCAAACCAGTATTCAACAGCAGCCACACCCGACTGTTGCCGCACCGCAAATGGTGCTGCTGCCGGATTTTCAAAGGAAAAACAGTCCGATTGAGATAAACGAATCGATGCTGTCGGTTACACCAGAGTTGATTACGCTAAAATCTCCTGTCTATTTGCGAACAATGTCCTCCGGTGTGATTGGTTCTGGAACCGGCTGGCATCGAACTTTTGTCAATCGGCATGTAGATAAGAATTATAACTGCAGTGACCCTATTCAGGAAATGGCTGGATTTTTGCGGTCAAAGGGTTATGAACCAGCAGATACCGTAGGAATGATGACAGCCGTCTACCTTGAGGATGTGGTGTTTAAGGGAATAGCTGGTGAGGGTTTCTCCATTTTTGTTGCAGTAACAGCGGGAGTTGGAAATGCCATAGACGTATCCCAAAGTGAGGCGCATACTTACAGGCTTGTTCCGGGCACGATTAATACCTGGATCTTTGTTAATGGAGAGCTGACAGACGCAGCATTTATCCAAAGCATCATGACCGCAACGGAGGCAAAGGCAAAAGCAATGACCGATCTAAAAGTAGCAGATACGATGACAGGCACGATTGCAACAGGTACATCCACTGACAGTATTTTGGTTGCTGCGGCACAGGCGGGCAGAAAATTGGATTTTGCTGGAACGATTACACCTCTGGGCAAGCTGATTGGAAAAGGGGTTTATGAGTGCACATCTGCTGCCATTCAAAAATCGCTAAAAAGGAAATCGCTATGTTTTTGAACCACATAATTTCCATCTCTCTTGCCTGCTTATTGGATCTGTTAATAGGGGATCCGCCCAATTGGCCTCATCCGGTCAGATGGATCGGCTCGCTCATTTCGTTCCTGGAAAACCGCTGGAATAGAGGAAAGGCGAGGAAAGGGAAAGGCATTGCCATGCTGCTGGTAATTATGTTAACAGTCATGGCTGCCTCCATCCTTCTTATTCTGTTCGCTTACCATGTACACCCCTATCTGGGTATTGCTTTGGAAGCAGCGATCATTGCTTCGACTATTGCCCAAAAAAGTTTGCAGGAAGCTTCCATGGCTGTTTATCAGCCGTTAACGAATGGCGATTTGGCAGAAGCGCGGAAAAAGCTTTCTTATATTGTCGGCCGAGATACAGAGCAATTGGAGGAAGGAGAAATCGCCAGAGGGGCAATTGAGACGGTGGCTGAAAATACAAGTGATGGGGTAACGGCTCCGCTATTTTGGGCATTGCTCGGTGGAGCGCCGCTTGCCATGGTATACCGGGCAGTCAATACTTGTGATTCGATGGTGGGGCACGTAAATGAAAAATATAGAGAATTTGGCTGGGCTTCTGCCAAATGGGATGATGTCATGAATTGGATTCCCAGCAGGGTAACGGGAATGATGATGCTTTTAAGCAGCCGGCCGCTTCTTTGCAATCGACGCAAAGCGTGGGCTATCTTGTTCCGCGATGCAGCGAAGCACCCAAGTCCGAACAGCGGTTGGGGGGAAGCGGCAGTAGCAGCCATACTTGGAGTCCAGCTGGGGGGGATTAATTATTATAAAGGTATAGTGTCGAACAGGGCTAAAATGGGGGATTCTCTGCAGCCGATTCAGCCGGAGCACATCATTCAGGCAAATGTTATATTAAGGAAAACCGTATTTTTATTTATCCTATTTATATGGATTGGAGGGATATCCCTTGAAGCTGCCTTCACATGGCGCTAATCCGCAGTACTTATATGAAGCATTGAATCTAGCGCTGCCAGATAAATTTATCGATTTCAGCGCGAATATTAATCCGCTTGGACCTCCAGAGTCCATTAAGGAAAACTGGAATGGGTTTTATCAAGACATTTTGACCTATCCAGACCCATATGGATTAAAACTTAAGGAGGCAATTGCCGAAAAGGAAGGAATTCCTGTGGAATCATTAATGATTGGCAATGGCGGAGCCGAGCTGATTGCGCTTGTTGGGAGAAAGCTGGCGGGTAAAAAGGTTCTGATTATCCAGCCCGCATTCTCTGAATATGAGGCAGCCTGCAGGGCCAATGGCTGCGAGGTTATTTATCATCAATTAAAAGAGCCAGACTTTTCGTTTGATTTGGATGAATTTCGTTCCAAAGCCGCAACGGCTGATGCCGTATTTTTATGTAATCCCAACAATCCAACTGGCATTCCATTTTCTTCGCCATTGCTATTGTCTATCCTTGAGGAATGTGAAAAACTGTCATGTATCGTGATAGTGGATGAAGCCTTTTATGATTTCCTAGAAGAATATGATTCTTGCTTTCCATACATCCACCAATATTCTAAATTACTGATTATTCGCTCAATGACCAAGATGTTTGCGATTCCCGGGATTCGGCTGGGTTATTTAGCAGCCTCACCGGCTGTTATTGCAGAGCTAAGCTATCTGCAGTCCCATTGGAGTATTAATTCGATTGCTTTAGAAGCAGGCGTGCTTTGTTTGAAGGCCGACTCTTTTTTATTGAAAACGAAAGAGTTTATTGCCCAAGAAAGGAACCGATTGTTTCAATTTTATATGGCTTGCCAATTTCAAGTCTCCGCTTCAAAAGTGAATTTTTATCTCTTTAGGGATCCGAATTGTGAGAATCAATTCGAGTTGTTTAACTATCTATTGCAGTATGGCATTATTCCACGCCATACCTTCAATTTTCCGGGATTGGAAGGGCAATGGCTGCGCTTTGCCATTAAGGGCAAAGAGGATAATGATCAACTGATGGAGGTGCTTAGGCATTGGCGCATGTGCCATCCTTCGTCTTTGTAACTGGAGGCGTCCGCAGCGGCAAAAGCCATTTCGCGGAGAAACTGGCAGTTGATTTCGTCAAGCAAACTGGAGGCCAGTTAACTTATTTAGCAACTGGTGTTCCGTCTGACACCGAGATGATGGAAAGAATCCAAAAACATAAACAGGATCGGAACCTAGGAGAACAGCACTGGAGAACAATTGAGAAGCCATTACGAATTGGGGAGGCCGCAAATCAAATTCGCCAACAGGATATTGTGTTATTGGATTGTGTCACCACACTTTTGAACAATGAATTGTTTTCAAGCGGACAAACCTGGAACCCTGAATTTTTAAGGGAAGTAGAAAAAAACATTTTAACTGGAGTAAATGAAATTAGGAAGCGTGCCAAGGCTTTTATTCTAGTAAGCAATGAAGTATTGCATGAGGCTTTAGCAGGAAAAGAGCTTGTTTTTACATATGGAAGTCTTTTGGGACAGCTGCATCAGCAATTTGTTTTTGAGGCTGATCAAGCCTATTTAATCGAAGCAGGAATTCCTATTTTGATGAAAGGGGTGAAGGAATGAATGGAATAATGATTCAAGGGACATCCTCTGATGCAGGAAAAAGTTTCATTGTGACCGCCCTGTGCCGGATCTTTGCAAATGAGGGCCTAAAGGTCGCCCCGTTCAAGTCGCAAAATATGTCCAATAATTCGTATGTGACAAAGGATGGGAATGAGATAGGAAGGGCACAGGGCATTCAGGCAGAGGCGGCCAAAACGGATGCAGCCGTCTGGATGAACCCGATTTTATTAAAACCCCGCTCGAATCAAGAGTCAGAGGTTGTTTATTTAGGAAAAGCCATCGAAACACTTTCCGGGAGAGAGTACCGAGACAGCTTCTATACGCGGGGAATTGAGGTCATTAAACAATCGCTCAAGCGCTTGGAGAAGGAATATGACTTCATCGTAATTGAGGGAGCCGGCAGTCCAGTAGAGATTAATCTGAAAGAACGCGAGCTTGTAAACATGAGGGTGGCAGAACTGGCTGATGTGCCTGTCGTGCTGGTGGCAGATATAGACAGAGGCGGGGTATTTGCCAGCATTATCGGTACCCTTGAACTGCTTGAGCCAAAGGAGCGGGAGCGGGTTGTTGGGATAGTCGTTAATAAGTTCCGCGGTGACCTCAGCTTGTTTGAAGATGGAATCAATTGGCTGGAGGAAAGAACCGGCATACCAGTTTTGGGGGTGGTCCCGTTTATCGACCATCATATGGTTGACGGGGAAGATTCATTGTCCATCAGTGAGCAATTCACTAAGCGAAGTACAGGTGCCATTGATTTGGCTGTTATCCATCTGCCGTTTATTTCGAATTACACCGACTTGGAACCCTTTTTATTTGAAGAGGATGTCAGGGTTCGTTGGGTTAAAAAGGCAGATGAATTTGGCGAGCCTGATGCAGTTATCATTCCGGGAACTAAAAGTACGATTTGGGATTTAAAAAAACTTAGGGAAATGGGTCTCGATAAGTGCATCCTGCAACACGTTAAAGGCGGCGGATATACAGCCGGCATTTGCGGCGGTTATCAAATTCTTGGTAAAGAAATTATCGATGAAGCGGGTTCCGATACAGGAGTTCCTAATAGCAAAGTGCCAGGATTAGGGGTGATCCCGGCAAGGACGATTTTTGCACAAAGAAAAAGAGACGATCAGAGTAACAGCTCACTGCCATCCAAATACAGGCCTAGAGATAGAAGAAGCTTTGGAAGGCTATGAAATCCATCTAGGCAGAACGATTTTAATGGAATCGGCCCATCCTTTTTTAGTCACTGAAGCGGGCAGAGAGGAAGGCTATTTCGGTGAAGGCGGGAGGATTATTGGAACGTATTTTCACCATTTGTTCCATAATGATGCATGGAGAAACCAATGGCTAAATCATATCCGCAGAAGAAAAGGGATTCCTGAACGAGAGATAAATAAAATTAATGATTACAAGGATAGAAGTTTCGATGAACTTGCAGTAAAGCTAAAAGACCATCTAAACTGGAATTTAGTAAAAGCAATCCTTGGCCAATGGGGCAGTCAAATATGAAATTTTTTAAAGGCTTTTTGATTGGGCTGCAATTTTTTACAGTGATACCAATTCCTAAAGCATTTCCAATGGATGAGGAGCACCTAAAACGGACCATTCAAGCTTTTCCGCTGTTGGGATTGCTGCAGGGGATTATTTACGCCCTATTCATGCATAGTATGGTTGAATTGACACCCTTCTCACATCTGGCTTTCGCTTTTCTGCTATGGCTGCTGACAATTCTGTTGACAGGGGGCATTCATCTGGATGGCTGGATGGATGCGAGTGATGCTTATTTTTCCTTTCGGAATCAAGAAAAAAGATTGGAAATTATGAAGGACCCGAGAATAGGCGCGTTCGGCGTTCTGTCTATCATTATTCTTTTAAGCAGCCGGTTTCTTTTTATCTACGAAATAACGAGCAATCTGCAGCCTCTATTATTCATTTTAATAGCCAGCATTCCTTTTTTTAGCAAAATGGTCATGGGGGTTCTGCTGTTAACCGTTCAAGCTGTAAAACAGGAGGGGCTCGGCCATTTGTTTCAAGAGGCTGCGACAGCTAGAGTTCTATGGATTTATCCTATCTATTTACTCCTATTTTTTATAGCTGTAGTGCTTTTAGATATAAAGTTTTTGCTTGCAGGTGTGCTGGCTGGTGCAGCGGCTTATTGCTTGCATTTTTGCAGACACAAATCAGTCAAATGGTTTGGAGGAATTACGGGAGATGTGTTAGGTGCTTCTGTAGAAGGGACGGAGCTGGTGTTATGGATGACCGTGTGGTTATTGCATTATTTCGTCATGGCATGACAGTAGAAAATCAACGAAAAGCGTATTTAGGCTGGAATGATTCACCATTGTGCCAAGAGGCAGCGAGACTGGCCTGCAGCAAGGAATATGAAGGATATTTTTCCAGCGATTTGCAGCGGTGTGTATTGACAGCCAAACGTTTATTTTCCCCATCACATTTTCAATTGCTTAAGGAATTCAGGGAAATGGATTTCGGAGAATGGGAAGGGAAAACCTATGAGCAACTGAAATCAATAGAGCATTACCAGCGGTGGCTGTCGGATCCTTTCCACATATGCCCGCCAAAAGGAGAGTCATTCGAGCAATTCAGCAGCCGGGTCCAATCCGGATGGAAGAAGCTTACAGCGGAGTTGATTTCAAAAAAACTGCAGAGCTGTGCAGTTATAACACATGGAGGGGTTATTAAATATTTGCTATCCGTATATGCTCCTAGAGAACAGGATTTTTGGAGCTGGCACACCCCTTATTACCAAGGTTTTGAATTATGCTTTACACTTGATAGTTTAAGGAGGGGTGAAAGGTGCACTTTATTACAGGAGGTGCCTTTAATGGTAAACGGGCATGGGTGAAACGTAGTTATACTTTCATGGAAACTGACAGTTGGCTTTCTGCCTATGACGGCCATGTTCTGCCAGTAGAATTAAAGGAAAAGGATGTGGAGCTGCTTGTTTTAGAAGGCATAGAGATTTGGATAAAGCGGTTAACTGACCAATATGATGCTGGTAAGTGCCGTGAAATCTGGGATCAATGTTTGATCAATTGGGAACGTTGGGAAAAAGAACAGGAACAACACCAGCTAATCATTATCGGAACAGATATCATGAAAGGAATTGTCCCAATCGAAAAGGAGAATAGGATTTGGCGTGATGCTGCGGGATGGGCATTTCAAGACTTAGCAGCAAAGGCGGACAAAGTAGATTTGATATGGTACGGGATTAACCAGACAATTAAAGGAGGAGAGAACGGATGAGAATATATACGAGAACTGGGGACAAAGGAAAAACGAGTATTATAGGAGGAAGAGTCGACAAGGATGATACGCGGGTGGAGGCTTATGGAACGGTAGATGAGGTGAATGGTTTTGTCGGCCAGGCCATGACACAATTGGATACAGAGTTGTTCAAGGATGTGGTTGAAGATCTGGAAAAAATTCAGCATGAATTATTTGACTGCGGCGGGGACCTTGCCAATATCACTGAAAAACGGCAATTAAAGCTGCAGCAGGAATCCATTGATTACCTAGAAAAAAGAATTGATGAATTTATTAAAGAAGCCCCAGAATTGGAGCGGTTTATTCTGCCTGGTGGAACAAAGCCTGCCGCATCCATCCATATAGCACGCACTGTAACCAGGAGGGCAGAACGGCTGACGGTCAAACTGATGAAGGAAGACCCGGTAACGCCGCCACTTGCGCTTTCCTATTTAAACCGGCTCTCAGACTATTTTTTTGCATTGGCAAGGGTCATTAATTTTCGCCTGAATGTGAAGGATGTTGAATATATTCGCAGTGCCAAGGTGTTTAGGGATGGGAAGCGGAAAGATGAAAAATAAAGCAAAAAGACTAAGCTGGCTGGCGATGTTTACTGCCTTGTCTGTGGCTGGAGCGGCGATAAAGATACCAGCTCTCATTGGCAGTGTCGCTCTTGATAGCTTTCCAGCGTTATTGGCTGCCGCCCTTTTGGGGGGAGCGCCAGGTGCCATTGTTGGCGCATTGGGACATTTGTTGTCGGCCATGCTAAGTGGATTCCCGTTAGGACTGCTGCACTTTTTGATTGCTGGTGAAATGGCGGTATTAGTCTGGTTGTTTGGGATCCTTCATAAAAAACATAAACTGATCTCCAGTACTGTATTTGTTCTAGGAAATTCAATTATTGCCCCACTGCCGTTTATCTTCTTAATCAATATGGGCTTTTTTGTCGGAATGATCCCATCTTTAGTAACTGGATCGATACTTAACATTTTCATCGCTCTAGTTCTGGTGCCCCGCCTTGAAAGAGTGGCGGCCCATGGCTTTCATGAAAGGATGCAAAATGATGAGAAATGCCATTGAAATTACAATAGGCGGGGGAGATTGTCTGATTTTGGCTAGTGATAACAGCGGCGGCATAGGCATGAAGGCGGAAGACCTTGTTCATGTCCCATACCAGACGGTTGCCTATTATTCCTTTCGCACTGCCAGTATGGAGTGCATCGCTTCAGGAGGCAAAATTATTTCCGTAGTGCTTCACAATTTTTGCGGTAACGAACCATGGACTGAGCTTGAAGAGGGGATTCGAGCGGGTTTACGTGAACTCGGATTGGCCGATGTTCCCATTACAGGCAGTACAGAAAGCAATTTTCCTTTATTGCAATCAGCGGTTGGATTGGTCGTAATTGGAAAAAAAGCATGCAGCGATGCAAAAGAAATACCGGATTTTGATGATATGAAACTAGCTGTCATTGGCTTGCCGCTAGTAGGAGATGAGGTAATTGAGCAGAAGGACCACATTGCATCGTTGTCCTTGTTTCAGGAAATCAATTTATTAGGTGAAGTGGTGACATGGCCAGTTGGTTCGAAGGGGGTCCTTCATGAATTGAATCAAATTTTTCCTGATCAATGGATTGAAGAAGATAATGTGGTATGCGACGTAAATATTCTTAAATCCTCTGGACCTGCAGCCTGCTTTATTGCGGCTTTTTCCGAAAGTCAAGGAGAGAATGTGAGGAATCTGGCCAGTGATTTGTTTCATCCACTAACAATTATGAAAGAATAGCACGCCCAAGGGGCGTGCTATTCTTGTAGGTTTTTAAGTTTTCCAATCAATGAATTTACCGCTTCACCAACTTGATTGATTGTATTGTTCAGTTTGTCTTTCCAGCCTGGCGCGTTTTCTCTTATCACTGATCCGATTTTATCGGCGTTTTCCTTCAGTTCTTTGCTAATCTTCTCAGCTTGGTCTTTTACGCTTTTTCCAGAGGCTTCCTCCCCTGCGAGCTGAGCATTGACAGAAACAACCTCAAACTCCTCTTTTGGAAGAAATTGTACGGATGTCCTCATGATTTCTTTAAAGATTGGAACGACATTCGCTGAGCTGGTGCTAGGCAAATAGTGCGCTTGGTCTGTCTTGTCATAGCCGATCCAAATCGCACCGACTAGATTTGGGGTATAACCGACCATCCATTGGTCCTTCGTGCCGTTGACCCCTGTAAAAGGAAGCTGGGTGGAACCGGTTTTTCCGGCCAGCTGAATCCCAGGGATAATGGCGCGTTTTCCAGACCCAGTTTCCACTACATTCAAGAGCATGGCAGTCATTTCATTTGTCACCTTTTTGGAGGTAACTTTAGTTGACTTTTCTTTATGCTCCGCTATGATATTGCCCGTTGGACCGACAATTTTTGTTATCAGATGGCTGTCATGGCGCTCTCCACCATTAGGAAAAACGGAAAAGGCATTGGCCATTTGTATAGGTGAAACACCTTTACTCATTCCGCCCAAGGCAATGGCCAGGTTTTTATCATCCTTTTCAACTGGAATGCCGAAGCGTTTTAGTGAATCAAGGCCTTTGTCTAGTCCAATCTCATTTAACAGCCAAACCGCAGGGACATTTAATGATTCTTCCAAAGCCTTATACATGGGAACTTTCCCTTGGAAGGTTTTTGTGAAGTTCTCAGGCTTGTAATCTCCAAATGAAATCGGTTCATCAACCAGCTCAGAGGAATAGTCGTAACCTTCTTCCAAAGCAGGGGTATACACGGCAAGAGGTTTTATCGATGACCCTGGCTGTGCCCGTAATTGAGTCGCTCGGTTAAAGCCGCGGAATACATGTTCTCCGCGGCCTCCGATCAGCGCACGAACGCCGCCGCTTCCAGGATCCATTAGAACAGATCCGCTTTGAACGATCTCACCGCCCATCCCTTTTGGAAATAAGGCGGTATTGGCATAAACTTTTTCAAGACCAGCTTGTAGATTTTGGTCCATTTCTGTATATATACGATAGCCTCGTGTCATAATTTCATCTTGTGTCAGTCCGTATTTAGATTCAGCCTCATTCAACACAGCATCCACATAATAGGGGTATTTCCGTTCTACATAGCTGCCCCCGCCATCATGAAGGGTGATTTTTTCTGCCTTTGCCTGTTTATACTCGGCGGAACTGATCATGTTCAGTTCCTTCATTTTGGCGAGAACCACATTGCGCCGGTCGATGGCTTCGTCATAATTCTTGTACGGGTCCAGATAATTCGGTGCATGAAGCAGTCCAGCCAATAGGGCAGCCTCGCTAATCGTAATATCTTTAATGTTCTTATTAAAATACTTCTTGGATGCGTTCCCGATTCCCCACGCTCCGCTGCCAAAATATACTTGGTTCATATACATTTGCAGTATTTCATCTTTTGTATATACTTTTTCGATTTTGACGGCTAAAAATAATTCCTCTGCTTTTCGTTTGTAGGTTCTTTCTGGTGACAGCAGGGCATTTTTGGCGAGCTGCTGGGTGAGAGTGCTCCCGCCTCCGGTAATTCTCCCAGCCAATAGGTTTTTAAAAAACACCCTGACAATTCCTTTGACGTCAAATCCATTATGGTCATAGAACCTTTCATCTTCAATGGCGACTATAGCATTTGGCACATGCTTGGGAAGCTCTTCAATTTTAATCCCTTCAGTCCGATTGGTCGCTACATTGGATGCTACATCGCCATCTTTATCATAAATAACAGTAGGCTGGCTTAACCCTTCCTTTAAGGATTGGACATTGGCTCTTGAGGCCAGCCATGCAAAATAAATAATCGTTGATAGTACAGCTACTAAAATAATTAATAGGAAGATCTGTGTTAGATGTCTCTTTTTCCAGAAATGAACCAGCATTTCCCAAAGTGGTCGCAGTTTCTCCATTGTATCTCCTTACCTTCTTAGGAATGGTTGATTTTTTTATTATAAAATTTCTATTTGAAAAAAACCAATAGAAAAGCCTGAACTTGATAAAAAAATCATAAGAAAAACTTATGGAAAAAAATAAATACAAACTAATTTCATTATCACTTAAACGATGATAATCTTTTCTATGAAGCCGGCTGGTAATCTGAAAGAAATCTAGGTATATGGGTTTGACCCCTTGGTCATGAGCGGCCTCTTTTGATTCTCAAAGGCAATTCTTTACTTTTTCATAAAATAATAGTTTACTAGAAAAAGCAGTCTATTAAAGTGTGGGGATTACATATGAATAAACTAAAGCAATATATTCACCAGTTCCATCCAATTGTCTGGGTACTGCTCATTGGGACTGTCTTATCAAGAGGTTCCTCTGTTATGACGCTCCCATTTTTGTCGCTCTATTTATCCAGAAATATGGAAATTTCACCAGTCCTTATTGGAATTACCGTTGGAATGAGTCCGTTGATGGGTACCGTCGGCGGATTTATAGGCGGGCATTTGTCTGACCGGTTTGGGCGTAAGCCGGTCATGCTTGCCGCATTATTTATGCTGGCATTCGTCTATTATGGGTTTATTGCAGCAAATGCCCCCGGGTGGTTTATCCTGCTCAATGCTCTAAACGGATTGAGCAATTCGTTTTTTGAGCCTACAGCCCAGGCTTTGATGGCGGATTTGACTGAGCAAAAAAATAGGATGAAGGTCTATTCATTAAGATATACGGCCATTAATATTGGGGCTTCCGTTGGACCGTTTTTAGGAGCCTACTTGGCGAGCACATCAGCAAAGCTTTCCTTCGCCATTACCGGTTCAACCTACTTATTATATGGGATTGTGCTGCTTATCCTCATGCAGAACATGTCCTTTTCAAACGGGGAATCTACTAAAAAAGTTACTTCTTTTATCGATGCCTTTCATATTATTCGGACGGATAAGGCGCTAAGATATTTAGTGGCAGGAATCATTTTAATAAATATCGGTTATTCCCAAGTGGATTCTAATTTTCCGCAATTTTTAGAAAAAAATATCGAAAATGGAGTTTATCTTTTCTCTGTATTGCTGACGATTAATGCGGTCATGGTGGTCGTGCTGCAAATGCCAATAAGCCATCTTGCCGAAAAGCTTACCTTAATGCAAGGGATGATTGTCGGTTCACTATTTATCGTTGCGGGATTGGCAGGCTTTGGTTTTGTTAGCGGCTGGGTGAGCGCTGTCTTGGCAATGGTTTTATTTACCCTTGGAGAAATTTTAATTTTCCCATCCAACAGTATGATGATTGACCGGCTTGCTCCGGAACATTTAAGGGGAACTTACTTTGGGGCGGGACAATTTCGCAAAATTGGGAATTTTGCAGGCCCCATCATCGGAGGATCGTTATTAAGCCATTTTAGCGGTCACACGATGTTTTGGGCGATATCCCTCGTTTCAATGCTAAGCATCGTTTTTTTCGCGGCGGGAAATAAAGCCTTCACGCACAGTCAAACCATTGGAGAAGGGCAAGCTAGTCAATAAAAAAAGCCTCTGGAACCAACATCCCAGAGGCTTTCCAATTTTATTTTAAGATTTCTTCAATTCTTGCTATAGTTTCATCGCTCAATTTGATACCAGATGCTTTCACGTTTTCTTCTACTTGTTCTGGACGGCTGGCGCCAACAAGTGCGCTGGCAACATTTTTCTGCCTTAAGATCCAAGCTAATGCAAGGGTAGGAAGGCTAATATTATGATCTGCTGCTACTTCTTTAAGTAATTCCACTCTGTCTAAGTTTGCTTCCGTTAATAAACCGCCAAGAGCTTTAAAATTCTCTTGTGCTGCACGACTTCCTGCAGGGGCAGCCTCGCCCTTTTTGTACTTGCCTGTTAACACACCCTGGGCTAAGGGAGACCAAACCACCTGCCCAATCCCATGCTTTTCACTTACAGGGATGACTTCTTTTTCGATATATCGCTGCAGCATGCTGTATTGCGGCTGGTTAACGACAATTCGGTCAAGCAGCTTCTTATCAGCTAAATGAACAGCTTCAGTGATTTGTTCAGCTGTCCATTCGCTGACACCAAGGTAAAGAACTTTTCCCTGACGGACTAAATCATCCATGGCGCGCAATGTCTCTTCCAATGGCGTTTCTTTATCAAATCGATGGCAATAATAAATATCTACATAATCCGTATTCAATCGCTTAAGGCTTGCATGGCATTGCTCCATAATATGTTTGCGTGATAAGCCGCGGTCATTTGGGCCGTCACCCATTGGCCAGAATACTTTCGTTGCTAAAACATAGGAATCGCGCTGATATTTTTGTAGAGCTTTACCAACAACAATTTCTGCCTCTCCCCGCATATAAACATTGGCGGTATCGAAGAAGTTAATGCCAAGGTCGTATGCTTTATCAATTGATGCGGTCGCGTTTTGTTCCTCTACATATCCTCCATATGTAAGCCAGCTGCCTAAACTGATTTCACTCACTTTTAAGCCGGTATTGCCCAGTCGACGGTATTCCATGAAAACATCCCTCCAAAAAAATTTCGTCATACAAAATAAAAATACTACACTCAGACTTTTCTGTCTACTTGTTGAACTCAGAGTATAAAGGAAACACTTTTAATTGGAGAGATACTCTTGTTATCGGATTAACTTTGTTTTTTTGGTGCTTTTTTCTGTTTTCGATAGGTTATAAAGCTATCGATTAAAAAAACCGAAACAAATATAAGTATGATTACCATTTCGGCTGGCTCTATAACTCGGAAGGGATTGATTGCTTTCCAGACTACTTTGGATGGATCAACGCCCATTAACATGTCTAATAGGATAATTAGAATGAGCAACCCAGCTGCTAGGAGTACTGATACTAAAAATAATTTCATGGGTTCACCTTTTAAAATAGGAATAGATTTATTTTCTGATACTGCTGCAGTTCTTATGCATTAGCATAAAAATCAACCGTAGAAATGGATAAACAACCATAAGTTGGTTAATCTAACCATGATTAGAAAACCCAATAATTTTCTTTGAGTGAGGCGGAAATTGTGTTGATTTTGTCTAAAATCTTGAAAACAAAACGTAAAAAAAGACAGGATGATAATATTAGACAAAAACTGGATCCCAATCTGCCAAAGGATTTGCCAATCCTAAGAAGCAGCCAAGATAATATTGTCCGCTTAAAAGAAGAACTTGGAAAGAGTTCAGATGTTGTGATAAGAGAATTTAAGGGCAGCAATTATCAAGGTGCCCTCGTATTTATCGATGGTTTGGTCGATAACAAAGTGATAATGGACTTCCTTTTGGAACCTCTAATCGATACAAAGCCACTGCCAGAAAGAGTGGATATTTTTCAGTATCTCAAGGAACATGCGGTGGCAGCCGGGAGTATTAGTACCATAGAAAATTGGAATCAAATCTACGATAATTTATTCTCAGGAAATACGGTTATTTTTATTGACGGATACAATAAAGCAATCAGCGCGGAGACAAAAGGATGGGAAAAAAGATCCATATCCAATCCGACTACGCAGCTGTCAATCAGAGGTCCTCAGGATGCCTTTACTGAAACACTGAGAACCAATACAGCTTTAATAAGAAGACGGATAAAGAGCCCTAATTTATGGATAGAAACCATGAAAATAGGGAAAGTGTCCCAAACGGATACCGCCATTTTATATATAAAAGGGATTGCCAATGAAAAAATAGTCGAGGAAGTAAGGAAAAGATTAAATCGAATTAATATTGATGAGTTACTCGAATCAGGCTATATTGAGCAATTAATTGAGGACCAAAGCTGGACGACCTTTCCCACAACCTATCATACAGAGCGGCCAGATGTTGTTGTATCTCAGTTAGTAGAAGGCAGGGTGGCCATAGTAGTAGACGGATCTCCTTTTGTAATAACGGCTCCGGCCATCTTTATCCAGTTTTTTCAGGCCCCTGATGATTATTATTCAAGATTCGATATCTCAACGGGGATCAGACTGCTGAGGATTATTGCCTTCCTGATTGCACTTATCGGCCCTTCTACATATATTGCTGCTACCACGTTTCACCAAGAAATGATTCCAACCACATTGGTCATTGCAATTGCAGCACAAAGGGAGAATGTTCCATTTCCGGCATTCGTGGAGGCTTTAATCATGGAAGTAACCTTTGAGATCCTCAGGGAGGCTGGCCTGCGCCTGCCGCGTACGGTGGGACAGGCAGTTTCCATTGTAGGCGCACTCGTTATCGGCCAAGCGGCAGTACAAGCAGGAATCGTATCGCCAATTATGGTTATTGTGGTTTCCATAACCGCAATAGCCAACTTTTCCACACCGGTTTTCGCAATGGCGATTGCCGCTAGGCTCCTGAGGTTTGTGTTAATGGGGCTTGCCACAATTTTAGGCTTTTATGGAATGATGTTAGGCCTCATGTTTATGTCGATCCATTTATGCTCCATCCGCTCCTTTGGGGTTCCTTATATGATGCCATTAGCACCATTTAATATTCGAAATCAACAGGATGTATTTGTCCGGTTCCCCATATGGCAGTTTACCAATCGGCCGCCTTTTATCAGTAAAGGAAATATCGCCAGAATCGGACAAAACCAGAAACCAGGCCCGCCTGATCCCCATGATGATCGTTCAAAGGGTGAAAAATCATGAGAAAAGGGTTAATTTTTGTATCTTCCATTGTCATCATGATCCCATTTTTAACAGCCTGTTGGAACCAGAAAGAGCTGACGGATCTTGCCTTTGTGATGGCTATGGGTGTTGACAAGGGAAAGGAGAAAAAGTTTGAAGTTTCCTTTCAAATTGTGAATCCCGGCAATGTTGCACCAGGGCAAATAGGAGGGGGACAAGGGCTTCCGATTGCCGTATATAAAAGTACGGGAGACACGTTAACAGAAGCCGCAAGAGCTGCGACAAAGAAGGTTTCAAGACGTCTTTATTATGCGCATACCAACTTGGTGATTATCAGTGATGATGTAGCTAAGAAGGATTTGCTGCTCTTATTGGATGCGATGGACCGGGACCCAGAATTTCGGACAACTACCGAATTAATTATCGCTAAGGGGAAAACAAGGGCAGAAGATCTTGTTTCAGCCCTAACCATCCTTGACAAACTTCCGGTTAACAAAATTACGAAGGAAATACAATCTACTGAAAAAATGCTGGGTGAAAATATGAGTATTAATATAGATGATTTTATTACGAATTTAATCAGCAAAGGGAGAGAACCAATTTTAAACGGGTATAAAGTGGTAGGCAAAATAGATAAAGTAAACCAAGCTGTCAATCTAAAAAAAACAACCACAGACGCTTATCTGGCAGCAGACGGTTTAGCCGTGTTTAAAGATGGGAAGCTTCGTGGATGGATAAACAACAATAATGCCCGCGGAGTGCTTTGGATCTTAAATAAGGTGGAAGGAACGGGGATTAATCTAACATGGAAGGATATGAAAAATGCTATTTCCATTGCTCTTATTCGATCGAAAACAAAGGTTTCGGCCCAATTTAAAGGCGGCAAACCAATGATAAATGTAAAGATAGAAAACGAGGGATGGGTCAGTGAGGTAAATACAGCGATTGATTTAACCAATCCAAAAGAAATTGAAAAAATTGAATCCATTTTGATGGAAGAAACGAAGAAACAGATCCTTACTTCGGTCAAAAAAGCGCAGAAATTAAAGGTGGATATCTTTGGGTTTGGAGAAAAAATCCACCTTGAAAATCCTAAACGCTGGAAAATGCTTCAGAAAAACTGGGATGAGGAATTTTCCAAACTTCAAGTGAATGTGGAGGTGGAATCGTACATTCGCAGAGAAGGAATCCGGACAAAACCGTTTTGGAGCGAATTTAGTAAATGACCCTAGGAAGTGGGGACCAAATGGAACAGACAAAAATTAATGCTACACAACTATTTGTTTTAGTTGTCTTATTTGAAATGGGCAGTGCCATTCTAGTCGGACTTGGAACAAACGCCAAACAAGACGCCTGGCTAGCTATTTTATTGGGTTTAGTCGGCGGACTTTTGGTGTTTCTTGTTTATTATAGGTTATATCTTTATTATCAGGATCTTCCTTTTACCAGTTATGTGCAAAAAATTGTCGGGAAGTGGATGGGACGTCTCATTGGCTTAATGTATGTGGTTTACTTTATGTATTGTGCTGCCCGGGTTTTACGAGACTTTGGCGAACTCCTGTTATCTACCATATATACCAACACTCCCTTGATAGTGATCAATTGCTTGATGATGCTGACGATCATTTATGCGACTTATAAAGGGCTAGAGGTTTTTGCAAGAGTGGGGGAGCTATATTTTCTTGTCGTCTATTTAATAGCTGTAGCGGGATTCATTTTGATTTTGGCATCAGGATTAATTCATATAAGTAATTTAAAACCAATATTAGAAAATGGTATTATGCCAGTGGTAAAAACAGCTTTAGGGGAAACCCTGAATTTTCCATTCGGTGAAATGGTTGTCTTTACCATGATTCTTCCACACTTGAATGAGTCAAAAAAGGTTAAACTGGTTTGCTTGAGCGGCATAGCCCTAAGCGGGATTAATATTGTCATTACAACCATCGTTAATATTACAGCCTTAGGGACCGACCTTTTTGAGAGAGCCAATTTTCCGTTATTATCAACAATTAGTAAAATTCAATTAGCCAATTTTATTGAACGGCTTGATGTCTTATTTATGCTCTATTTAGTTGTAGGCGGCTTTTTTAAAATTACCATTTTTTTTTATGCGGCCGTGACAGGTGCTGGTGATATTTTTAAAATGAAATCACAGCGGAAACTTGGCTTTCCTATTGGGGTAATCGTGCTATTTGCCTCTGTTACCATTGCATCCAATTATGCAGAGCATATTAAAGAGGGATTGGATATAGTGCCGCTTTACCTTCATTGGCCATTTCAAATCATTATTCCGTCCTTGCTGCTTGTGATTGCATTTTTCCGGAACAGGAAAAAGAACCCCCGCTCCTCAAAAGAAATGAATAAAGACGTATAAAAAACTGCCTTTCCTAAGATAGAAGGGCAGTTTTTATCGGTCAATCGATTCTTTTCCCCATGATAATCAGGTCACGTTCAACACCATCTAATTCAGCCACTCTCGGCAGATGCGCCCATTTTTCAAAGCCAAATTTGGTAAACAGCCGAATACTCGGTTCGTTATGGGCAAAAATAAATCCAAGAATGGTTTTAATGTTTAGTTTGGCGCATGCAATTTCGGCTTTTTCCATAAGGAACCTGCCAAGTTTTTTTCCTCTAAACTGCTCATGGATATAAATGCTGATTTCTGCTGTATGTTGATAGGCTGGCCTTCCATAAAATGATTGGAAGCTTAACCAAGCACAAATCTGTCCTTCATCCTCCACAACCCATAATGGGCGGACATCAGGGGAGTGGTCATTAAACCAAGGGATACGGGTTTCCACAGTAACTGGTTCCACATCAGCCGTTACCATTCTGCTTGGTATGGTGGAATTATAAATCTCAACAATGGCAGGCAAATCATCTAAATTTGCGTCTCTGATTATTAGTTGGTCGAACATATTATGGCTCCTCAAAATTAGTTAGGTAGAAACTTGTAATTATCATAAACTTTGAATCATCTAAAATCAATAACAGATATCCGTCAATGGCTGCAAACTTCTTCAAAAATGGAGAAAACCTTTTCCCGGTTGATTAAACCGAGAAAAGGTTTTCTGTTTGGAATAGTATGATACTCCTTTTACCGTTTCATGCCAATTGTTTTACCAATGGTGTGCTTTGGCATTGCTCCTTAAGATGTACGTGTTTTGTGTTACCCTTGTTTCTCCATTTACCTGTGACTTTTGGCGCTTAGGCCTTGTCCATGTATGGTGGAAAAGCTCAGAACGTGAATCTAATCGCTCTCGGTAGGTCATCCAAATCACCTCATCAAAGGATTTTGAAACGATGATATTCACAAAAAGAATATCTGTATTATCTTTTGCAAAACCATTAAAATTAAACGGTAAGATTAAGAATTTTTACCTGGGATCCTTTTGGAAAAAACTATGATAAAATGATTGGGTTATTACAGACAAAAAATATTTTTCTTTCAAAATACTACTTGTATTTTCAGAAATTTCGAAATAAAATATAAGTAACATACCAACCGGTAGGTATGTTTTTTACGATCAAGCATAAAATGAAATAGCTGCAAAAAACTAGATTACAAGAGTAAGAATGGAGGGAAAACGATGCATTTACGATTAACGGATGAGCAAAAAATGGTTCAGCAAACAATCAGAAGGTTTGTTGAAAAAGAGCTGATGCCTCTTGAAAATGAAGTGCTTAGAAATGAGAGGGAGGGAAAACCAAGCCTGCCGACGGGGAAATTGAAAGAACTGCAGCTAAAGGCGAAGGAAGCAGGATTTTGGGGGATAAATACCCCTGAGGAATATGGTGGAGCGAACCTCGGCCAAATGATGATGGCCATCGTTTACATGGAGGTATCCAAGACATTCGTTCCATTCTCATTTGGCGGTTCTGCAGATAATATCCTCTATTATGGCAATGAGGAACAAAAGGAAAAATATCTGATTCCAACTATTAACGGCGAAAAGAAATCGTGCTTTGCCATGACTGAACCTGGAGCGGGGTCTGATACACAAAATATTAAGATGACAGCAGTAAAAGACGGGGATCATTGGGTATTAAATGGTGAAAAGACCTTTATTACCGGAGGAAATGAAGCAGACTTTGTAATGGCGATGGCCATTACAGATAAAGAACTTCATCAGAAATCAAAAGGCCGGGAAGGCGTCACTTGCTTCATTGTTGACCGTGACATGGGCTGGAAATCAGAGTATATACATACCATGGGAGAATGGGGTCCAGCCGGGTTAGTATTTGATAATGTCAGGGTTCCTGAGGAAAATATCCTTGGCGAATTGCACAAAGGCTATAATCTTGGGCTGGAATGGATTGGATTTGCCCGCTGGGTGGTAGGAGCCAGGGCAGTTGGGACAGCGGAAAGATTGCTGCAAATGGCAATTGATTATGCAAAAGAACGGGTAACCTTTGGCAAACCGATAGCTGAGCGTCAGGCAATTCAATGGATGATTGCTGACTGTGCGGTGGACCTTGAAGCAGCTAGGTGGCTGGCGTTAAATGCTGCATGGACCCTGGATCAAGGTGAAGATAACCGCCATCTTGCATCGATGGCAAAACTTTACGGAGCCAATATGGGCAATCGGGTAGTCGATAAGGTACTGCAAATTCATGGCGGTATGGGATATACAAGAGAATTGCCAATCGAGCGCTGGTACCGTGAGGCAAGATTGTGGAGAATTTATGATGGTACCGACGAAATACAGCGCATGATTATTTCTCGAAATCTCATTAAAGGCCATGTGAAAATAGGTCAATATATTTAAGTAATTTTTGTAAGCGTTATCTTTAGGATGATGATTATAGGAGGAATGAAAAATGGCAGGAAGATTTGAAGGTAAAGTGGCATTTGTGACAGGGGGAAGCCGCGGAATTGGTAAAGGCATTGTTGAGCATTTTGCAGAAGAAGGGGCAAAAGTCGCATTTATCGATTTAAATGAGGAAGCGTTAGCTGAAACAACCAGCGAATTAAAAGAAAAAGGCTATGAAGTTTATTCAAAGGTGGCAAACGTGGCAGACGCCGAGCAGGTTGAAAATGTGGCGAAAGAGATTTATGACACTTTTGGTTCCGTTGACATTTTGGTCAACAACGCAGGGGTGATTCGCGATAACCTGCTATTTAAAATGACAGATTCTGACTGGCAGACAGTTATGGATGTTCACTTAAAAGGTTCATTTAATGCTGCACGGGCCGTTCAAAAATACATGGTGGAAAAGAAATATGGCCGGATTATCAATATTTCCTCTACCTCCGCTCTAGGAAACCGCGGCCAAGCAAACTATGCAGCTGCGAAAGCTGGCTTGCAGGGATTTACAAAAACATTGGCAATCGAATTGGGGAGATATGGAATTACTGCTAACTCCGTTGCACCTGGATTTATTGAAACCGATATGACCAAGGCAACCGCTGAGCGGATTGGCATTCCATTTGAAAAGCTGATTGAAGCCAGTGTTTCTGCGATTCCTGTCGGCAGAAGCGGCAAACCTGCAGATATTGCCAATGCTGTCGCTTTCTTTGCTGATGAGAAATCGTCCTTTGTGAACGGCCAAGTCATTTATGTTGCCGGCGGACCAAAATGCTAATAAAGGGGTGAATAGATTTGTTCAAGGATCAGATTGGCAAACAATCAAACAAGGTAAAGAACACGGTTGAAAGAGGAGCCGTCAAAAAATTTGCAGAAGCAATCGGGGATCTTCATCCGATTTTCGTTGATGAAGCAACTGGCAAAAATTCCCGCTATCAGGCTAACATTGCTCCGCCTACATTCCCGCGAGTGTTTGAATATGGGGTCATCGAAGGGATGAATCTGCCTAATAAAGGATTAATCCATGGAGAACAGACGTTTCATTATGTCCGCCCCTTATTAGTTGGCGAAGACGTTTATTGTTTTTCAAAAGTAAAAGATTATTTTGAGAAAAAAGGGAACTTTGGGGAAATGGGATTTCTGGTACTTGAAAACTACGGTGAAGATGCACAAGGGAACCTGATCTTCAGTTCAACCTCAACCATTGTCATTTCGGAAGCAGTGAGGAAGGTGTTGGTCCGATGATCACAATTTCACAATTGAATGTGGGTGATTCCCTAAAGGAGATTCAACTCAAACCGGTTTCAAGGATTGATCTAATCAAATATGCCGGAGCTTCAGGTGATTTCAATCCAATCCATACGATTGATGACGAGGCGGCTAAAGCGGGGCTGCCAGGCATTATTGCCCACGGCATGTGGACAATGGGAAACTTGGCAAAATTGTTTACTGAATTTTACCAGGAAGGATTCCTCAAAGATTACTCCATCCGGTTTAAAAACATGGTGTTTTTAAATGATGTGATCACCTTACAGGCAGAACTAAAGGAAAAAGCGGAAAAGCAGCTGCGGTTTTCCGTGCTGGCCGTCAATCAAAACGGCAAGGAAGTAATAAAGGGTGAAGCGGTATATCAGCTTTACTAAAACAGCGAATAAGGTTGAACACTTTTGACCCGGCACTAAAGATTGGCAACTTTCTCTTAATGCTGGGTTCATTGCTATTTGTGGAAAATCCTATAAAGGAATGATGATATGCCTGTACAAATGAAAGTAAACTATAAACCGCCTATATTCTCAACTGTGGAAGAAGAACGGCTGCATTTGAAACAAAAATTAGCCGCGGCCTTCCGTCTATTTTCAAAGTTTGGATTTGATGAAGGTGTGGCAGGGCATATAACGGCAAGGGATCCTGAAGGCGTGACCATTTTTGGGTTAATCCGTACGGCATGCATTTTAGCCAGATAAAAGCATCGGATTTAATTCTTTGTAATCATATTGGTGAGGTCGTTGAAGGAGATTACCCGGTCAATCGGGCCAGGTTACCAGAAATCATCATACCTCTATGCTGCAGGACAAGTGGAAAGGCAAAGTGCTTGAACTTGAGTCCATATGCGGCTGCCTAGTCAAAAAAGGCAGACAATCAGCTGTTCCAACTCCTGTTATCGAAACTATCTATCATCTATTAAACTACCAGACTAATGGAAATTACTCGTGTGGAGAGGGATAATCAATGAATTTTGAATTGGATGAAGATATTCTCTTGTTAAAAAAGAATGTCCGCGAATTTATTCAAACAGAAGTAGAAGAAGTTGCGATGGAAATTGAGGAGAACAACCAAATTCCGGAACGGATTTTGAAGCAATCCAAGGAAATGGGGCTTTTTGGACTAAGTATACCGGAAGAATACGGCGGACTCGGTATTGGCATGGTCGGCAAATGTGCATTGTATGAAGAAATCGGGCAGACTCACAATGGCTATACGACGTTAATCGGGGCACATACTGGCATTGGTACTGTAGGAATAGTTGAAATGGGGAACGAACAGCAGAAGAAAAAATATCTCCCTGATATGGCATGCGGAGAGAAAATCGGCGCGTTTGCCTTAACGGAGCCAGAGGCAGGCTCCAATGCGGCCAATTTAAAGACAACTGCCGTAAGAAAAGGCGGCAAATACATTTTGAATGGGACAAAGCATTATATTACGAATGCCACAGAAGCCAGTATTTTTACCGTTATGGCAGTAACCGACCCCGATAAAGGGGCCAAAGGAATCACCTCGTTTATTGTTGAAAAAGAATTCCCAGGTTTTCGTGTAGGTGCAGTAGAAAAGAAGATGGGATTACGGGGTTCCCATTCTGCTGAACTAATTTTTGAGGATTGTGAGGTACCTGCTGAAAATGTATTAGGTACCGAAGGTCAAGGCTATGTGAATGCATTGAAAATATTGGCGAATGGCCGGGCGGGGCTTGCATCGAGGAATCTTGGTTCGTGCCAGAAATTATTGGAAATGTCGACAAAATATGCGCTTGAACGTATTCAATTTGGTAAACCAATTATTAAAAATCAGGCTGTCAGCCATATGCTGGCTGAAATGGCTGTAGAAATCGAGTCATTGCGGTCCTTTACCTACCGGGTTGCCTGGATGGTCGACCAAGGAATGAAGGTTATTAAAGAAGCCGCCATGCTGAAACTTTATGGGTCAGAGGTCTATAATCGGGTGGCGGATAAAGCGGTGCAAATCCATGGCGGTCTGGGCTATATCGCGGACTATCCGATTGAGCGGTTTTATCGTGATGCCCGGATTACGAGGATATATGAGGGAACATCAGAAATCCAAAAGAACATCATTGCAGCTCAACTTGAAAAAGAGTACAGCTATTGATCAAGCTATAAAAGGGGGGATGAAGGCTGTGATCGGAGATATTGTCATTGTTAGTGCTGTACGTACACCTGTGGGCAGATATGGGGGAGCACTCAAGACCTTAAATTCAGGGGATTTGGCTTCAATCGCTATAAAAGAAGCGGTGAAACGGGCTGGGATTCTTGCGGATCAAGTGGATGAAGTGATACTTGGGGAAGTCAGGCAGTCAACGGAGTCGTCCAATGTGGCCAGAGTGGCGGCATTGAGGGCTGGTGTACCACAAGCGGTTCCTGCGTTTACGATAAATCGGCTTTGTGCCTCTGGAATGCAGGCTGTTGCGTCTGCTGCACAGCAAATCGCTTTTGGCCAGGCGGAGATCGTCGTAGCCGGAGGCACAGAGAGCATGAGCAACGCGCCCATCTACCTGCGAAATTCCCGGTTTGGCGGAGATAATCCGAAACTGGTGGATTCCAATACGGAAGCAGGCCAGCAGCCAAAGGAGATTTATGGAAGTGATCTTGGCATGGGGATCACTGCAGAAAATGTCGCTGAACGGTTTTCTGTCACTCGAGAGGATCAGGATGCATACTCCCTTATGAGTCAGCAGCGTGCCGCAGCAGCCATTAGGGATGGAAAGTTTAAGGAAGAAATTATCCCGGTTGAGATAAAAGGAAAAAAAACTTCCTTTATCGTCATGGAGGATGAACACCCAAGACCGGAAACCACTCTTGAAGGATTAAGCAAGCTTAAACCTGCATTTAAAGCAAATGGGACGGTTACAGCAGGCAATGCCTGCGGGAGAAATGACGGGGCATGTGCATTGGTGCTAACATCTTCCAGCCATGCGGAAAAATTAGGACTAAAACCATTGGCTAGGATTGTCGATTGGACAGCGGTTGGCGTATCCCCTGAGATTATGGGGATTGGACCGGTGCCCGCGGTAAAAAAGCTGCTTGAACGTACGAAAATGGCCATTGACGATATCGACTTATTTGAATTGAATGAAGCTTTTGCCTCCCAGGCTTTGGCCGTTATTCGCGAGTTAGATTTAGATATTGAAAAAGTGAATGTGAATGGCGGTGCCATTGCGCTTGGTCACCCGCTGGGAGCAACCGGGGCAAAAATCCTCACGACATTATTACATGAACTCTGGAGAAGCAGCAAAAGGCTAGGCATTGCTACTCTTTGCGTTGGCGGAGGGCAAGGGATGGCCATCATGGTAGAAAAAATTTAAGGAATTTGGTGAAAATTGACGAAGGATGGATATTGAATATTCTAAAAATTTCTAATATTATAAGGTTATTCGCATACTAACTAGTTAGTATGTTGAGCGAAAAAAGGGAGTGAATCGGAATGAACTTTGATTATTCAGAAAAAGTGAAACAGTTACAGAAAAAAGTGAACGATTTTATGGATGAATATATTTACCCAAATGAAAAAGTGTATCATGAACAGCTTGACAAAAATGATCCATTCTCTAAAATTCCTCCGATCATGGAGGAACTAAAAGAAAAGGCTAAACAAGCTGGCCTTTGGAACTTATTTTTACCTGAAAGTGAGTATGGGGCAGGGCTGACCAATTTAGAATACGCCCCGCTTTGTGAGATTATGGGGCGTTCGGCGATTGCACCAGAAGTTTTTAACTGTGCAGCCCCTGATACCGGCAATATGGAAGTAATTGTCCGGTATGGGACAGAAGAACATAAGGAAAAATGGCTGAAGCCGCTCCTTAATGGTGAAATACGTTCTTGTTTTTCGATGACAGAGCCGGATGTCGCTTCTTCTGATGCGACGAATATTCAAGCAAGCATTATTCGCGATGGCGATGAGTACGTGATTAACGGCACAAAATGGTGGTCCTCCGGTGCAGGTGATCCCCGCTGTAAAATTGCTATTGTCATGGGTAAAAATGACCCAAATGCTCCAAGCCATGAGCAGCAGTCCATGATCCTGGTGCCATTGGATACCCCAGGGGTAAAAATTAAACGGCTGCTGCCTGTTTTCGGCTATGATCATGCACCGCACGGCCATGCGGAAATTGAGTATAACAATGTACGGGTGCCCGCTTCTAATATTTTATGGGGTGAAGGGAAAGGGTTCGCCATCGCACAAGGGCGCCTTGGACCAGGGAGGATTCATCATTGCATGAGAACAATCGGTGCAGCCGAGCGGGCGCTTGAAGAAATGTGTAAGCGTGTTCAGAGCCGGGTTGCCTTTGGCAAAAAACTTGCAGACCAAGGTGTCATCCAAGACTGGATTGCCGAAGCCAGAATTGACATTGAACAGGCCCGATTACTGACCCTTAAAGCAGCGTATATGATGGATACTGTTGGCAATAAGGAAGCGAAGGGTGAAATTGCCATGATTAAAGTGATTGCCCCGAATATGGCCTTAAAAATCATCGATCGGGCGATCCAAGCCTTTGGTGCAGCCGGTGTAAGTGAAGATACGCCACTTGCAGCCAGCTGGGCAAATATCCGCACATTAAGACTTGCTGATGGTCCGGATGAAGTCCACAAACGGGCAATTGCCAGATATGAATTAAAAAAATATCGATAATCATCATCGCCATAGGGGGAGAACAGGATGCATATAAAAGAGCTATTTGATTTGACAGGGAAGGTTGCCATTGTGACAGGAGGCGGACGAGGTCTTGGCCAGCAAATCGCCGAGGGCTTTGCGGAAGCAGGCGCGAATGTGGTGGTATGTTCACGAAAGCTTGAAGCCTGTCAGGAAGTCAGTGAGGAATTGAAAAAACTTGGGGTAGAGAGCCTTGCCTTAAAATGTGATGTTTCGAATCCTGAGGATGTTAAAGATGTAGTTGCCCAAACGATGGAGAAGTTTGGACGAATTGATATTCTAGTTAACAACAGCGGTGCTTCTTGGGGAGCTCCTGTTGAGGAAATGCCGCTTGAAGCTTGGCATAAGGTAATGAATGTCAATGCAACCGGAACGTTCCTGATGTCTCAAGAAGCAGGGAAAGTGATGCTGAAGCAAAAATCAGGCAAAATCATCAACATCGCTTCTACTGCTGCATTAAAGGGTGGAGACCCGAGTGTGATGAATGCCATTGGCTATAACGCGAGTAAAGGGGCGGTCGTTTCCTTCACGAGAGATTTAGCCGTAAAATGGGGACCGCACGGCATCTATGTCAATGCTATTGCCCCAGGCTTTTTCCCAACCAAAATGTCAAAAGTACTGCTAGAAAAGGGCGGGGACGCGATACTCCAAGGAACCCCACTACGAAAATTTGGTTCCGATTCTGACCTAAAAGGAGTCGGACTATTCCTTGCATCACCAGCCTCCGACTTCGTCACCGGAGATGTGATTGTAGTCGACGGCGGAGCCCATGTAAAGTAACGCATTAAAGTGACGGGGGACAGTCCCCCAGCAAAGCAATGCATTAAAGCAGTGGGGGACTGTCCCCCACTTGAAATAAGGGGGAGTTTGGATGAAACGAGACGCGGTGATTGTTTCGGCTGTCAGGACGGCGATTGGCAGGCAGGGGAGTGCTTTAGCATCGGTGCCTGCGCATGTGCTTGGGGCTGAAGTTATTAAGGAAGCGGTTAAAAGGGCTAACATTATGCCAGATTTGATTGAAGATGTAATTTTTGGGAATGTATTATCCGGCGGAGGAAATATTGCTAGATTAACTGCGTTACAGACCGGGCTTTCTATTGACATACCCGGTTTAACAGTGGACCGCCAATGCGGTTCCGGCATTAATGCTATTAATCTCGCCGCACAGGCCATCCGTGCTGGAGACGGTGATGTCTTTGTAGCAGGGGGAACGGAGAGCATGTCGAGGGCGCCTTACCTAATGGAACGTCCGGAGAAAGCGTATAGCGCAGCACCGCCAAGCTTTAAAAAGTCACAGCTTTCACCGAAAGAAATCGGTGATCCGCCGATGGGCATTACGGCTGAAAATCTAGTAAAAAAATATCAGATCTCCAGAGAGGAACAAGACGAATTTGCTTTAAGGAGCCAGCAGCGAATGGCTGCCGCCATGGAAGAAGGGCGATTTGATGAGCAAATTGTTCCAATTACAATACCGGTTAGAAAAGGCGAGCCCATTGTTTTTAAAACGGATGAACATCCAAGGCCGCAGACCACTTTTGAAGGGCTGGCAAAACTTCCGGCAGCATTTATGCAAGGCGGGACGGTAACAGCCGGCAACAGCTCAGGTTTAAATGATGCAGCCTCGGCACTGGTGATCATGTCACGGGAAAAAGCGGAAGAATTAAATCTAACGCCGCTTGCAGTAATCCGAGACTATGCTGTAGCTGGAGTGGACCCCAATATTATGGGAATCGGCCCGGTTCCGGCAGTGCGCAAGGTCTTGGCAAAATCCGGATTGGCATTAGACGATTTTGACCTCATCGAAATCAATGAAGCTTTTGCCGCTCAAGTGCTCGCCTGTAACCGCGAATTGAATATGAATATGGAAAAAGTCAATGTCAATGGCGGTGCCATTGCCCATGGTCATCCGCTTGGGGCAACGGGGGCCATTTTAACTACCAAAGCTTGCTATGAATTAAAGCGGACAGGCGGCAGGTATGCACTGATTACCGCATGCATCGGCGGCGGTCAAGGAATCGCCACCATTATCGAACGCGAATCCTAAAAAACAAAAGTGGTCATTAATGAGGTTGAAAACCTGGAAAAACGATCCAATGCAAAATTGAAAAGGGCAGGGAGTTGCTGGCAGTTTAAATCCATATTTTATCAAATGAGGAAAAAATAGTTTTGATTCCTGACCCTGCCTTTTTCAGCCGAAAGGAAATCATCCTATGAAGGATAAAATTATGGAATCAGGAATCTTGTTGTTCGATCAAAATGGTTTTAAATCTACTTCTATTCAAGATATTGTTCAGCTGCTGGGGGTAACAAAGGGGACATTTTATTACTACTTTAGCAGTAAAGAGGAATTGCTAAAGCAAATTCATTTGCAATATATCGAAGGCTTAATTGAGCAGCAGGAGGAAATCCTGAAAAATCCTTCCTTTGATTTTCCTCGCAAGCTCTATGAAATTGTTTTTATGTTAATCCGTAATATCAAGACAAAGAGGCCAAGTGCCCGGATTTTTACAAGGGAAATGCGTCACTTGAGTGAAGTGAACATTAAAGAACTTAAAGAGAAACGAAATGAATTTCGCAGAAATACCCAAAAACTAATTGAACAGGGAATTGATCAAGGAGAAATCAAAAAGGGAATCCGGCCAGATATCCTGACGATGGGCATTTTGGGTATTACTAACTGGAGCTATTACTGGTATAACCCTTATGGGGAAGTACCGGAAGAAAAAGTAGTGGAAATCTTTTTAGATCTTATTTTAAATGGCATTTCAAATAATGACAGCGTTTGCAACTGAATCTAAGAAACTGGAAAAGGAGAGAAGGAATATGTTAACTCTTCATTTTGAACATTGGCCCAAAATCTCAAAATCACTCGAGGTTCCCGCCACTTCATTATATGACAACCTTAAAGTCAGTGCGAGCCGTTATCCGGAACATACGGCCATCTTTTATTATGGAAGCACATTAACCTACCAGCAATTAGACGATGAGGTTAATGCTTTAGCCGGCTACTTGCAGCAGAAGCTCGGTGTCCAAACTGGTGAAAAGGTCCTGTTGTTTATGCAGAATTCTCCACAGTTTGTGATTGGCTATTATGCTATTTTGCGGGCAAATGCTGTAGTTGTCCCCATCAATCCAATGCTTGTAGCGGAAGAATTGGAATTCTATGTCCGAGATTGTGAGATTAAGACCGTTTTACTGGGTCAGGAATTATATGATCGTGTCCGCCCGCTTGTCGAAAAAACAACTCTGGAAAATCTGTTGATTGCAGCTTATTCCGATTACAAGGGAGAGGGGTTTGAGGCATTGCTGCCAAAAGAGGTTGAGGCAGATAGAGCAGTATTTTCCGAGCCGAACCACTATCTCTGGAATGAGGCCATTTCTGCGAATCTGATTCCATCAGCACATACAGCAACGGGTGACGACTTAACCTGTTTGCCATACACTTCCGGTACAACTGGGCTGCCAAAGGGCTGTATGCATACAAACCGCACCATTAATGCCAATACGGTTGGAGCCTTTCACTGGTCTTCCTCCACGGCAAATGCGATGCACCTGATGACATTGCCGCTATTCCATGTAACCGGCATGGTTCACAGCATGCATATGCCAATTTTCAGCGGCGGCACAATGGTGGTTATGACAAGATGGAACCGTGATGCTGCTGTTCAGCTCATCAAAAATTTAGGCTGTACGCACTGGGTGGCCATCGCCACGATGATTGTCGATTTCCTGGCCAATCCCAACCTGAAAGCCGAGGATATTTCGTCCCTAGTTTCGATATCAGGTGGAGGTGCAGCATTGCCAGAAGCTGTCGGAGAAAAATTATTTCAGCTTACAGGCTTGCGCTTCGTAGAAGGATACGGGCTGTCTGAAACAATTGCCCAAACCCATTTCAATCCGCCTGATCGTCCAAAAATGCAATGCCTGGGAATTCCATCCTTTGATGTAGACGCCCGAATTATTGATGCGTCAACAGGAAAGGAACTGGGTGTTGGCGAAGTCGGTGAAATTATTGTTAATGGACCACAGGTTATGGTTGGTTATTATAACCGTGATGATGAAAATCGCAGCGCGTTTATTGAAATGGACGGGAAAAAGTTCTTCCGCACAGGCGATATCGGCCGGTATGACGAAGAAGGATACTTCTTTATGGTCGACCGAGTGAAACGGATGATTAATGCTTCCGGTTTTAAGGTATGGCCAACAGAAGTTGAATCCTATTTATACAAACATCCAGCCATTCAGCAGGCTTGTGTCGTTGGCGTGCCTGATCCAAGACGGGGTGAGACCGTTAAGGCATTTGTCATACTAAACGAAGGCTACGAAGGCAAAATTACGGAAGACGAAATCATTGAATGGTCGAAGCAGCATATGGCCGCTTATAAATATCCTAGAATGATAGAATTCAGAAAAGATTTCCCAATGACCTCCAGCGGAAAAATCCTCTGGCGGACACTCCAGGACGAAGAAAAGAAAAAAGCCGGAGTGCACTAATCAAATTGCTGGAGGACTGGCCGGCTCCGGTCTGCGCCTCCAAGCAAAATCAACTAAAAAGTTTAGTGCAGACAAAAGCAAAAAACCTAAAAAGGAGGCGCACTATGGAAATTCTGATTCAGCAGCTATTTAATGGATTAACCATCGGAAGTGTATACGCACTAGTCGCCTTAGGGTTAACACTCGTATACGGTATCCTCCATATACCCAATTTTGCGCATGGCGCATTATACATGATGGGGGGATACATAACCTGGATGATGATGACCGATTTTGGGCTTCATTACTGGGTGGCGATCATTATTTCGATTATTGTGGCAGGGCTGCTAGGGGTATTAATGGAAAGACTTGTATTTCACCCATTAAGAGAAGCGCCGCCCATTCACGATAAAATTGCAGCGATTGGGATCATGTTGTTTTTGGAAGCGTTTGCTCAATATTATTGGGGAGCTGAATATCAAAGTATGCCGACGCCTTACGGCCAGGTAGTGCAAATATTTGGATTAACCTTAACGATGCAGCGAATTCTTATCGTGGTTTCGGCAGTTGTCGTCATGCTTCTGTTATATGTATTTTTGAAAAAAACCTTTATTGGATCGACCATAATTGCGATGTCGCAGGACCGAGAAGGCGCTAACCTAGTTGGGATTAATACAAACAAAGTGGCCATGCTGACGTTTTTGATTTCAGGCGGGCTGGCTGCCATTGCTGCATCTCTATCGGCTCCTATTAATCTGGTATTCCCAGGAATGGGACAGCTGGTAATACTAAAAGCATTTGTCATCATTATTCTCGGAGGGATGGGCAGTATCCCGGGAGCAATCGTTGGCGGCTATATTTTAGGCTTTAGCGAAAGCTTAGGGGCTACCTACATCTCTAATGATTATAAGGATATCATTGCCTTTATCATTCTCGTCATCATTCTAACGGTGAAACCAACAGGGTTGTTTTCAAGGGGGGGACATTAATGGCAAAGGTATTTAAGCAGCGGAACACGATCATCGTATTAATCGCATTAGCAATCCTGTTCCCATTACTTACAACCAACACCTACTTTATCCATATCATGTCTTTAGCGTTCATTTGGATGATTGGCGTTTATGGTTTAAACCTGCTCGCAGGCTATACTGGTTACCTCTCCTTGGCACATGCCGGATTCTTTGCCATAGGTGCTTATGGAATGGGGTTATTGACGGTTAAAGCCGAGATGAATTTCTGGCTGGCCATGCTTTTATCCTTGGTCATTACAGGAATCATTGGATTCGTGGTTGGAATAATCGCGCTTAGGACGAAGGAACATTTTTTCGCGATTTATACGCTCTGCTTAGGGTATATTATCTATCTTGTGATTGATAAGTGGGACAGTTTAACAGAAGGAGTCCGTGGATTAATAGGAATCCCGGCACCAACGCCAATTGGGCCGATCACCTTCGAAACGGAACATTCCCATTATTATTTTATTCTGTTTTTCTTATTATTAGTCGTCTTCATCATGTACCGGATCGTCCATTCGCTTTCCGGCCGAACTTATATTGCTATTCGAAACAGTGAAGACCTAGCGCAAACGATTGGAATCTCCACGATGAAAAATAAGCTCACGGTCTTTGTCATTTCGACCATTTTTGCAGGGTTGTCCGGTGCCCTGTATGCCTCGTTTGTTCGTTTTATTGGACCGGATATTGGCAACATAGCGATTACCTTTGACCTGCTTACCTATTTGCTGGTTGGAGGCATAGGAACCTTGAGCGGTCCGCTTGTCGGAACCCTCCTGATTGTTTGGCTTTCACAAATGCTGCAGGACTTCCAGCAATATCGGATGCTCATATTTGGCCCATTGTTGACGCTGTTGGTCATTTTTTATCCAAGAGGAATTGCAGGAGCCATTTCCAGCTGGAATCAAAAACGCCAAATGAAGCTTGCGGGAAAAGCAGCCAGCGCAAACGCCCGGGTAAGAAAAACAGGAGAAATACTTCCGGATCAACAAGCAAAGGAGGGATAAAATGACTTTCTTGGAAACTAAGAATTTGACAAAGAGGTTTGGCGGGTTAACGGCAGTAAATAATGTAGACTTTGCCGTTGAACAAGGGAAAATCAATGCGATTATCGGCCCGAATGGCGCGGGGAAATCTACCTTTTTTAATTTAATCAGCGGATTTCACCGTCCCACCTCCGGCCAGGTGATTTTTAAGGGCCAGGATATCACAAAGCTGCCTTCCAACAAGATTGCTGAGCTGGGGGTCGCGCGTACTTTTCAAACGACCAATCTGTTTGAACAGTCTACGGTGTTGGATAATGTCATTGTGGGACATCGCCTTCGCACAAAATCGAACCTAATGGATGCTATTCTCCGAACGCCAAGGTTAAAACAGGAAGAAGCCCAATGCCGGGATAAGGCGATGGAAGTACTGGAATTTGTCAATTTAAAAAATGCAGCAGGCAAATTGGTTGGCAGTTTAACACAGGAAGAAAAAAAGCGGACTGCATTTGCGCTGGCTCTTGCAACGGACCCAGAAATTGTGTTTCTCGATGAGCCGGCTGCAGGTGTAAATCCTGATGAAACCGAAGGACTGGCTGAACTAATGAAAAAGATAGTGGAAAAGGGGATTACGGTCTGTTTAATTGAACACAAAATGCAAATGATCATGAGAATCGCGGATAAAATCATGGTCCTTAACTACGGAGAAAAAATTGCCGAAGGCACGCCAGCTGAGATAAGGAATAATGATATGGTGATCAAGGCCTATTTGGGAGGGAGTGCCAGTGCTTAGCCTAAAAAACGTTGCTGTCAAATATGGCAGCTTTACTGCCGTCCATGATGTAAATATCGAGGTCACTTCAGGAGAAATTGTGGTCCTCCTAGGGTCAAATGGTGCTGGAAAAAGTACGGTATTTCGAACTATAAGCGGGTTGAATAAACCTTCAGCCGGAGACGTCTTGTTTGAAGGAAATAAAATAAACCGGCGCTCGGCGGACCAAATCGTCCAGTTCGGAATTGGCCAATGTCCTGAGGGCAGAAAACTTTTTCCAGCAATGACAGTCCAGGAAAACTTAAGGATGGGTGGGTACGTTCACCGTAGGAAGAGAGATGAAATTAAGCATTCCTTGGAGCATGTATTTGAACTATTTCCCATTTTAAAGGAAAAGAGAAATGATGCGGCAGGTTCTCTTAGCGGAGGGCAGCAGCAGATGCTGGCCATCGGCCGTACCCTTATGTCAAAACCAAAACTGATGCTGCTCGACGAACCATCCGTTGGCCTTGCACCACTAATAGTGGAGCAAATGTTTGAAGTTATTCAAAAAATAAACAAAGAGGGAACAACCATCCTTCTGGCAGAACAAAATGCTAACGCTGCATTGAAGATTGCGGATAAAGGATATGTGTTCGAAAACGGCACCATTGTGCTGGAAGGAACATCAGAAGACCTGTTTGCCAATGATGAGGTGCGAAAGGCATATATTGGCGCATAATTCTCAAAGAGAGCTGCATGCTTAAACCGATGTCTAGACAACCTGGCAGCTCACCTTCTCAGTCGTTTTAAGGAGGTGATTACTGGGCTTTCAACACTTTTGTCTCTGAAAATGACGAATGAATAATAAGGGGGAAAACCAATGAAACGGTTTAAGTCTATGTTCATAATGAGCATTCTGTTCATGATGATCTTTATGCTGGCAGCCTGCAACAGTTCGAGTAAAGAGACAAGCAGCGAGGATAAGGGAGGCAGCGGCGGAGGATCTGGGGGGGCAGGTACTGTCAATATTGGTTACACAGGTCCATTAAGCGGTTCTGCCGCGTTTTATGGTGAACGGACATTAAACGGATTAAAAATGGCTGTTGAGGAGCTTAACAGCGCTGGCGGGATAGAGGTTGCCGGGAAGAAATACAAATTTAATGTTGTTTCGCTGGATGATAAATATCTTCCAAATGAAGCAGGAGCAAACGCAAAAAGATTGCTTCAGGAAAATAAAACTCCGATTATTTTTACACCGCACAGCGGAGGAGTATTTGCCTTGCAGGTTTTCAATCAGCAGCAGCCTAAATTTATCATTGGCGCTTATACGAGTGAGCCGAAAGTTTCAGAGGTTGGGAATGAATTGACAGTTCGAATTCCGCCTCGTTATGATGGCTATTTAAAAACGTTTACAGATTACGAGATGAAAAATTTCGGCAAAAAAATCGCCTTCCTGCCAACATCCTCCCAATATGGAAAGGATTGGGCGGAATTATTAAAAGAACATTGGGAAAAAGAGGGCGGCAAAGTAGTCTATGAATCTTCCATTGACTTTGCAAAGGAAACTGACTTCTTTACCATTATTACAAATGCACTAAAAGAAAAACCAGACGTCTTATTTATCGGCGGTGCATCTGAACCGACAGCAAAAGTACTTAAGCAGGCAAGAGAACTGGGCTTTAAAGGCGGATTTATCGTCATGGACCAAGCAAAGTTCGATGAGATGAAAGCGGTTACCGGCTCGTACGACCTGATGAATGGTTCTATTGGAGTCATGCCTTTAATCGAATCGAAGAGTCCAGCGATCCCTGATTTTGCAAAGAAATACGAGGAGAAATATGGTGAAACACCTGGTTCAGAAGCAGGTCTAAACTATATTGGCATGCATATCTTTGCTGAGGCTATGAAAGCCGCGGGAACAGTGGATGACCCTGATAAAATAATAGCTGCCATGCAAAAGGGTGTAGAGAATATACCAGATAATGTAAAAGTTTATGAGTTTACCAAATTCACTGGCGGCGGCTTTGATGGTGAATTGGAAGTAGCGGCCGTTGAAGATGGCAAGGTTGTTCCCATTAAAATTACCAAATAATTTTTCGCGAATAACCTAACCATAATGCCCCCCTTGAAGTAATAACCATCTATATCAAGGGGGGGAATTGATTGAACAAGTATCAGTCAAATATGTACAAAACAACAAATGGGTTCGATAACCATACCGAGGGAGGGCCAAAAAATTGGTTAGAGTTGTTCCCATCGAACTAGAAACCACTTTTGCCGAAGGAACGGTCAATGCCTTTTTAGTCATAGGGAAAACCATCAGTCTTGTTGATACCGGCAATCCCGGAAAGGAGTCCTTTCAACAGTTCAAGGCAAAGCTTGAGGAAAATGGAGTCCGCCTAAGTGATCTTGATCAAATCGTGCTTACTCATATTCATATCGATCATTCAGGGGGGATTCCTTATATTCAGCAAGAAATTGATGTGCCTATTTATGTCCATGAAATGGCCAGCGGCCCATTAAATGCAGATAGGGATGACTTTGAAAAGGCACAACAGTTTTTTCGGGATTTTATTACTGGCTGCGGGGCGAACTTCGACGAGCATATTGTCCGGCGGCGTTATCGCAAGGAAAATTGGAGAAATGTGGAGTACCTTAGAGAAGGAGATACAGTTCGGCTTGGAGGTGCAGAATTTAAAGTTGTTCACGTGCCTGGCCATAGCCAGTCAGACATTTTACTATGGAACCAAGAATCGGGAATAAGTTTTGCCGGCGATCATTTGATTAAAGCCTTTTCGGTTAATGCCTTTATCGAACCGCCGGATCCAGGCGAAAGAGAACGTCCAAAACCATTGCTGCAATACCGGGATTCTCTTAAAAAAGTCAGACAATTGCCGCTTGCCACCATCTATCCAGGGCATGGGGAGGTTTTTTTCGATCATATCGCGTTGATTGACCAAAGATTTCAGGAACAGGAAAAGCGGTGCAATCAAATTCTACATATCCTGGAAGATGGTGCAAAAACCATCTACGAAATTAACAGGCAAATGTACCCCCATCTGCATGGCCAATCTGTGTTTTTAGGATTATCTCAAATTCAGGGCCACTTAGATCTTTTAGTTTCAAGACAGCAAGTTCGTTTTGAACAACAAGGCCTGATCATGATTTATCACGCGATCTAGAAATGCTCCCAGATAATTTATTAAGGAGTGAATGCTGTGAAACTGAAAGACCTGCTTGAAACCAATATCAGGGAATTTGGTGAATATCCTCTATTGCATTATAAGGAAAAAACCTACACAAATGTTGAAACGAAGCGGCATGCTGACCAATTGGCCAATGGATTGAGGAAGCTGGGGATTGAAAAAGGCGATCGTGTCATGGTCTGCATGCCCAATTGTCCGGAAGTGCTGTTTGCTTATCAAGGCATTACAAGAGCTGGTGCGATCATAGTGCCAGTCATGTTTTTACTTCATCCTAAAGAACTTCATTATATCGCTTTAAATTCCGGAGCAAAAGCGGTCATTACCTCCTCATATGTTATCCATAATGTAGAAAAAGCCTTAGAAGGACTGCCAGTAAGGCCTCACGTCATTGTCGCCGACCAGCCGACTGGTGAAGAAGCAACAAATCTCTATGATGTGATGGAGCCGCAAGACAGTGGATGGGTTGACAATGTAAAGGAAGAGGACACGGCTGTAATCCTTTATACATCCGGTACTACCGGCAATCCAAAAGGGGTTATGTTAACCCACAGAAATCTTTACTCCAATGCAGATAATTCAGCTAAACATAATGAGGCTGAGCGCGGAACCACGATTGGGGTGCTCCCGCTTGCCCATGTATATGGGTTAACCGTAACCAACGTTTTATTCTTAACTGGCAGCTCGATTGTCGTTTTTTCCAAATTTGATGTGGAAGAAGTTCTGCGTACGATCGAAAAATATCAAGTCAGATCGTTTTCTGCCGTGCCGGCGATGATTTATGCCATGGTTTCCTATCCAAATGCCGATCGGTACGATACATCCAGCCTGGAGTCCATAGGATCAGGTTCAGCCCCGCTGCCTATCGCACTTCTGCATGCTTTTGAGAAAAAGTTCGGTGCGCAGGTGCATGAAGGGTACGGGTTATCAGAAGCCGCGCCTATCGTTACGGCACACAGGAAAGGAATAGAGATTAAACCTGGTTCTGTAGGTGTCCCGATTCCAGGAGTCGAAGTGAAAATTGTTGATGAAACAGGAAAGGAAGTTCCAATTGGCGATGTAGGAGAATTAATTGTCCGAGGTGACAATATAACACCAGGCTATTTTCAAAATGAAGAAGAATCAAAGCGTGTCCTAAAAGATGGATGGCTGTATACCGGTGATATGGCCAGGGTGGATGATGAGGGCTACCTCTATATCGTCGACCGAAAAAAAGACCTCATTATCCGCGGGGGTTTTAATATTTATCCCCGTGATGTGGAAGAACTGTTAAACGCCCATGAAGAAGTTGAGGAAGCGGCGGTAGTGGGAGTTCCGGATGAACGGATGGGTGAAGAGGTCGTAGCCTTTGTCGTGAAAAAACCGCAGGCAGCCGTCACCGAAGAAGAATTAATCCGTTACTGCCAGGAACATTTGGCGAAAAACAAAACCCCAAGAAAAATTGTATTTGTAGAAACACTTCCTAGGAATGGGGTCGGCAAAATCCTTAAAACTCATCTCCGTAAGACGGCAGCCGACCTTTATATAAAATAAGTCTTTAAAAAAGGAGAATGGATCATGGATAAAAGGACAATTTTAACAACAAGCACACGCGGGCTGCTGGAGGATTCCTTTCCGTACCGTCTGTATCAAAAAGCAAAACGGGTAGGAACCTGGAATCCAGCCGACATTGATTTCTCGCAGGATCAAAAGGACTGGCAGACAATGACGGCTGAACAGAAGGAAGATATTTTAAAACTCATCTCCATGTTTCAAGCTGGTGAGGAGGCGGTGACATTGGACCTGCTGCCGCTAATGATGGCAATTGCCAAGGAAGGCCGGCTTGAAGAAGAAATGTTCCTGACCACCTTTTTATTTGAGGAAGCAAAACACACTGAGTTTTTCCGGCTTGTATTAAATGCAATTGGAGAAACAGGAGATCTTTCCCGCTTCCATTCTGATACTTATAAAAAGATATTTTACGAGATTCTGCCAGAAACAATGGCGCGCCTTGTATCCGATCAATCTCCTGAAGCCGTTGCAGAAGCCTCGGTTGTTTATAACATGTTTGTCGAAGGGGTCATGGCGGAAACCGGTTATTTTTCGTTTTATAACTCTTTGGAGACTGCCGGAATCATGCCAGGTTTGTTAGAGGGAATTGGCAATTTAAAACGGGATGAGTCACGCCATATTGGCTACGGTACTTTTCTGCTGCAGCGGTTAATTTGTGAACATCCGCATATATACGATCTTGTGACGGCCAAAATGGGTGAGCTTGCCCCGATGGCCATTCAGATTAATCAAGAAGGGATTGAAGGCAGAGAGGTAAGTTCCTTTGGCGGAGATCCTGATGAAGTCATGAATTTTACAATGAAGCAGCTGGCTGTCCGAATGGAAGTATTAGGACGGGCCAAGGGCAAAAAAATTGAGGAGATTTATAAAGTATCCGACAGCGAGATTGGAATTCTATAAATATCAAAAAAGCGGCAGGATGGCAGTTTTAAATTGCAGCAAAAATTCATTATTAAAGGGGGAATTCGTCATGGCAGTAAATGTAGAAGTGCAGACATTTTCGCATTTTATCAATGGAAAATGGGAGCCAGCGGCCAGCTCGGAGACATTTGATGTAGTAAATCCTGCAACAGGAGAACTTGTTGCAAAGGCCGCGAAAGGATCTCCAGAGGATGTTAACCGTGCGGTGGGCGCAGCGAGGGCAGCATTTGATCAAGGTGATTGGAAAAATATGAAGCCGAAGGATCGGGCCAAAGTCCTTTACGCCATTTCTCATCAGATTGCAGCAAATGCCCAGGAGCTTGCTTACTTAGAAGCAATCAGCTCAGGCGGGACCGTCCGCCGGATTGGCGCCAGCGATATTTTGCAAATGGTAGATTTGTTCCAAACATTGGCCAAGTTTGTAGTAGAGTATCCATATTCCGAAACATTGCCAGTACCTCCGTTTCCAGGACCGGCCCATAACTTTATTTGGCGCGAGCCAATTGGTGTCTGTGCCGCCGTTACACCATGGAATCTGCCAATGGTCATTGCCACTTGGAAAATAGCTCCTGCACTGGCGATGGGCAACACGATAGTCATCAAACCTGCCAGTTATACCCCGCTTTCGACATTAAAATTAGCTGAGCTGATTTCCGCCGTAGTCCCTCCTGGAGTGATTAATGTCGTGACGGGTCCGGGTGCGGAAGTCGGCGAAGCCTTGGTAACCCATCCAATGGTTGATAAAGTAGCATTTACCGGCTCAACAGAAGTAGGACGCCGGATTATGGAGCTTGCTGCAGGCACCATTAAAAAGACGACACTGGAGCTTGGGGGAAAATCTCCTAATATCCTGTTGGAGGATGCTGATTTAGAAATTGCTCTGCCTGGCAGCTTGTTTGGGGTATTCCTTCACTCCGGGCAGCTGTGTGAATCGGGCACCCGCCTATTTGTCCCGGATAAGCTGCATGATCAAGTAGTAGAAGGCCTTGTGGCCCTTGCCAGCAAAATTAAGCTGGGAAATCCGCTTGACCCAGCAACCGATGTGGGTCCAATTATTTCAAAAAAGCAAAAAGAAACAATTCTTACCTATATTGAGGCAGGGAAACAAGAAGGGGCCACATTGGTTTGCGGGGGCAAGGAAGTCACTGTTCCTGGCTGTGAAGGCGGAAATTTCATTGAGCCGACGATTTTTACCAATGTTACCAACGATATGAAAATCGCTCAAGAAGAAATTTTTGGACCTGTTCTGTCCGTTATCCGTTATTCCGATGTCGAGGAAGCAATCCGTATGGCGAATGATACGATTTACGGATTGGCAGCCGGCGTTTGGACTCGGGACGCCAATAAGGCTTATGGTGTGGCCCGCAAGCTGCAGGCAGGGGTGGTTTGGATTAATGACTGGCACATGCTGCGCAGTGATGCTCCGTTCGGAGGCTATAAGCAAAGCGGAATAGGACGGGAAATGGGTGTGCATTCTCTAGATGCGTATACCCAGGTGAAGCATGTCCATACCTCCATGACACCTGAGCTCGAAAGAAGAAACTGGTACGGAATTCTATTTGGCCAAAAATAATGTGAAGGAGATGAAAATAATGAAAACAACCTTATCGCAATTTATGTTACGGACTGGAATTTATAGCGGCTCGAATTCCCGGGCCATGGTGCCAAGCTTGTTTGCCGGACTTGGGGCCAAAAGGGTTCTGCTTTTGAGTGACAAAGGTTTGGAGCAGGCTGGAGTCGTCGAAAAAGTGGCATCGATTTTTGATTTAACTGGTCATGGCAGCGGTCCACAATTAGTGGGAACTTATCTAGATATTGCCCAGGATGCAGAAAGCCATTGCATAAATGATGCGGTCCGGCATGCCAGGGAAATCGGCGCCGACAGCTTGCTGGCTGTAGGCGGGGGAAGTGTGCTTGATACGGTAAAAGGTGTCAAATATGCTCTTCATAAGGGACTTTCTGATATTAAAGAAGCGATTCCGGGCGGACTTTCATATGAACAGTTCCCTAATGCAGGATTTATTCCGATTCCGCATATTGCGATTCCGACTACCGCGGGTACAGGCTCAGAAGTTTCACCGATTGCCGTCATTTTTAATGAAGAGATTCAAATGAAGACAAATATTATCAATCCATTCATTAATGCAGATATGGCGATTCTGGATCCAGATTTAACGGTTGGTCTGCCGCCGAGGATTACCGCGTTCACCGGATTTGATGCCCTTACTCACGCCATTGAGGCACTGGCATCGCCAACTGCAACCGGGCTCACAGATGCGTATGCCCTGCATGCCATTCGCCTCATTGAAAAGCAGCTCCCGGTGGCTGTCGCTGACGGAGGCAATTTAGATGCACGGATGGATTTATTGCAGGCAAGCCTAATGGGGATCACTGCGTTCAGCTTTGCCCTAAATGCTATCCCAGTGCATAATTTGGCTCATGCTTATGGCGCGATGTTCCGGATTCCTCATGGGTTGGCCAATGCTGTCTTCCTGCCGGTGGTCATGGAGCATATTCCTCAGCTGTATCTGCCAAGAGCTGTGGAATTGGCAGAAGCGCTGAATGTCCTTACAAAAGATGATACGGCTGAAACCGCACTAACCAAGGCTATTGAAAAAATCCGCCTGCTTCAGCGTAAAGTTAGCCTGCCTGAGGATTTCAAGGAGTTTGCTATCAGTGAAGAACAGCTTCAGCAGACCGTTCCTGCTGTTATGAGAGATCCGGCTTCCGTAAGTTACCCGATGCCGCCGGAATTGATTGCCGCGATTGGACAAAAAGTGGTGCCGTTGACAGTTAAATAGGAAAATTAATGCCCAGCCGCTACCTCCATGGTATTGGCTGGGCGGTTCTATTATAAATAAAGTCTGAAATAAAGATTCGTAAATAAAACTGTGAAATTCGCAAATAAACTAGCATAATTCGAAAATAGCAGCGCTGTGAACTGGAAATTGACTTATTTTTAATCTGAAAATAAAGGGAAATGAGTATTTTTATTGAAATAATCTATTGGTTTATTTTTTTAATAATCTAAAACATATCCACCGAAGGAGGACCTATCAATGATGGACTTTTCTTTTTCTGAAGAACAAGAATTACTGCGAAAAACGGTACGCCAGTTTGTCGATAAAGAAATTATGCCTTACATAAAAACATGGGATGAACAGCAGCATTTTGAAGCAAGCATTTTAAGACGGCTTGCAGAGTTAGGTTTGATGGGAGTTTGCATTCCGGAAGCATACGGCGGCAGTGGAATGGATTACAACGCTTTAGCAATTGTCTGTGAAGAATTGGAGCGCGGCGATACGGCTTTCCGCACGGCGGTTTCGGTTCATACTGGGCTAAATAGTATGACCTTGCTGCAATGGGGCAATGAACAGCAGAAACAAAAATACTTGATTCCGCAAGCGAAGGGAGAAAAAGTCGGCGCCTTCGGGCTGACCGAGCCCAATGCCGGATCCGATGTAGCAGCCATGCAAACTACCGCCATCCGGCAAGGGGATGACTACATACTGAATGGCTCGAAAACCTGGATTTCTCTTTGTGATGTAGCAGATCATGTTTTAGTGTTTGCCTACACAGATAAATCGAAAAAGCATCACGGCATCTCAGCCTTTATCGTCGAGCGCCAATGGGAAGGCTTCTCATCCAAGGCGATCAAAGGCAAGTTGGGCATCCGTGCCGGCAACACAGGGGAATTATTTTTTGAGAACGTCAAAGTTCCAAAAGAAAACCTGCTCGGAGAGGAAGGAGAAGGCTTTAAAATTGCCATGTCGGCTCTTGATAATGGCCGATTTACTGTTGCAGCAGGGGCATGCGGCACGATTATGGCCTGCCTGGAGGCCAGTGTCCAATACTGCCATGAGCGGGCAACCTTCGGGAAAGAAATTGGCAGACATCAGCTTGTCCAGCAAATGATTGCCAAAATGGAGGCAGGATTGCAGCAATCAAGGCTATTGGTGTATCGGGCAGGCTGGCTGAAGAATCAAGGAAAACGCAATACCCGTGAAACATCGTTGGCAAAATGGCAAGCGTGCGATTATGCTCTTGAAGCGGCAAATGATGCGGTGCAAATTCACGGCGCCTACGGCTTTTCCAATGAATATCCTGTTGAACGTTATTTAAGGAATGCAAAAGCGCCGGTAATCTATGAGGGAACCCGTGAAATCCACACAATAATGCAAGGGGAATATGTCCTCGGCTACCGCCAAGACAAACCGCTTTCCAAAAATCTGCCGGCCTGGCCGTTTGTGGAGGCCGCAGAGCATAGTATGAATTAATCATCTATCTGGTGTCAGAATCTGGTTTTATCTGGCACCTTTTTCTTGAATAGGTTAAGGAGGAAGCTAAATGGAGATCGTTTTTAAAAGCTTAATAGAATGTAAAATAGAGGATATCATTACTGCCTGGAATCGTGGGTTTGAAGAGTACTTCGTAAAATTAGAGATGACTCCAGAATTATTTTTCAATCGGATTGCGAATGAAGGATTATCTCTGCCTCATTCCATTGTGGCATTTGACAAGCATGAACCTGTGGCAATCGTGGTAAACGGCATCCGGACAATTGGCGGGAAAAAGTACAGTTGGAATGGAGGGACAGGCATAGCAAAGGACTATCGCGGGTCTGGCGTCTCGAAGTTATTAATGGAAGAGAAGTTGAAAATCTATGAGGAAGAAGGCATCGAGGTTGCCACGCTTGAAGCCATTAAGAAAAATGAACGGGCGATAAGCTTATATCAAAGATACGGCTATGAAATCGTGGATGAACTGGTTCATTTGAGCGGAATGAGAGAGGTAGATCAAACCCAAGCTGTATCGATTCATAAGGAGTCTTTACGTCCTGAACAACTTCCATTTTTGACGATATACCAAGAAAATGTCCCATGGCAATGCCAATGGCAGAGTATGAAACAGGGCGAAGCCCAAATCTTTACCGACATGGAAGGCAAACCACTTGGCTATGCTTTATATCGGAGAGTTTGGAATGCACAGGGTCAATTGGAAAGAGTTTTACTGTATCAGCTTCATCTGGTCTGTGACCCAGAACAAGGCTTTTTGAATGCAATATTTGCAAACATTTGCGGCAGGACGGATCAACCGGTTACGTTTATGACAATCAATACATCCGTAAAAAATCCAATCGTTCCATTCTTGCTTGCAGAGGGTTTTCAAAAAACGGCTGAACAGGTGCAAATGGTGAAAAAGCGATAAATTTTTTTTGAATCCTCCAGCATGATACTATATAATTTGCCTTAGGGCTATTCTTTATTGAATTAGCATGATTACATAATCTCATATGGTTAGGAGAAGTAACAAATGGAAAAAGTCCTTATTTTTGGGCATAAAAACCCAGACACAGATACGATTTGTTCTGCGATTGCTTATGCAGATTTGAAAAAACTACTAGGTATGGATGTGGAGCCTGTCCGCCTTGGCCAAGTGAACAGTGAAACCCAATATGCGTTAAATCAATTTAAAGCAGAAGCACCTCGATTGGTTGAAAAAGTGGCAGAAGAAACCAACTCTGTCATTCTAGTTGACCACAATGAGCGCCAGCAGAGTGCGGATGACATTGCTGATGTCCGCATTTTAGAGGTTATTGACCACCACCGTATCGCGAACTTTGAAACCAGTGATCCATTGTATTATCGTTGTGAGCCTGTCGGCTGTACTGCTACCATTTTGAATAAAATGTATAAGGAAAACGGCAAAGAAATTAAGCCGGAAATCGCCGGTTTGATGCTGTCAGCCATTATTTCTGACTCCTTATTGTTCAAATCCCCAACCTGTACCGGCCAGGATGTGGCAGCGGCTCGTGAATTAGCGGCCATTGCTGGTGTTGATGCAAAAAAGTATGGTCTCGAAATGCTGAAGGCTGGCGCTGATGTCCGTGATAAGTCAATTGAAGAGCTTTTAAGCCTTGATGCCAAAGGATTTGAAATGGGCGGCAGCAAAGTGACCATTGCCCAAGTAAACGTTGTGGATACTAATGATGTCCTTGCCCGCCAGGCTGAGTTAGAAACAGCTATTTCTGCTAAAATTGCTGAACAGGATCTTGATTTATTCTTGTTTGTTGTGACGGATATTTTAACAAATGATTCTGTTGGTTTAGCTCTGGGAAGCAAGGCCAATGCAGTTGAAAAAGCCTATAACGTATCACTAGAAAACAATACGGCTGCCCTAAAAGGCGTCGTCTCACGTAAAAAACAAATTGTTCCGGTGTTAACAGATACTTTCAACAAGGGTTTATAATTTCAAAACCGTTCATGCCTGACCAAGACATGAACGGTTTTTTAGTTATCTTGGCTGGATTGGCTGTGGTTTTCTTCGTTTTTTTGGTTTAATAAGAAAAACGTTAAGGGTTTGTCTGAACCAGTCATCAATTTATAAACATAAGAGGATGTTACTTTATAGCCATCCTCGATTTTAGCTGCAAGAAAATTTGTCCTTTCAAAAATAATCGACCGTATATGATTAAGCTGATGGGTGATCTTATCAACCAAGGCTTCCTGGGTATCAAGCCTGGTTAACACTTCTCCCTGGAATTCCTCTTGTTCAGCGATTTTCTCGGAAACTTCCTTCTGCATTTCCAATTGTTCATACATTTGCAGGGAAATCTGCTGGGACGCTTCCTCATAGCTGGCTATTTTTTTTGACATGTCACCTATCGTTTGTGTTAACTGGTTAACCTTATCGAGCAGATCTTTGTTTAACTGTGCCTCGGAGTTCAGCTTGGTTTGAAAATGCTGATTTTTTTCATGGATCGATTGTAGTGATTGGATGATTTGTTGGTCAACATCCTTTTGGTTTTGGTCGTTCTTACGTAAATCGCTTAGATGGGAATCAAGTCGGTTCCATCTAGTATGCTGGGATTTTTCTTGTTCTGCCGTGCGTGCCTGAAGTGCGTCCAACGATTGTTTTAAAGTCTCATTGGCCTTAACTTGTTGGTCAATCAGCTCCGTCAAAAAATCGTGTCTGGCATATGCTTGATTTGGCTCATGTATTGTCTGGCTATTTTTATAGATTTTATTATCCTTGCTGTTATTGATATATAAGCCCATCTCTCACTCTCCTCCTCAAAGTGATTTCGGTATGATAGTTTATGCCTTAAAGAGAAGAGCGGGGACTTTATTGGGCAAAATTTTGAATATCTATTGTGATTGATCAAAAACTTTGTTTTGGGTTTATTTTTTCAGGAAAGTACTGCAAAATAACAATGAAGAGGAATAAATAAGGAGGAGCTTATGAATAGGTGCGGCTGGGTCAATCAGGACCCATTATATATTGAGTACCATGATAAGGAATGGGGAGTGCCGGTTTATGATGATCGGCTGCTGTTTGAGTATCTAAACCTGGAGGGTGCACAGGCAGGCTTGAGCTGGTATACCATACTGAAAAAGCGGGAGAATTATCGAAAGGCATTCGAAAACTTTGAGGCAGAGAAAATCGTGAAATACGATGAGAAAAAAGTGCAGGAGCTTATACAGAATGAAGGAATTGTCAGGAATAAGCTAAAAATCAATGCAGTAATCACCAATGCGAAAGCCTATGAAAAAGTAATAGATGAGTTCGGATCCTTCAGCACATATATTTGGTCATTTGTGGATGGAACACCAATCCAGAATCACTTCAACGACTTATCGGAAGTGCCTGTCAGCACACCCATCAGTGATAAATTGAGCAAGGATTTAAAAAAGCGGGGATTTAAGTTTGTCGGGTCGACCATCTGTTATGCATTTATGCAGGCGGTTGGTATGGTGAATGACCACATAACTTCCTGTAATTGTTATCAAAAAACTGCCCGTCTTTCCCGATAATGAAAAGAAGATTCTCCAACGAATGGGGAATCTTCTTTATTAAGCATGCATTTAAGACGTTGGCTTTTCTAAACTGAAGTCAGAGACCGGCAAAGTAATAATTTTGCCGCCAATTTGGACATGAACCGTATCATTGAAGATGGCTTTTACGATTCCTTTTAACGAAATCGTAGAATTAACAGAGATTTTTTTGGATTCAGATTGGTTAGCCACAGGAATCATCACCTTTCGATATGGTCGAGTATATAAAAAATGAATCGCTAAAATCAAGTAACAAGCATTATATAATTATTCGAAAAAACCATTCAATTTTCCTGCTGGCAATGGCCAGCATCTTCAAAAATGATGAAAAAAAATCGGCCATGTTAAGATCATTTCGTTTTGTAAAGGGGTGTTAAACAGGGAAATGGATTTAACATGAACCGTAGTTCAAGTATTACATGAAATAGGGTCATTGTCAATGGAAACATGAACTGTGGTTCAATATCTTATTTTATGATATGATTAGCTCGAGGTGGTTAAATGTCAGAGCGAGAGGAATTGCAAATCGGTGATTTTCCGATCATTCCAAAACAGGAGCGGGCTCAAGCTAAAAGGAATGCTTTGTTGGAAAGCGGCCATATTTTGTTTGTGTCAAAGGGATATGAACAAACCACTGCGAAGGATATTGCAGCCCATGCTGGTGTTGCCATCGGCACCTTTTATCGTTACTTTTCCGATAAACGCCAGCTATTAATGTCACTGTTAGAGGATAAAATTGACAAGTATCTTCCGCCTGAACCAAGTTGGACGGCCAATGATCCTGAAGTCTATTTAGCAAAAGTACTGGAGGAACATGAAAGAAGTCTCAACGAATCCGGCCTTTATCGTGTCCTGCCCGAAATCCTCTTAAAGGATAAGGAACTGGCAGAAATGCTTTCTGGCGCAAAAAGGCAAATCCATTCAAGAGTATGTTCCAATTTACAGAAAGCGTATAATGCAGGACTAACCTGGAAGGATCTGGATTTAGAAACGCTGTCTTGGTCAATTTTAGTTTTAGTAGAGAATGGCTTTGAGAAAAAGGCACAAAGCGGCAAACAAGCGGATTATTATGCCTTGGCGAAAGTCATTTGCCGAATGGTTTTTCCACCACAGGCATTAGAAACTTTAAGAAATTGCGAAAACAGTACAGCAGGAGAGGAATTAGAACATTAATTATGGAACATGTCATTGATATGAATGAATTAAAGAACCTAAAAATTGAACTGACCAGATTTATGATGGCCTACAAGTTCGCGATTGATGAAATGAGTACAAAAATAAATATTCTTAAAGATGAATTTAATTATATTCATGAATACAACCCAATAGAACATGTAAATTCAAGATTAAAGTCACCTGAAAGCATTTTTAAAAAGATATACCGAAAAGGCTGTGACTTTTCTCTTGAAGCGATCAAAGAAAATGTAAAGGATATTGCTGGTATTCGAATTACTTGTTCGTTCATTTCCGATATTTACGAAATCAGCAAAATGATTGCCAGTCAAAAAGACGTTACCGTTGTTGATTACAAAGACTATATTAAAAATCCAAAACCAAATGGCTATCAAAGCCTTCATCTTATTCTCCAAATCCCAATTTTTATGTCTGACCGGGAGGAATTGACCTACATTGAAGTACAAATAAGGACCATTGCCATGGATTTTTGGGCTAGTCTGGAGCACAAAATATATTATAAATATAATAAAGAAGTACCCCATCATATGGTGGATGAATTGAAGGAAGCGGCAATAATGGCGTCCCAATTAGATAAAAAAATGGAGCGGCTGCATCACGAAATTTCCGAAATTAAACAAGCCAGCCAAGCCAATGAGTCGCACGTTCTTTTAAAGGATTTACAGCTTGATAAGCTGAATCTAGACTTGGAAAGCCTGAGTCTTCCCATCATAGAGCGTTTTCTGCCTGGAAAAAAAGATAAATAATGTTTATGGTGCCTGCCATTTGGTTGCAGGCACCATTTTGCATGCTTGTTTAAAAAATGGCACGGTATGCTCCATATGCAAATAATGATCCCTAAATCTCTTCGCTTTACGATACGGGGGTATGATATAATGGGGAAAAGGAGGCATTCCAATGTCTATAGAAATGGAAAATAACGCTGAGCAGTTAGATGATTCCTGCTGTGCCCATGAGGACAGCCATCGGAAAAGCCATCATTCAGATAAAGTTAAAAACAACTTAATAACCAGATTAAATCGCATAGAAGGACAAATTCGCGGGATTAAAGGATTAATTGAAAAAGATACGTATTGTGATGACGTAATCAATCAAATCTCGGCTACCCAGTCGGCATTAAATAGTGTTGCAAAAATTCTTCTTGAGGGACATATGAAAAGCTGTGTCGTCGAACGCATTCAAGAAGGCGACTACGAGGTCCTCGATGAAGTCTTGGTAACTATTCAAAAATTAATGAAAAAATAAAGGGAGGAACCGAATTTGGAGAATATTACCTTACACGTAAGCGGGATGACATGCAATCATTGTGTGAAAGCGATTGAAGGCAGTGTCGGTCGATTGGACGGAGTAGATAAGGTTGCCGTTCATTTGGATAAAGGGGAAGTGGTTGTGGAATTTGATTCCAATGTGATAAGTTTAGCAGCCATAAAAGACACAATCGATGATCAAGGGTACGATGTGAACTAGTCCCTATGCTGGCAAAAATGCACACGACTTTTCGTGTGCATTTTTAATAGCAGTGCTTAAAAAATTATTTTGCAATCGAGTTGGATGCTGAAAACGACTTTGCATCAGGCACCCTCAGCAAAAGAGCCCCTCCAATGATAAAAAGTACGACTAAGCTGAAAACACCACTGTTCGTATTGCCGGTCATCTGGGCAGTAAATCCGACTAAAAACGGACCTAAAATGGCTGCAAACTTATAAAAAATGCTATAAAATCCAAAAAATTCATTGGCGTGTTCTTTCGGGACAAGCTTGGCAAAATAGGCGCGGCTGAGTGCTTGAATCCCGCCTTGCGAGGAAGCAACCAGCATAGCAAGAATCCAGAAATCTAAGACTGTTTTTAGAAAATAAGCATAGGTACAAACTGCTATATAAATGAAAATACCTACTAGAAGCATTGACTTGCCATTAAATGTATCTGCAAGCTTTCCATATAGGATGGCAAATGGTGCAGCGACGACCTGAGTCACAAACAAAATAATTAATAAACTGGTAGAACCAATCCCTAAATCTGTCCCATACGCAGTTGACATGGTAATGATGGTATTAACGCCGTCAATGTAAAAGAAGTAGGCAACTAAAAATAAAAATAACGCGCGGTACTGTTTAATTTTTTTGACCGTTTCAAACAACTGTCTAAATCCGTTGGAGATCGGATGGGGGACGCGCTCTTTATAATATTTTTGCTGAACATTTTTTAACATAGGGATCGTAAATAAGCTCCACCACAAGGCAGTGATTGCAAAGGCGATTTGGCTGGCAACGGAAACAGAAATCGGCAGAATCCCTTGCTGGGATAAAAGGATCAGTGCAATCCCCAAAATAAATGGAATTGTGCTGCCGATATACCCCATCGCATAGCCGCGTGAGGAAATTTTATTCATCCGTTCCTCCTCCGTGACATCCACGAGGAAGGCATCATAGAAAATATTCGTCCCGCCAAACCCAATAACAGTAAGCATATAGCAAACTAACAAAATGAGCCATTGATTGCTTGGGACAACTCCCAGTAAAAATGTAAATATGATTCCTAAAGCAAAGAAAAAGGTAAACAAGCGTTTTTTAAGCCCCTTAAAATCCGCAATGCTGCCAAGAACAGGAGCGCAAATAGAGATCAGCAAGGTCGCAATTGAATTGGCATAGCCCCAATAAGCCGTGGAATCGGCGGCGGCCACACCAGCCGAATTGGCAGCTGATTTAAAATACAATGGAAATACGGCCGTTGTAATCAAAATCGAGTAGGCGGAATTGGCCCAATCGTAAAAAACCCAGCTTTTTTCCTGTTTTGTCAACCGGCTCATATAATTTCCTCCAAAGAATAAGATGATAAATCTAACAGCTCGTTGATCACTGTTCCATCAGTATCACCTAGACTGACACCGAGCAGCCTTGCAAACGTCGGCCCTTCATCGGTCAGCCGGATGCTGGGAAGTGTTCCAGGTTTGATGCCTTTTCCTGCTGCCATAAAAATCGTTCCGTAATTTTCCTTTTTCGGTGAGTAGCCGTGAGTGGCCAAAGTATATTTTTTATTTAAGATAGCTTCTTCAGCTGTAACCGTTTTAATAAAGGCTTTTTGGAAGTCCTCTGAAAAATAATAGCCCCGTTTTGCTTCCACCATGAAGGCACAAGTGCCATCCGCCCCTTTTTTAGCGGCTTGGTCGCCTGTCAGCACTTGTTCAATACCGGAATCTGTATTCTCCAATAAGGAGAAAAGAAGATTTTTTATTGTCTTGTAGGTGGCCGTGTCATCCGGATTTTTTAAGTAAATATAGGCAGAACCATCACAGCTATGGCAATAAGCTTTCCAACTCACTATTTTCCCTTTTGTATTAACAGTAAAGAGATTTTGTTTATGAAAAAGATAGTTTAGCTGGATGGCTTTGTTTTCATCTAAAGCGCTATGGTCACCAAGTACCACTATGGTGGAATTTTCATAGATTCCAGTGTCCTTTAAAGCATGGATAATCCTCCCAAGTCGGATATCGTGGCGGTGAATCGCTGCGATGGCCTCGTCACTTCCGAATCCATGGTAATGGCGCTGTGAATCTAAATCAGTAAAATGGACCATTAATAGATTCGGTTTTTTTGAAAGAATTGTATCGACTGCTGCCTCTAGTGCAAAATGATCTAATTCTGGCTGGCTGAGTCCGTTGCGCATATGTCCAAAACGCTTATGCAGTTTCCACTGGAAACGTGGAGTGCCGCTTCTAAGTGAAACGAAAATCTGATTTTGCCATGGCCGATTGGCGAAAATTTCCGGCATGTTATAGTCAATATTGGCTTTGCCTGTAATCGGCCAAAGCAATGCCGCCGTTGTCATGCCAGCCTTCTTGACTTCATCATATAGTGTGGTGCCGCGTATGGAGTCCCTGAACCAATGCCAGTCGGGCGATTTTCTTCCCGGCTGCAGCAGCGTATTATTGACCACGCCGTGCCGGATTGGATAGTTGCCTGTGACAATGGTTGCATGGCAAGGATAGGTTACGGATGGATAAATCGTTTCAACATTTTTGACAAGAGCTCCCTGGCTTAAGATGTTCTGAAAGTGGGGTAAGTCTTGGAGTATAGGGAAGTCTAGCGCTGAGAGACAGTCAAAAGAAATGATAATTAAATGTTCGGTAAGGCGATTCATGAAAAACCTCCATGAAAAAATATATATGTTACTTCAATTGTACTATAAGCAGGATTCATTATTTCTGATTAATTGCAAAGTTTTTGTAAAGTTTTTAATAATTAGTGAATACCTTTGGGCAGAATGGGTCCTGTAGTTGTGAGTGGTAACCGCTTTCATTGCTATGAAGGATATTTTGGATCAACATTAAGCTATAATGATCTCACATTATAGGATTTTCAGCTTAGTTAAAGAAGGAGGATAAATAGAAATTGTCATAATATTGCCAATTGCCTTTTAGAAATTGCAAAAATGCAAGGTTTATAATGGTATTGAATACTTCAAATCAGGTATGTAATCGCCATTATATGAAGGAGGGGCAGGATTATGAAAACATTGATTGTTTATTGCTCATCCCATGGTACTGCGGAAAAAGCAGCACGAATTTTAAGTGAGAATCTTGAAGGGGAAGTTTTGGCAGTTGACTTAAGGCGAGATAAAGTCAATTTGAATCCGGAGGAATATGATACGGTCATCATTGGCGGATCGATCCATGCCGGTTCTATTCAAGGGAAAGTGAAACACTTTATCGTAAAATATCATGATTTATTGTTGGACAAAGACCTTGGTTTATTTTTATGCTGCATGCGGAGAGGTGATACTGCGATCGAGCAGTTTAATCAATCATTTCCAATCAATCTGAGGAAGAATTCCGTCGCAATGGGGCTGTTCGGCGGAGAATTGCTAGTGTCAAAAATGAACTTTTTCGAACGCCAGGTGGTGAAAAGAGTCGACGGTGTAACAGAGGATGTATCGGACTTAGACATAAGGGCGATTATGGAATTCGCCTCGAGAATGAATTCCCGCCCTGTTTTGGTTTGAACTTGTCATCCACTTGTCCATTAAAGCCGATGGTTAAGTGTCAGAAAATGCATAAACAAACAGTAATACATTTTCAAATATGACCGTTTCCGTTCCTCGCGGAAACGGTTTTGCAGCTGATTACGCAGTTATTTGATTTTTTTAGGCAGTATTTGATTATAATATAAATTCATTTGGTACATAATGGAATGGGTATTTTCAACATGAAAGAGGTTTATCATGAAAATTTGGTTTAACAGATGGTTTACAACAGTGTTACATTACATTGAAATGATCCGGGAAAATGAGGACAAACGGAAATTTATCATTTATGGCTCACATCCAAACCCCGATGCATTGTATTTGCAAAAATGTGATTATTCATTTATTGAACCCAAATTATCGGGTGAAGAATATATCGGTTTTTGCCTTGAATTTTGCCAAACACATAAAATTGATATTTTTGTTCCCCATAAAGAAAATGTCCTGATTTCGAAAAGGCTGGCAATGTTTGAAGCCATAGGAGTAAGGGTGCTGGTTTGTCCTGATTCCAGTCTTATGGAGATGATGGATAACAAGGCGAAAGTGTATGAGGAATTAATAATGAGGACTGAATTATCCCTTTTTTCAATCCCTGACTACCATGTGGTCAATAATGTGCGGGATTTTAAGCAGGCATATGAATCTTTGAAAAAGAAAGGCCATAAAGTTTGTTTTAAACCCGTTACTGGTGAAGGAGCCGCGGGGTTCCGTGTGGTAAAGGATCATATGGATTCCATTGAACAGCTTTTCGGTTATGCGGTTGGCTACCAGATTCCTTATGACTATGCCTGTAAAATCTTAAGCCAGCAGGAAACTTTTCCTGACCTCATGGTTCTCGAGTATTTGGAAGGGCGCGAATATAGCATAGATTGTCTGGCATCAAAGGAAAAATTATATGCTGCCATTCCAAGAATGAAGGGAGATGGACGGATTAGGGAGCTTGTCCATCACGATGAGTTAATGCAGCTGGCTAAGGCTTTTCATGATGTATATAAAGTGCCATACGTATTCAATATCCAAGTGAAATATAACCAAGATGTGCCAAAACTCCTGGAAATTAATCCAAGAATGAGCGGCGGCCTTCATATCAGCTGCCTGTCCGGCATTAATTTCCCATATCTCGCCATCAAAATCCTGCTGGGGGAAAAACTAGACAGCATCACACCGCGTTTCGGCATACGTGCGAGCCATATTGAACAAGAATTGATTATTAAAGACACCTGGCGTCAGGCACTTTAAATGATCATTTTCTTTTTTATCGGATTTTCAGGTGAAAAAAGATAACAATAAAATTATTATGGAAACTAAATAAATGCCAATATATTTACACTAGACACCAATCCACAAAGGAAGGTGTCTTTTTTTTTAGTAAATCTAATATTCTTAATAATAAAATCAATTAGGTGAGGAGAGAATCAAAATGGAGGAATATGCCAGCAAACAAAAAGTCATTCAAAGTTATAAAGGAACCCAGCTTCATGCAAAGGGTTGGATCCAAGAGGCTGCATTAAGGATGCTGATGAATAATTTGGATCCGGAAGTGGCGGAACGTCCAGAGGAATTAGTTGTTTATGGAGGGATAGGCAAAGCCGCACGGAATTGGGCTTCCTATGAGCGAATTGTCGATACACTGCTTGAACTGGAGAATGAGGAAACTTTGCTTATTCAATCAGGAAAGCCGGTAGCAGTTTTTAAAACACATAAGGATGCCCCTCGGGTACTGCTAGCGAATTCCAATCTTGTTCCTGCATGGGCCACCTGGGAGCATTTTCATGAACTCGATCGAAAGGGACTGATCATGTTTGGCCAAATGACAGCCGGCAGTTGGATTTATATCGGCAGCCAGGGGATTATCCAAGGCACTTACGAAACATTTGCTGAACTTGCACGGCAGAAATTTGCTGGAACATTAAAGCATACGATTACGTTAACAGCAGGCTTAGGTGGAATGGGCGGGGCACAGCCGCTGGCAATTACGATGAATGAAGGCGTATGTATTGCCGTAGAAGTGGATGAAGCGAAAATCGACCGCCGGATCGCCACAGCCTATCTGGATCTCAAAACAAAGGATGTTGAAGAGGCGCTGACCCTTGCCCGAGAAGCCAAGGCTGCTGGAAAGGCACTATCAATCGGGCTGCTGGGAAATGCCTCTGACATCATCCCGTTAATGATTAAAAAAGGCTTCACGCCAGATGTTCTGACCGACCAAACTTCAGCCCATGACCCATTAAATGGTTATATTCCCAGCGGGTATGCGCTAATGGAGGCTGCGGAATTACGAAAGGAAAATCCAGCAAAATATATAATGCTGGCCAAACAAAGTATGGCACAGCATGTAAAAGCAATGCTCCAACTGCAGGAAAATGGCGCGGTTACGTTTGACTATGGAAATAACATTCGCCAAATGGCCAAGGATGAAGGGGTTGTGAATGCCTTTGACTTTCCAGGGTTTGTGCCCGCGTATATCCGCCCGCTGTTTTGTGTAGGGAAAGGCCCGTTTCGCTGGGCGGCCCTTTCTGGTAATCCGGATGATATACGAAAAATAGATCGGGCTATCCTTAAAGAGTTTAAGGATGATGATCATTTATGCAAATGGATCAGAATGGCTGGAGAGAAGATTACATTCCAGGGTCTTCCCGCCCGCATTTGTTGGCTGGGTTATGGAGACCGTGCCCGGTTAGGGAAAATCATCAATGATATGGTGGCATCAGGGGAAGTATCTGCTCCTATTGTTATTGGCCGCGACCATTTAGATGCAGGTTCAGTTGCCTCGCCAAACCGTGAAACAGAAGCGATGAAAGACGGAAGTGATGCTGTTTCGGACTGGCCGATTCTAAATGCCCTGATTAATGCTGTTGGCGGTGCCAGCTGGGTATCGGTACACCATGGTGGAGGAGTTGGGATGGGGTACTCGCAGCATGCAGGCATGGTGATTGTCGCTGACGGCACAAAAGAAGCTGAAATCCGGTTAGAGCGAGTCCTGACTACCGATCCTGGTTTGGGAATCGTGCGTCATGCGGATGCCGGATACGAACTCGCCATAAAAACAGCTAAGAAAAAAGGAATCAAAATGCCGATGCTGGAACAGGATTAACGGGAAGGGAGGTTAAACCGGATGAAGAGACCAATTTTTATCAGAAATGCCTCGCAGTTAATCACCTTACAAGGCAGTTCACTGGCCCCACGGGTAATGGGGGGAATGTCAGACCTGGGCATTATCGAGCAGGGGAGTGTTTGGATAGAAAATGGTGTGATTCAGGACATTGGCAAGGATACAGTGCTGGCTGCCAAGTTTAAAAATCGTCTAAATGATGCTGATGTAATCGATGCAACTGGAAAACTAGCCATCCCTGGTTTAGTTGACCCGCATACGCATCTCGTATTTGCTGGCAGCAGGGAAAACGAATTTAATCTCCGGCTTCAAGGAGCATCATATATGGAAATCATGAAAGCGGGCGGCGGTATCTATGCGACAGCCAGCAAAACTAAGGCCGCCACATATGAGGAACTTTTTCAGGAAGGGTATGACCGATTAAACCAATGTTTACTGCACGGCGTGACAACCGTCGAAGCCAAAAGCGGCTATGGGCTGGAGTGGGAAACGGAACGGAAGCAGCTGGAAGTGGCGAAGGAGTTGAACCAAAGACATGTGGTTGATGTTGTATCCACATTTATGGGGGCACATGCCATTCCTAAAGCATATCAGAAAAAACCAGATGAGTACGTGCAAAAGTTAATCAAAGAGATGATTCCCAAGGTAGCAGAGCTGAGGCTTGCTGAGTTTAATGATGTTTTTTGTGAAAAAGGAGTATTTACCCCAGAACAATCACGGAAACTCTTAGAGGCAGGAAAAGAGTTTGGCTTAATTCCCAAAATCCATGCCGATGAAATCGAACCGTATGAAGGGGCAGAGCTTGCAGCAAAGGCAGGGGCGATTACCGCTGACCATTTGCTAAAAGCATCGGAAACCGGACTGTACTTGATGGCTGAGAAAGGCACCGTAGGCGTTTTGCTGCCAGGCACGGCCTATTTTTTAATGGCAGAATCCGCGAATGCCCGGAAGATGATTGACATTGGTGTACCGGTTGCACTGGCAACTGACTGTAATCCAGGTTCATCCCCAACGGTTTCATTGCCATTTATTATGAATCTTGGCTGTTTAAAAATGGGGATGACCCCAGCTGAAGTGATTACGGCTGCCACAATAAATGGCGCACATGCCATTAACCGCGGCCGGGAGATTGGAAGTTTGGAAGTGGGGAAAAAAGCTGATGTTACCATTTTTAATGTGGATAATTATATGAAACTTCAATACTTGTACGGGGTTAACCATACGGATACGGTTGTAAAACATGGCCAAGTGGTTGTTAAAGGAGGCAAACTTATTGAAGAACTTTCTTTATCCTAAAATTATCCCGCCAGGTTTTATTTGGATTCGCCCTGATGTGGAACAAACCATTTCAAAAGTTCATGAATGGATTCAGCCGCTGACAAATGAATCTGGTCCTTACCTGCCAGCCGAAAAAGTAGATGTATTGCTAGTAGGGGTGCCGCTTTCCCGGTCCTCCATCAGCGCATCAGGGGCTTCGGAATTCCCTAATCAATTTCGGCGCTCCTGGAAATACTTTACTACTTATAATGTGGAAGAAAACATCGATTTGGGACAAATGACTGCTGTTGATGCGGGGGATATTCCGATGCATGTTACCGATATTTTCCGCTGCCACGATAATATTTTGGAGGCTTCCGCCGCACTGCACAGCAAGTTCCCAAAGTCGAAAATATGTGCAATCGGAGGTGACCACTCGATTACAGCGATGATGGTAAAGGGGTTGAAGCGGGCACGGCCAGAAGATCGAATTGGAGTTCTTCAATTTGATACCCATTTTGATCTCAGGGATCTAACGGAGAACGGACCTTCCAATGGGACTCCGGTGCGAAACTTGATTGAAAGCGGCATAGTAAAAGGATCAGATATTTATAATATTGGTTTGCATGGATTTTTCAACACAAGAGACTTAAAGGAATATGCAGATAAACAAGGTGTCCAATACGTGACTTTAAAGCAAGTTAGGAAACTTGGAGTTGAAACAGTTGTTCGGGAATGTCTAGAACAATTGGAAACTAAAGTTGACACGATTTATTTAACGGTTGATATGGACGTTTTAGACATTGCGTTTGCCCCAGGAGTTCCGGCTTCTACACCAGGAGGAATGACATCACGGGAATTGTTGGAAGGGGTACAGGCAGCCGGCCGGCATCCGAAAGTTCACAGCATGGATATCGTCTGTCTTGATCCACTTAAAGACACACAAGCCGAAACAACGGTTAAGCTGGGGACCCACGTATTCCTCAGCTTTCTCACCGGATACTGGAAGCAAAAAACTTGGCTGGATAGGTTTTAGATCACCTTAGATGCCAAGTCTCATATAGTGATAGTTCCTTTTCGGTATCTAAATTCCATTTTTTTGCTATAATGATGAGTATAGCAGGCGAGGTGGGATTGGGATGGCGTATACAGAGTGGAAAACAGTTGCGAAGACTGACAGAGGACATGTCAGCAATGTTAAGCTTTTTGAGTACTTTGATGAGGCCCGTAAGGAATGGTACCGATTTTGTACTTCTCTTGAGGTTCAAGCGGTAGTGGTGCATATTGAGGTCGATTATCGAAGGGAAATCTGGAATAACGAAAAATTGACGATAACCACAAGTCTTGAACAGATTGGAAATACAAGTTTCATTTTAATGCAGAAAATGGAAAATGGTCAAAATGAATTGGCTGCAGCTGCTGAAGTGGTCCTAACAACCATTAACACCAAAACGAGGGAAAAAACCAGAGTGCCAAATGCATTAAGAAGTTTCCTTAACCAAAAGGACCAGTTAAATGTTTTAGCAGCACGATGACAATATTTTAATAGATATCAAGGGGAATTTGCATTCTGTTTTCCAATAAAGATAGGAAATATTGTTCCACTAGACGCCGATAAACAATATTTGACAAACTGTGCGATTTTTGTTTTTTGGGGAAAAAGCAAAGAAGATTCTTCATAAAACACTATATATCAAGGTCCGCATAAAATGGTTTAGCTTGAGGACAGTCAATAATAAGGGAATTATTGCTCGGGAAAGCGCAGGAATAGACATTTCTCGATTGATTATGGTTTAATTGTCGGATTGGCAGACAATTTATATATTTTGATAAATCATAACGAGGGGAAAGCTTTTATGAATAAAAAGGTTATAGTCTACACGACAAACGACTGTATTGAATGTACCATGGTTAAAAAGGTGCTGACTGAAGAAGGGGTTTCATTTGAAACGCGGAATATTGCGGAAAATCCAGAATATCAAATGGAAGTTGAGAAATACGGATTCCTTGGGGTTCCGGTAACGGTCATGGAAAACCGGGCAGTTAAAGGATTTACCAATGAGTTAAAGGAGCTTATCGAGAGAGCAACAGAATAATAGAGGTTTCCCTTAAAATGCAGGATGTAAGGGGACATCTTGATAAAATCCATAAATTTTTCATTTTAACCCAATATTTCTAAAAGGGATTTTGAAAATGAACCCGAATAATATGCTGTATCTCTATAATTACATATGTACATAAAAAATTATTTTATCCTTTCCATTGCTATGCATGTATCCATCAGATATTA